>NZ_CAXTXI010000004.1:0-292393 GCF_964248325.1 Agathobaculum sp. Marseille-P7918 | reverse complement strand
AGCAGCCGTTTCCGACTGTTATCCCCCTCCTAAAGGCAGATTGCTCACGCGTTACTCACCCGTCCGCCACTAAGTTAAGAATTCCAGTCCCGAAGGACTTTCCAAAATAACTCCGTTCGACTTGCATGTGTTAGGCACGCCGCCAGCGTTCATCCTGAGCCAGGATCAAACTCTCTAAAAATTGTATCGAAAGAGCTGAAGCTCATTCAATCGACTTTAGAGTCTGACGTGTCACTTTGTTTTAAGTGGAGTTGTGACTTCCACCGATTTACCAAGAGTAAAACTCTTAGAATTTCAGGTTCGCACTACACTCGATTTTTATCAAAACCAAGTTAAGCTTTCTCGTTGTTTAATTTACAAGGTACAATCCGCTGTTTTCGAGGACTTTTCAGAACTTTTCGAAGCTCTTTACCGTTCTCGGTGACAGCTTATTTATTATATCAGGTTTATTTCGGTTTGTCAAGAACTTTTTTCATTTCTTTTCAAACTTTTTTTCGACCCGCGCCGCCTCTCATCGAAGCAGCCTATTTAGTATATCAAACCGAGAAGCATTTGTCAAGAAGTTTTTTCAATTTTTTGTTTGCATCCAGTTTGACCGTCTCTATATGAGACTTATACAGTATACCTCCCTTTTTTACTTTTGTCAACTGTTTTTTACCGTATTTTCGCTTTTTGTGACTTGTGGTTCTTTTCGCTTTCTGCTATAATAAATCATTATAATGCTATTTCATAAAAAGGAGGGGTCGGCTTGCCCATCAAAATAGCCGACAGTCTGCCTGCGCGTGCGGTACTGGAAAGCGAAAACATCTTTGTTATGACCGAGCATCGTGCGACTACACAGGATATTCGGCCGCTGCGCATCGCATTGCTCAATCTGATGCCATTGAAAATCGTTACGGAAACGCAAATTCTGCGCTGCTTATCCAATACGCCTATTCAGATTGAGGTGGACTTGATTCAAACCAAGACCTACCACTCCAAAAACACACCTGAGGATCATCTGCTTACTTTCTACAAGACCTTTGATGATATTCGCGATCAAAAGTATGACGGTTTTATCATTACCGGCGCTCCGGTAGAGAATATGCCGTTTGAGGATGTAGAATATTGGAATGAGCTGGTTGAGATAATGGATTGGAGCAAGACCCATGTCCACTCCACTCTGCATATCTGCTGGGGCGCGCAGGCCGGCTTATACCATCATTATGGTATCCCCAAATATCCGCTTCCTCACAAGATGTCCGGTATCTTTCGTCATCACATGCTTTTTCCAAAAGAACCTCTTCTGCGCGGCTTTGACGACGTTTTTTCTGCTCCGCATTCCCGTTATACTGAGGTGCGCGCTGAGGACATTCGCCGGGATGATCGACTGCGTCTGCTGGCAGAGTCCAATGAAGCCGGCGTATACATCGTGGAAGCGATGAATGGCCGTCAGATTTTTGTGCTCGGCCACGGGGAATATGACTCTGATACGCTCAAGAAGGAATATGAGCGAGATTTAGCCAAAGGCTTGAACCCTGCTATTCCAGCTCACTACTTCCGCAACGACGATCCGGATGATGAAATTCTTGTCACATGGAAAGCCCATGCGCACTTGTTCTACACCAACTGGGTTAACTACTACGTCTACCAGACTACACCCTATTTTCTCGATAAAATGTAAATTTGTAAAAAAAGAAACGGCCTGCAGGCCGTTTCTTTTTTATTCCTCTGTCGCGCTGACCAGATGGCACAGCGTCATCAAGCTATCGGACAGATGTACATTTTCCACCGGTACACCCAAGCCACCCAAGTGAAGATCCTCTCCTGTAAAATTCCACAGGCCGCGGATGCCTTGATCGACCAGCTCCCGTGCAATCTCCGGCGCATTGCTCCTCGGAATGGTAAGCACTGCCACATCCGGCTTGTGAGCCGCAATAAACGACGGTAAATCATCACTGCTGCGCACCGAATAGCCGCCGAATTCCTTTCCCTTGAGATCCGGGTTTGCATCAAATGCGCACAGCAGACGGAATCCGCTTGCACTGAAATCAAAGTTATTGAGCAACGCCCGACCCAGGTTGCCTGCACCCAGCAAAATCGCTGTGCGGCCTGCACGCAGACCGAGAATAGAGCCCAATTCCTCCATCAGCTTGTCAATATTATATCCATAGCCCTGTTGCCCAAAGCCGCCAAAACAATTAAAATCCTGCCGAATTTGCGAGGCCGTCAGACCCATGCGCTCAGCCAACGCGCGTGAAGAGATGCGCTGCACGCCTTCAGCCTTCAGTTCACAGATATTTCGGTAATAGCGTGGCAGCCGCTGAATGACCGCTTTGGAAACCTCTTGCTTTCGTTCCACAGGCTCTCTCCTTCTTCCTTCATTGGAATATTTTGATGATTACAGTCCGGCGATGGTATCCAGCACGTAATCCGTAAATTCTTGCGCAGTTGCGCCGGTATCACGGCCGGTAACAACCACTTTTTTCTCTTCAAACATGCAGATGTCCAGTGCGCGATCGAGCTTTTTCGCCAGCTCGACTTCACCGATATGCTCGAGCAGCATCACAGATGCGCGCAACACGGACGACGGATCGGCATACTTTGCGCGGCCTTCCTGCACCATACGCGGCGCAGAACCATGAATCGCCTCAAACATCGCATAACGCTTGCCAATATTGGCCGAGCCTGCGGTGCCGACGCCGCCCTGAATTTCTGCCGCTTCGTCAGTAATGATATCACCGTACAGGTTGGGCAGCACAACCACCTTGAAGTCACGACGGCGCTTGTCGTCGAGCAGCTTTGCGGTCATGATATCGATGTACCAGTCGTCAAACTCGACTTCCGGATATTCCTTTGCCACCTTCTGGCAGGTATCGAGGAATTTGCCGTCGGTCGTTTTAATGATGTTCGCCTTGGTGACGCAGGAAACGCGGTTCTTGCCGGTCTTACGTGCATAGTCAAACGCCAGACGCGCGATACGCTCACAGCCCTGCGAAGTGGCAACCGTGAAGTCGATGAACAGGTCGTCGTCGATCTGCACTCCCTGCGAACCGACAGCGTAACCGCCTTCGGTGTTCTCACGATAGAACGTCCAGTCGATACCAAGTTCAGGCACCTTGACCGGACGTACATTGGCAAACAGGTCGAGCGCCTTACGCATCGCCACATTTGCGGACTCTACGTTCGGCCACGGATCGCCCTTACGCGGAGTCGTGGTCGGCCCCTTGAGAATGACGTGACACTGTTTCAATTCTTCCATCACATCGGGCGGAATCGCGCAGCCAAGCTCTGCACGACGCTCAATGGTCAGGCCGTCGATGACGCGAAACTCCACCTTGCCCGCCTTGACCTTGTCAGCCAGCAACACCTCAAGCGCATGCTGTGCCATACCGGTGATCATCGGGCCGATGCCGTCGCCGCCGCACACGCCGATGATGAGCTTGTCGAGCTTAGAATAGTCAATAAAGTCGTCCTGCGCCTTCATATCCGCAATGCGCTTGCGCTGGCTTTCGACGACCGCTTCAAACTTCTCCAAAATGGACTGGTCGATAGACATGGGAATGTCCTCCTATTGAATTGATATTATTTTAACAAGAATTCTATGTTCTGTCAAGAAAAGCAGAGCAGAGAGAGCCTTGCGGCTCCCTCTGACACAAGCATTTACTTTACATTCTGCCGGGCATAATTGAGCGTGCCGCCTGCAAGCAGCGCGCCGCGCTGACGGTCGGACACATCACAGTCCGCCTTGAAGGTTTTTCCGCCGCACACAATAGTGACCTGCTGGCCGTTTTTCACTTCTTCCAGCACATTCGGCAGAGAAATCTCGTCAAGCAGGCTGATTTCGTCATAATCCGCCGGGTTTACAAAGGTCAGCGGCAGAATGCCGGAGTTGACCAAATTGGCCTTATGGATGCGTGCAAACGACTTGCACAGCACCGCTTTAACGCCCAGATACAGCGGAACAAGCGCCGCGTGCTCACGCGACGAGCCCTGACCGTAGTTTGCGCCGCCGACGATGATGCCGCCGCCCTGTTCCTTGCAGCGTGCCGGGAACTCCGGGTCAACATTGATGAAGCAGTAGTTGGAGTAGTACGGCACATTCGAACGGTACGGCAGCAGCTTTGCACCCGCAGGCAGGATGTGATCCGTCGTGATGTTGTCCTCGGTCTTGAGCACCACCTTGCCCGTGTAGCTGGCTTCCAGCGCCTTACCCAGCGGGAAAGGCTTGATGTTGGGGCCGCGCACGACCTCCACCTCGTCCGGATTTTCGGCAGGCTTGACAATCAGATTGTCGTTGACGGCAAAATGCTCGGGCATCTGGATTTCCGGCATCTCGCCCAGTGTGCGCGGGTCGGTCAGCACGCCCGCAAGCGCGCTTGCCGCCGCAACCTCGGGAGACACCAGATAGATCTGCGCGTCCTGCGTGCCGGAGCGGCCTTCAAAGTTCCGGTTGAAGGTGCGCAGACTGACGCCCCCGGACTCGGGGCTCTGGCCCATGCCGATGCAGGGGCCGCAGGCGCATTCCAGAATACGTGCACCTGCAGAAATGATATCCGCCAGCGCGCCGTTCTGTGCGAGCATGTTGAATACCTGCTTGGAGCCGGGGCTGATGGTCAGCGAAACGTCCGGATGCACGGTCTTGCCCTTTAAAATAGCCGCAACCTTCATCATATCGTAGTAAGAAGAGTTGGTGCATGAACCGATACAGCACTGATTGATCTTGATATTGCCTATCTCAGATACCGGCTTTACGTTGTCCGGCATGTGCGGCATCGCAGCCAGCGGCTCGAGTGCGGACAAATCGACGGTATACTCCTCGTCGTAAACCACATCCGGGTCAGAGGACAGCTCCACCCATACATCGCCGCGGCCCTGCGCCTCGAGGAACTTCTTCGTCTCCTCATCGGACGGGAAAATAGAGGTCGTCGCGCCCAGCTCCGCACCCATATTGGTAATGGTCGCGCGCTCAGGTACGGACAAGGTTTTTACCCCTTCGCCCGCGTACTCGACAATCTTGCCGACGCCGCCCTTGACGGTCATCTGGCGCAGTACGTCCAAAATGACATCCTTAGCCGACACCCACGGAGACAGCTTGCCCGTCAGATTGACACGCACCATCTTAGGCATCGGGATGTAGTACGCGCCGCCGCCCATTGCGACCGCAACGTCTAAACCGCCCGCACCGAACGCCAGCATACCGATGCCGCCTCCGGTCGGGGTATGGCTGTCCGAACCGATCAGCGTCTTGCCCGGTGCGCCGAAACGCTCCAGATGTACCTGATGGCAGATGCCGTTACCCGCCTTGGAATAATAAATGCCATGTTTTTTTGCAACCGAGCCGATATATTTGTGGTCGTCCGCGTTTTCAAAGCCGGATTGCAGGGTATTATGGTCAATGTAAGCGACCGACCGCTCGGTCTTGACCTGATCGACGCCCATCGCCTCGAACTGCAGATAGGCCATCGTACCGGTCGCATCCTGCGTCAGCGTCTGGTCAATCTTAAGGCCGATTTCCTGCCCCTGTACCATCTCACCGTCCACCAGATGCGCCTTCAGTATCTTTTGCGCAATTGTCATACCCATTTGTGTTTTTCCTTCGCTCCTTTATGTCCCACACGCAGCGCTTTTGCGCACGCCGCGCCCCGCCGCTGCACGGCGGGTGGTTGCGGCTTCCACAGCCTTCTCCACGGCGCGCAAAGCGCACCGTGCCCAAAAACAAAACAGAAGTGGCCTTTGCAGCGCAAAAACCACTTCTATTTTACAGCATTCCCACTCTTTTGAAAAGCCCTTTTCCTCTATCGCTTTTCACAAATATTCTCACCGATCTCCGCAGTGGCGAATGCATTTTGCAAGGTCGTACCCGTGTTGCCTGCAAGATACTCAAAATACGCCTGACTGCCTATCATCGCGGCATTGTCCCCACACAGGTTGAGCGGCGGCAGATACAGCTGCGTATGCGTGCGCTTCGCCATCTCGCTGAGTGATGCCCGCAGAAACGAATTGGCCGCCACACCGCCCGCGCATACCACACGCCGCGCATGCGTTTGCCGCACCGCCTGCTCAAGCCGCGGCACAAGCGTGCGCACGACCGCCGCGCAGAACGAAGCCGCCAAATCGTTTTTGTCGATCTCCTCGCCCTTCTGTTCGGCGTTATGAGCCAGATTGATGACCGCTGTCTTGAGCCCCGAGAAGGAAAAGTCGAGCGGCGCATCCTTGATGTGCGAATCGGGCAATTTATACCGTTTGGGGTCCCCCTCCTGCGCGAGTTTATCGATTTTCGGGCCGCCCGGATAGCCCACGCCGAGCACGCGCGCAACCTTGTCGAACGCCTCGCCCGCCGCATCATCCCGCGTGCCGCCGAGGATTTCAAAATCCGTATAATCGCGCACCATCACAATTTCGCTGTGTCCACCTGATGCAATCAGCGTCAAAAACGGTGGTTTGAGTTCGGGATACGCCAAATAGGTTGCCGCAATATGACCACGGATGTGATGCACCGGGATAAACGGCTTACGCATCGCGTATGCCAGCGACTTGCCGAAGTTCGCACCCACCAAAAGTGCGCCAATCAGCCCCGGCGCACAGGTCGCCGCAACCGCATCCACCTCGTGCTTGTCCATTTTTGCATCCGCCAGCGCCTGCTCGGTCACGCGCACAACCGCCTCCATGTGGCGGCGCGAGGCAATTTCCGGCACAACGCCGCCGTACAGCGCGTGCGTTTCAATCTGCGTGTCCACCACGCTGGAAAGGATAGTCCGTCCGTCCTCGATGACGGCTGCCGCCGTCTCATCACAGGAGGACTCAATCGCCAATATTCTCATTGCTTCACCTATCATTCTTATATTTCAGCACATGGCGTGCCAAATCCGCATCTTTTTTATGTACATATATCCTGTATTCCTGCGGATATTGCACGCGAATACCCATGACATCCTGCCGCTGCAGCATGCGTTTGGTGTTGTCCTGCACCGCGGTTTGAAATTTAATCTCCGCATGGCTGAGTGCCTGCTGCGCTTCAAAAAACACTTGCTGCTCATTGACAGCCAGCACCAGTTCGCGATTGAGCACGGTAATCATACCTCTACCTCCCACTGCGTTTCGAACTATGAAAGCTCCTTTTCAAAGCACCGGCAGTTTTCTGCACCTGCGGGACTGCCGTAATAAGGAATTTCGCGGTAGCCCAGTTTATGATACAACGCTGCCGAATCGTCGGTCGTGCGCGCGGTTTCCAGAATTGCGCGGGTATAGCCATGCGCCGCGGCATCCTGCTCGAGCGCGCGAATCAGTGCGCTGGCAACGCCCTGCCGCCGGTAATCCGGCGCGACAAAAATGCGTTTGATTTCCGCGGTCTGATCGTCTATTTTCTTCCATGCGCCGCAGCCCGCGGGATTCCCATCCTGATATGCCACCATGCGGGCGTCCAGCAAGTGCGGGTCGTTGTATTTTGCATAGCGGCGATGCACCTCCCCGACGACCTGAAAATAATACTCGTCGAGCTGCTGCACCAGCGCCAACAAATCAGCGTTTTCCGCATCGACAAACCGGATTTCCATGCGTGTCACTCCTTCAGAAACAGCGTCATCAGCACCGCATCCTCACTCGGCGCGGTATAAAAATTTTTGCGCATGCCGACGCGGTCAAAGCCTGCGCCTTCGTACAATGCGATGGCAGGCGCGTTGGATGCGCGCGCCTCCAGCGTGACAAAGGACAGTCCCTGTGCACGGGCGCGCTGCGCCAGTTCCTCAATCAGTGCACGGCCGATACCCTGCCGCCGGCAGTCCGGCGACACCGCGACATTGGTGATATACCCCTCGTCGAGCACGGTCTGGCAGCCGACATAGCCAACCGCCTGCCCGTCCCGCTCGGCCACCAGAAAGATCCCCTTGCCAAGCTCTTCCCGCAGCATTTTTTCGCTCCACGGCGCATGAAAGCAGGTTTTTTCGATTTCCGCCAGCGCCGCCAGATGGCGCTCCGCCATCGGCACGACCGTCATGCGCCCAGTCTCCCGATGATGCTACGCACGCCTTCATCGATCTGCGCCGCCGCACGGCGGTAGGTCTCCAGATCGCCGCCGAACGGGTCGGAAATATCGGTCGGCAACAGCGTGAACACCTTGTCTGCGCAGTCCGGGAACAGCTCGCACAAGCGGTCGTAATGCGCACCCGTCATACAGACCAGATAACGCGCGTTTTTTGCCATTTCAGGCGTGAGCATGCGCGAACGGTGCGCGGAAATGTCTGCGCCCAGCTCTTTTGCCGCCGTAATTGCATTTTCTGACGCAGGCATACCATCCTGCGTAAACAGCCCGGCGGAAGCAGCCGCAAGCCCGGTCTGCTCCTCGCCGCCGTGCGCACGGAACAGCCCTTCTGCCATTGGAGAACGGCACGTATTGCCCGTGCAGATAAAAATGATATTGTCCATAGATTTGCTCCCTGTACAGTTCAAAACAAATTATTTTGTGTCATACCAGCTGTGTCCCGCCTTGGCCTCTGCCACCAGCGGCGCGTCCATCGGAAACGCCGCCTCCATCTCCTCGCGCAGCAGCTGCATCGCGGTTTCCTGCTCGGACTTGGGTGCTTCGAGAATCAGCTCGTCGTGCACCTGCAAAATCAGGCGGCTTTCCAAGCCCTCGCGCAGCAGTCGGTCGCGCACGCGCACCATCGCAATTTTGATGATATCCGCCGCCGTACCCTGAATGGGTGTATTCATCGCCACACGCTCACCGAACGAGCGAATATTGAAGTTGCGGCTTTTCAGCTCAGGCAGCGCACGGCGGCGGCCGAACAAGGTTGTCACATAGCCGTTTTCCTTCGCGCTTTCCTTAATCTCGTCCATATATTTTGCAACGCCCGGATAGGTGGCAAGGTAGGTTCGGATAAACTCGCCCGCCTCTTTGCGCGTCACGCCGATATCCTGCGCCAGCGAAAAATCCGAAATGCCATACACGATACCAAAATTGACCGCCTTACACGAGGAACGCATCTGCGGCGTGACCTCATCGAGCGGCACATGATAAACCTTGGCCGCCGTCGCGGCGTGAATGTCCTGCCCTGAGCGGAACGCTTCAATCATATGCTCATCCTGTGAGATATGCGCGAGTACGCGCAGCTCAATCTGCGAATAGTCCGCGTCAATCAGCACATGATCGTCGTCCGGCGCAACAAACATGCGGCGCAGCTCACGTCCCAGTTCGGTGCGCACAGGAATATTCTGCAAATTCGGGTCGGTGGAGGAAAGGCGGCCGGTCGCGGTGACAGTCTGCTGAAAATGCGTGTGAATGCGGCCGTCTTTGGGACTGATGACCTTGAGAAGCCCCTCGACATAGGTGCTCTTGAGCTTGCTCAGCTGCCGGTATTCCAGAATGCGCGGCACAATTGGATGATCGTCCGCGATACGCTCGAGCACCTCCACATTGGTGGAGTATCCGGTCTTTGTCTTTTTCGGCGCGGGCAGATGCAGCTTTTCAAACAACACCTCGCCCAGCTGCTTGGGGCTGTTGATATTGAATTCACCGTCCGCATCGTGATAGATTTGCGCTACCAGCTCGCGGATACGCGCATCCAGCTTATCCCCGAAGGCACGCAGCGCGTCCGGCTCAACTGCGCATCCGAGCACTTCCATCTCCGCCAGCACACGCATCAGCGGCAGTTCGATTTCGTAATATAACTTACGCATGCCAAGCTGCTCAATCTGCTCGGCTGTCTCGGTATAGATTGCGCGAATGGCCACCGCGTGCTGCGCACAAGCCGCAGCAGTCTGCTCCTGTCCGCCAAGCGGCGACACCGCCGCCGGATCATCCAGATCCAGAGCGGGCAGCTCGGTGCTGCAATACGCCAGCGTCACACGCGGCAGATCGTATCCCGACTGGGTCGGGTCCAGCAGATATGCCGCGATGCAGGTGTCAAACCGGATGCCGTCAGGTGCGATACCTCGCGTCAGCAGGGCCGCCGCAACCGGCTTGGCGTCGTGCAGCGTAAGCTCAACCGAGCCGTCGAACAGACGGCGCAGCAGGTCGTCCCACTCTGTCTCGGAAAAATCCTCCGCAAACAGAACGGATGCCGTTTCTCCATCCAGCAGACAAACGGCGCGCAGCGTTTCGGACAACACGGCAAACACGCGGTCGGACGCAGTCAGCGCATCGAGCAGTGCAAACGCTTCTGCCGCCTGCGTCACGCGCTGCACCTGCACCTCCGGAAGACGCGGCGCAGCCTGCTCGCCACTTAAGTTCAGCCGCTTGATGAAATTTTTAAATTCCAAGCGCGTCAGCAGGTCATACAGCGCCGCTTCATCCGGCTTGGCCTCAGGCAGGTTTTCCACATCAAGCTCGAGCGGCGCGTTGCGGTCAATGGTGGCCAGCCAATAGCTGTCCTTGGCGGACTGCTCGCCTGCCTCCAGCTTGGTGCGCGCACCCTTTTTGATGCGTGGGTCGTCCAGATGCTGATACACGCCCTCCAGTGAGCCGAAGTCATGCAGCAGCTGCATCGCTGTTTTTTCACCGATACCCGGCACACCCGGGATATTGTCCGAGGAGTCGCCCATCAGCGCCTTGAGGTCAATCAGATAAATCGGGTCAAAGCCGTATTTTTCACGAAACTTCTCGGTATCATAGCTGTCATAGGTGGTCTGGCCCATTTTGGTCGTCACCAGCCGTACGGTCGTGCCGCCGCCGACCAGCTGCAGGCTGTCACGGTCGCCCGTCACCACAACACAGCTGTCGCCATGCTCATTCGCGCGGCGGCTGATTGTGCCAATCAGGTCATCCGCCTCATAGCCGGACAGCTCACAGCGGGTCAGTCCCATTGTGTCCAGCACCTCTTTGACCACAGGCAGCTGCGCTGCCAACTCATCCGGCATACCTTTGCGCGTTGCCTTATAGGAATCAAACTTCAGATGACGGAAGGTTTTTTCCCGCACGTCAAAGCAAACCACCGTGCGATCTGGCTTCTCATCATCCTGCAATTTAAAAAGTGTGGCAAGAAAACCATAAACCGCGTTGGTCGGCAGGCCCTCGTGGTTGGAAAGCTGCCGCACACCGTAAAACGCGCGGTTTAAAATACTGTTGCCGTCAATCACCATGATTTTCATTCAAACAATCCTCATTTTTCTGCAAATTTCTGCTTGAATTTATTATATCCTATAACTGCGCATATTTCCAGACAAAATAAGGGACGGAGCATTTCGCCCCGTCCCCTGCTCGTTTGTTGCTTACGCCCCGAACCGCATCTGCAGCCGCAGCCGGTCGGCAATCATAGAGATAAATTCGGAATTGGTTGGCTTTCCTTTCACACCCGATACGGTATAGCCGAAATAGCTTTGCAGCGTTTCAATATCGCCGCGATCCCATGCCACTTCAATGGCATGACGGATGGCCCGTTCAACACGTGAAGAGGTGGTTTTGAATTTCTTTGCAATCGAGGGATACAATACCTTGGTTATCGCGCTCACTGCTTCCATATCATTAACTGCCATCATAATCGCCTCGCGCAGATACTGATAGCCCTTGATATGCGCCGGTACGCCGACCTGATGAATTACCTCAGTCACACGTACCTCGAGCGCTTTCCCTTCCCCCGACGGGGCTTCCTCCTGTTTTCCCTCGCGCCACAGACGGATGCGTTCGCACACCCGCTCGGCGTCCATCGGCTTACGCAAAAACATATCCACGCCCAGCGCGGTGCATTCCGCACCGGCCTGCGGGCTGGCAAAGGCGGAAAGTACCACCACCGCCGTTTTGTTCTGTTCCTGCGACCGCAGTCGGCTGATGACCGAAATGCCGTCCATCACCGGCAGCACCAAATCGATGATGAGCAGATCCGGTCTCAGCTCCTGCACTGCCGCAAGCGCTTTTCCGCCATCCTCTGCCATTCCGACCAGTTCCATATCGTCTGCCTTTTCCAATGCCGCTGCCATACGTGCACAAAATTCGCTGTCGTCGTCCGCGAGCAATACCCGGATTTTCTGTTCCATGTTGTCTATACCAGCTTTCCGAAAAATTAGTGGTCTCTCTTTCTTGTCACTAATTTACCATATAATCCCAAATTGTTCAAGAAAAATCTCGAAAACCGGCGTATTTTTTGCTCGACAGCATTCGACAAAATTCGACAAGTTGCGATTTTTTCTGATTAGTTTTCCATTTCTTCAATCATCCGTTCAATGCCGATCGCATAGCCGCAGGTCGGATCGTTGACCAATACATGGGTCACCGCGCCAATCAGCTTGCCGTTTTGCAGGACAGGTGAACCCGACATACCCTGCACAATGCCGCCGGTCTTTTCCAGCAGCTCCGGATCGGTTACGCGCAGCATCATGCCGCGGCCATACTCGTCATCCTCCGGATAAATCTTGACCACCTGCACAGAATACTTTTCGACCGTATCGCCTTCGACATTGGTCAGAATTTCCGCATCTCCCACCTCGATTTCATCCGCTGATGCCACCGGAACGGACTCCAGCGAATCGTAAATCGAACTGTCGGTCAGCGTGCCGAAAATACCGCTTTCCGTGTTTTCGTCCACGGTACCGATCGCATTGTCCGAAACGAACTCACCTTGCAGTGCGCCCGGTTCACCGGCTTCGCCGCGCTGCACCGAGCCGACCGACGACTGAATCAAACTGCCATCCCGCAGCGGAATGAGCACGCCTGTTTCACCGTCACAGATGCCATGACCCAGAGAGCCATACGCACCGGTTTCCGGATCGACATAGGTCAGCGTGCCGATGCCCGCCATGCCGTCGCGCGCAAGCACGCCGATGCGGTACACACCGTCCTGATCCGCGCACGGGGTTACAGTCACTGTGCGTCTGCTGCCGTCACTTTCGAGCGTCAGCTCCACCGGTTGCCCGCCGGAAAGCGCGATCTGTTTTTGCAGATCATCGTTGGCGCTGATTTGTGCTCCGTTGACCCCCACAATCAGGTCGCCTTCCAGCACACCCGCATCCCGCGCAGGACAAACCGCTCCGTCCGCCGTCTGCACATCATCCAGCCGTACGACCAGCACGCCCTCGGCGCTCATCTGAATGCCGACTGTATGACCGATTGGAATAAGGGAGGAAATCTCGGCCGCCTGTGCGGAAACCAGCATTGCAAGGGTCAAAATCAGGGAAACTGCGATTTTTTTTGCTTTTCTTTGCTGCATTTTTTCACCTCCGCGTTTACTATGCCACGCACCGGCTGCAAAAACGCCTGTGAACCTTTGCTATTCCCACTGTTTTTTTGGCTATGCGAAGAGACTTTGGTGATGGAAAGTTTTTCTCTAATGCAAAAACGGCGGTTTTCCCTCATTTTGTTGGAGAAAACCACCGTTTTTTAAAAAACTTACAAAATCCGTATGCCGCCACGCGCTACTCCATCCACTCCGACCACGCCCCGGCAAACTGATTATCCTTAAGACAAACAAAATGAAATGCGCCACTTAAGTTCTCGCCTTCCAGTGTGAACTGTGCCAGCGTCCCCGCTGCCAGCTCACGCGCCACCACAGCGGCATACAAAAAGGAAACGCCTACGCCGTCCTGAACCAGCGTCTTTATCATCGAAAAATCGCTGATACAGGCAAGATTGGAAAAGCTGTGCAGCGTACGGCTGCGGCGATGCAACGCCTGCTCGAACACTGCGCGCGTGCCCGAACCCGCCTCGCGTACAAGCAGCCGTTCCTCTAGCAGCTCTTCAAGCGATACCGCCCGACCGGCAAAGCGATGCGACGGCGCACATACGCCCAGAAACGCCTCCCGCCGGTACATCTTCGCGGCATACTTGTCCTGATCGAAAAAGCCTTCCACCAATGCGAAATCCAGCCGTCCGCCCTCCAGCTCACGCAGCAGAATCTGCGTGTTTTCTACCAGCAGAGAAAAGCGGGCGTCAGGATGCGTATGTAAAAAACGCCGCACCTGTGGAGCAATCACATATTCCCCGATGGTTTTGGTTGCGCCCACCCGCAGCGACACCGCAGCAGGACTCGCCATACATTCCTCTATTTTATTGCTGTTATACGCCAACGAACGCGCCAGCTCCCGCAAACGCAAGCCGGCTTCGGTCAACCGCAGCGTCTTACCCTCATAGGAAAACAAGCGGCTGCCGTAATGCTCCTCCAAAAAATGAATATGATGTGTCACAGCGGGCTGCGTGATGCACAGCCGCTCCGCCGCACGAGTATAATTCATGGTTTCGCACAGGACCAGAAAGGTGTGCAATCTCGTATCCAGCATAAAATCACCTATAAGTACAATTTATGGTAATATTAGAATTCTTCATTTTATTTTATCGTAGAGTTGTATTATAATCAAGAAAAAAGAGAAAGAAAAGAAGGAAAACGATATGCACTTTTTCAAACAAAACGGCCCCGGTCTGTTGCTCTGCCTCATTATTGCACTCCCCTGCTGGTATTTGGGTCAGCTGTTCCCCGTCATCGGCGGCCCGGTATTCGCCATCATAGCCGGTATGATTATCACGCTGCTCTGGAAAAATCAAACCAGCTTTGCCGATGGCATCACGTTCACCTCCAAGAAAATTCTGCAATATGCCGTCATCCTGCTCGGCTTCGGCCTGAATCTGTCTGAAATTGCCAAGGTCGGCGCGTTGTCGCTGCCTATCATCTGCTCCACCATTGCCACCTCGCTGATTATCGCCTTTCTCCTGTACCGGTTTATGAAAATCCCGGCGAATATCTCCACGCTGGTCGGTGTCGGCTCGTCCATCTGCGGCGGTTCGGCCATCGCAGCCACCGCACCGGTTATCGACGCGGACGATGAAGAAATCGCACAGGCGATTTCGGTTATCTTTCTGTTCAATGTGCTCGCCGCACTGCTTTTCCCCTCGTTCGGCAGCGCAATCGGCCTGACCAACGACGGCTTCGGTCTATTCGCCGGCACGGCGATTAACGATACCTCCTCGGTCACCGCAGCCGCCTCTACCTGGGACACGCTGCACGGCACACAAGGCGCGGTGCTTGCCTATGCGACCATCGTCAAGCTGACCCGTACGCTGGCCATTATCCCCATCACACTTGTACTTGCCTTCTGGCAGGTGCGGCAGGCCAAGCGCAGCAACGAGACGCGCCGCGGCAGCTTCTCGCTGAAAAAGATTTTCCCCTTCTTCATCCTGTTCTTTGTGCTCGCTTCCATCATCACCACGGTTGCCACGATGAACGGCGTGGACGCGGCCGTATTCAATCCCTTCAAATCGCTCTCCAAGTTCTTCATTATCATGGCTATGGTGGCCATTGGTCTGCACACCAATATCATCAAGCTGGTGCGCACCGGCGGCAAGCCGATTCTGATGGGCTTCTGCTGCTGGGTCGGCATCACCGGCGTCAGCCTCGGCATGCAGCACCTGCTGGGTCTGCTCTAAACAAAACAAAACGGCGGTCTGTCCGAACAAAATCGGGCAAACCGCCGTTTTTTATTATCTGCTCAAACCGTGCCGAGCGTTCGGGCGCAAGGCAAACCGAAACCGTCACGTGCGGCGCGCACACCGCAGCCGATTGCCTTGGCCATCACATAGGATGCAAGCGTACCCACCGCATTGAGGTCGGCTTTCTCATGACCGACCGAACATGCGTAAATCGAGTCTCCGTCCGCCGTGGTGTGCACCGGGCGAATGGCGCGCGCAAAGCCGTTGTGCGCCATCGAGGCCACGCGCGTCAGTTCTGCCTTGCTGAAAGCCGCATTGGTTACAATCGCACCAATCGTAGTATTGGTTGCGGTTTTTTTATTGGCAGAAAACGGATTGCGTGCCGTTTCGATACCCGCATACATCTGCTCCTCGGTCGAGCGCAGGCCGCGCCCATCCTCCGTGCGCAGACCGGCAATCTGCTTGCCGGTATCCACATCAAAGATGTCGCCCAGCGCGTTAACCACTACAATCGCACCCACGCGAATCGCGCCTGCCTGCACAGCGTATGCGCCGATGCCGCTCTTCATCGCATAGGGCGCGCCGCAGAACTTACCGACCGTTGCGCCCATGCCGCCGCCGACGCAGCCCAGCTGTATCTCGGTGCGCGAAGCCTGTTCACATGCATGATACGCCATCGCGCCTCCCGGACGGACGGTCTTATCTCCAATGGCAAGGTCAAAAATGCACGACTGCGCGACCAGCGGCACAGGCGTGATGCCGGTGTCGAAGCCGATGCCGCGCTCCTCGAGAAAGCGCATCACACCGCCCGCGGCATCCAGCCCGAAGGCCGACCCGCCCGAAAGCACCAGCGCGTGCAGTCCCGCCGCATCCGCTACCGGCGCCAGCAGCGGTGTTTCCCGGCTTGCCGGACCGCCGCCGCGAATATCCACCCCCGTGGGTGCGCACTCATCAAACAATAATACGGTCACACCTGTGCCGGCCTGCTCATCCTGCGCCTGACCGACCCGAAATCCACCAACCTGCATAAAATCAATCTGCTGCATACCGTTCCTCCTGTGAAAAAAAGCTGCAAAGAATGCAGCTTTTTTCATTTTTCTGTTCTATTTTCTATCAAGCAGCTCCTTGCTGCGCGCTTTTTGCGCCGCGCCGGCCAAAAATGCCGATCAGCACCTTGCCGACTGCCAATGTCAGCACTGCAGCGATCAACGCTTCGGGCACGCCGTTGACAGCAACCACGCCCATAATGACCTTGAGCAGCAGATCATAGCTCTGACCGCCTGCCGCCGCATACTGTTCACCGAACAACAGATAAATCAGGCCCATAACGCCGATCGTGTTGACCATTGAGCCGATGAAACCCGCTACCGGCAGCGCCAATGCCTGCTTGTCATGTGAGATGCGCATGATAAGCTGGAACACCAGACCCGCTATCACACCGATCAGCACGCGCGGCACAATCGCCACGATAAGGCTGGTCCAGCTGCCGGAGAACTCCGGGCTGAAGCTGTAAAACGGGGTGAACACAAACGAAGTCAGATTTGGCGTAATTGTTGCGCGAATGACGCTTGTCACACCAAACACCCCGCCGAGTACACCACCCATCTTGGAACCCAGCAGGCACGCGCCCAGAATGACCGGGATGTGCATGGTCGTTGCATTCATAAAGCCGAGCGGTATGTAGCCCAGCGGCGTGAACGCCAGCACCAGTTCGAGTGCCACCAGCAATGCCATCTGCGCCAGCAGCCTTACGTCTGTCTTTTTTTGATTCATATTCTGTTTTCCTCCTGCTCCCGTCCCGCCCTTATCGTCGGGTACAGGGCTTATTTTACCAATACGCCTCAGGAACGGTTCCGCTTCCAAATCTGGTGCAGACCATCCAGCAACAGATTTTTGTCGTACTCACATCGAGCATGCAGATACGGCAGCACCAGCGGTGCACTGTCGCCTGTGACCACCACATGCGTTGTCTGCCCCAATGCTTCCGCGAAGCGATTGACCATACCATCCACCATCG
Source organism: Agathobaculum sp. Marseille-P7918 (assembly GCF_964248325.1). Taxonomy (NCBI): domain Bacteria; kingdom Bacillati; phylum Bacillota; class Clostridia; order Eubacteriales; family Butyricicoccaceae; genus Agathobaculum; species Agathobaculum sp. Marseille-P7918. The sequence continues at coordinate 275,048 of NZ_CAXTXI010000004.1, read as the reverse complement.
CAGCCGCACCATAGACCGCGCCCACGCGCATCGCATCAACCGTGTTGCGCGCCAGAACGCTCTCGTTTTTGGCTTCGAGTGCCACTGAAGGCAGCTGCGCCGCCTGCTCACGCAGGGCTTCCACGCTCAGCCGCACGCCCGCAGTAATGGCAGAACCGACCAGCGCGCCCGCCGCATCGAGTACCGTGAAGGTTGTTGCCGTACCCAGACAGACCACCACACAGGGCAGCTTGCCCTTGGCACGCGCTGCCACAGCGGCCGCCACGCGGTCCGAGCCAACCTGCCGCGGCTGCTCCGAGCGGATGTTTAAGCCGGTTTTCACCCCGCTGGACACCTCAATCACATCGGTCACGCCCAGCAGGCGTAATGCGTCCTCCAGCACGGACACCATGCCCGGCACCACCGAGCTGAGCACTGCGCCGTGAATGCGTCCGGACGGCACACCATACAGGTCAAAGACCTGCCGCAGCTTGCAGGCATAGTCATCCCCGGTCTGCTTGGGCTCGGTTGCGATGGAAGCGGCAAAGACCTGCGCGTCTTCCTCATAACCACCCAGCAAAACGTGACTGTTTCCTGCATTGACTGCAATCAGCATAGTGCATCTCCTATTCCGGCGTATTGTCACCGATATTATACGCCCCTGACGCTCGCTTGGCAAGCATTTATTTGGGCAGCATAACGGGCGCCGCCAGCAGGGTCCAGAGCGCCGCGTATTTGGGGCAGATTTGACCTTGGATGTTGCCTTTTTCCTGCGAATAGTCCCACACATCCATGCGGTAAACGCGGTTGACCGTACAGCCAACCACATATTCTGCCGCCGTGATGCACGCCGCGCCACACAGACAGCGCGCAAGCGGCTTCTCCTCGCGCACATGGCCACGCAGCCGATGCAGCCCGACCAGCACCGCGCCGCCGGTCAGCGCCATCGTCCAGTGGGTATGCCCGCGCCAAAGCATTTCGATGAGCGAATAGCCGCCCGCCCCCAACAAAAAAAGTCCCGCTGTTTGTCCTTTCATCACAAATCACCGGAACTTATTTTGCCTGTTTCTTTGTTATTTTATGCCTGCTCGGCGCGGCAAACCGCAAGCGCTGCTGCAAAATCGCCCTCAATTATGCGCACGCTGCAAGACAGCATCAGATTGAGCGGCAGGCCGAAATCCTCAACCGAAAAGTCGTTTTCGTCCCGCTCACCCAGCTTTTCCCGCAGACTGCGCGCATCCGATACATAACCGTACACCGTTTTGCCCTTGGCAATGGCATAGCCGACTTCAAAGCAGGTGCCGCTGTCCGGCTCCGCTCCGCGGAACGGATTAAGGTTGGCGATGACGATATCCGCACTGTCAATCAGCCCGCAGTTGCCCGCAAAAATCTCCTGCGCGGTATCCGCCTCGTTGTCAAACGGGTACAGGCCGACGAATCCCTTTTCTGCACACATCATCTTCATTTTCGCGCCGCGCTGCTTGGCGTCCGGCGCGAATACATCAAAGCCTGCAAGATAAATCTTTTTCAATTCCATTCTCCTCTTCTTCAGCGCAGCACGCGGCTCACGCAATCCACTACGAACAGTACAAACAGCACCACAAATAAAATCTGCCGCCATTTTTTACCCAGCCGTGCCATCCCCTTTTCCAGCAGCGGCTGCAAGCCGTACAGAATAATCATACCGCCCACGCCGAAGCGCAGGCTGGCCGACAGACAGATACGCCCCTGCCACTGGATGCTGTAGCGTGTATAGTCCCATAACCAGCCGCCGGTCGTCCACTCGAGCAAGTAACTGGCAATCAGCTCCACCACGGTCGTCAGCACAACCACCGCAACAAACACCACAACCGGCATGACATTGACCCTGCCAACCCGCAGCGGTTTGTGTGACAATGGCCGCAGACAGACCAAAATCAGCAGTGCCCCGATACCGTATACCGGCAGATACGGCCCAAACAGAAAACCGCGGTTGGAAAAGCCCCAGCGGTATACCACAACCTCCAGGAACACCTCATATAACCAGCCGAGCGCTGAATACATCCAAAAATACAGAAAGCCTGTTTGAAAGCGTTCCATTCCGGTCTTTCTTTCCGTCATAACTGCAATCCTCTCTCCTCTAACGGCATCTCATCCATTGTACCAGCAGTATATCATACTTTTGCATCCGGGAAAAGCCGATACAACAAAAGCGGCCGCATAAAGCGACCGCTTTTCTCTTGGAATTATGTTTTTGCCGGGCTGCGCATCCGCCGAATCCCACGGCGTGCCATCGCCACCAGACTGTCTACCGCCCACGCGATGATCACAGCGCCCAAAATCGTACACACAGTCAGCACTGCATAAAACACATAGCGATTCATTTCCGGCCAGTGCTCCAGCAAAAAGCGCGAGCAACGGGTGAGTACCAGCACGTGCGCCAGATAGGCTTCATAGGAATGCCGTCCCACAAACCCACATACCCGCTGTACCATACGCCAGCGTGCCAGCCACTCCGCCACTCCGTATAGAAACAGGATGGTCACCAGGGTCAGCACCGCATAACCGGGCGAAAAATAGCTGACACAGTTAAAATTGACCTCGCCCTTCTGATATACCGCGCGCACGCTCAGCCACATCGCATAACCCAGCGCGCCGGCACATATCAGTCCTGCCGGCACGACCAGACGACGCACCCATGCGGCGAAAGCATCGGGAAAGGAACCGCACAGTGCGCCCAGTGCAAAATAACCCGTCCACAGCAAAAAGCCGCGTGTGCGCCAAGTGACGAGCATCTGATGCGCCCAACCATCGCTTGGACGGAAAGCAAGCAGCAGCAACCACGCACCCAGCAGCACCGCGCATGCCACAACCATTCGCCGCCGGGTCGTGCAGCATCGCCGCAATCCGTTCCGTGCGGCGAAAAACAACGGCACCAATACGACGAACTGTAAAATCATCATCACATACCAGAGGTGATAGCTTGCATCGCCATAAACCATGCCCCGTGCCACGCTGCGCAGTGTCACCGGCTTTTCTGCGTACCATAGATACACCGCTGTCCATATCGCATAAGGCAGCACCAGCTGCCGCACGCGCTTTGCCAGATACGGCACATAGCGCGGAGATTCCTGATATACATAAAACAGTGCCGCACCAAACAGCATCACAAACAGCGGTACGGCGAAGCGAAGCAACTCAAACGAAGCGGCAACGACCACCTTTTCGCTCGAGCTAATATCATAGCGGCGCGCATACGCCCCCAATATATGCTGCACCGCGACCGCCGCAAATGCGGCGGTGCGCAGTACATCCCATGACGGCACATGCGGTCTGCGTGCAGCAGCCGCGCCGTCCTTTGTTTGTGTCATTTGAGCAAACCTGAATGTTTTGCTTGCTTACAGACGCGCTTCCAGCTCGCGGCGGCGCTCCTCGAAGCCCGGCTTGCCCAGCAGTGCAAACATGTTCTTCTTATACGCCTCTACACCCGGCTGGTTAAACGGGTTAACACCGAGCAGATAGCCCGAGATGCCGCAGGCCTTCTCAAAGAAGTAAACCAGATAACCGAAGTGCCATGCGTCAGCCTTGTCAATTTCCACGATGATGTTGGGCGTGCCGCCGTCCATATGCGCCATCAGCGTGCCCTGATACGCCTTGGAGTTGACAAACTGCACGCTCTTGCCCGCCAGATAATTCAGGCCATCGATATCCTCGGCAGTTTCCTCGATATAGCTCTCCGAGCGCGGCTCCTTAACCCATACCACGGTCTCAAACATGTTGCGGGTACCGTCCTGAATGAACTGACCAATCGAGTGCAGGTCGGTCGAGAAGTTGGCCGAGGTCGCAAACAGGCCCTTGTGGTCCTTACCCTCGGACTCGTCGAACAGCTGCTTGAACCACTCGCCGAGCATGACGAGCGACGGCTCGTAGTTGACGAGAATCTCCATCGCCTTACCCTTCTGGTGCAGGATGTTGCGCAGCGCAGCATACTTCGCGCAGTCATGGTCCGTGCCTTCCGCAAACGCCTTGCGCGCCTCGGCCGCACCGGCCATTGCCGCATCGATGTCCACACCGGCCGCCGCCATCGGCAGCAGACCAACCGCCGTCAGCACGGAGAAACGGCCGCCGACGTCATCCGGTACGACAAAGGTCTCGTAGCCCTCATCGTCCGCGAGCTTCTTGAGAGCGCCGCGCGCCTTGTCGGTGGTTGCAAAGATACGCTCCTTTGCGCCTTCCTTGCCGTACTTCTCCTCGATGAGCTTTTTGAAGATGCGGAACGCGATAGCCGGCTCGGTCGTCGTACCCGATTTGGAGATAACGTTGATGCAGAAATCGCGCTCACCGATAATTTTGACAACATCATTCAGGTAAGAGGACGAGATATTGCTGCCGACAAAATAGACCTCCGGAATGCCTTCCGGACGCACGCCGTTATACATCTGGCCGTTGACAAACTCAATTGCGGCACGCGCGCCCAAATACGAGCCGCCGATGCCGATGACAACCAGCACATCACAGTTCTGCTGAATCTTCTTGGCCGCCTGCTTGATGCGGGCAAACTCTTCCTTGTCATATGCTTCGGGCAGGTCTACCCAACCCAAAAAATCGTTTCCCGCACCGCTTTTGCTGTGCAGGGTATCCTGTGCCGCCTTCACCAGCGGCGCCATGCAGGCAAGCTCCTCCTCGCCCACAAAGCCCTGTAATCCTGTCAGTTTCAATTCCATCGACATAATTTCATTTCCCCTTCATTCATATTTTCAAAAATCACTTTATCAACTTACAGCAACGCTTTTATTAGTATACCATATCTTTGCAAAAGCGCAAGGCGGTTGTTAATTTTTTACAGACCCCTTGACTTAACGACATAAAACGCGGCATTCCACCTGTTCCATCTCTACAAAATGATAAAAGCCGCTCCCCAAGCGGGAGCGGCTTTGGCTCAGCGGTAAATCGGGAAATTCGCGCAAATATCGCACACATTATGACGGATTTCCTCCGCCTTATTGTCGAAATCGGTCGCTGTCTGCCAGATAAACTCCGCAATATGCAGCATTTCCGGCTCGCCGAAACCGCGCGAAGTAACCGCAGGCGTGCCGACACGCTGACCGGAGGTGACAAACGGGCTTTCCGGGTCGTTCGGGATAGCGTTCTTGTTTGCGGTAATATACACCTCGTCCAGACGGCGCTGCAGCTCCTTACCGGTGATGCCGGTTTTGCGCAGATCGATCAGCATCAGGTGGTTGTCCGTGCCGCCGGACACCAAATCGAAGCCCTGATTAAGCAATGCCTTTGCCAGCACGCGCGCATTGGTAACAACCTGCTGCTGGTATGCCTTAAACTCGGGCTTGAGCGCCTCGCCGAAGCAAACTGCCTTGGCCGCGATCACATGCTCGAGCGGGCCGCCCTGCGTGCCCGGGAAGATGGCCTTGTTGAACTTCTTGCCCAGCTCTTCGTTGTTGGACAGGATGACACCGCCGCGCGGACCGCGCAGCGTCTTGTGCGTGGTGGTAGTCACTACGTCCGCATAGGGCAGCGGGCTCATGTGCAGGCCGGCCGCAACCAGACCGGCGATATGCGCCATATCCACAAACAGGTATGCGCCAACCTCATGTGCGATCTCTGCAAACTTGGCAAAGTCAATTGCACGCGGATACGCAGACGCACCTGCAATAATCATCTTAGGCTTTTCCTTCTTGGCCAAATCGCGTACCGCATCATAATCGATATAACCGTTATCATCCACACCGTAAGATACGATATGATACAGCAGACCGGACTGGTTGACCGGCGAGCCATGCGTCAGGTGGCCGCCGTTGTCCAGACTCATGCCCAGCACGGTGTCACCCGGCTGGCACAGCGCCTGATACACCGCCATGTTGGCCTGCGCACCTGAATGAGGCTGCACATTGGCGTACTTCGCGCCAAATACTTCACACACACGTTTGATGGCCAGATTTTCGACCTCATCCACACACTCACAACCGCCGTAATAGCGCTTGCCCGGATAGCCTTCCGCATATTTGTTGGTGAGCACCGAGCCCATTGCCGCCATAACCGCTTCGCTGACGATATTTTCAGATGCGATTAGCTCGATGTTACGAGCCTGACGGTCATACTCTGCCTGTATCATACGCCCCAACTCGGGATCATACGCCTTTACAAATTCCATTGCTTCGCGTACCATTTTTCAACCTCCAAAACGTGTGATTTCATTCTGCTATTTAATTAAACCACATTTTAACCTTTGATGCTATTGGCAAACAGATAGATTTTACTCCCGCTTCTCCGCGCATTATGTTGAAAATGTTAAATCGAACAACATCTCTTGCATTCTCCTCCAGATATGTTATGATAGTATCATATACGCCGTCAGGAGAGGATTCCCATGACCAAAAAAGAACGCGCCCGCGCGGTGACCGAGCTTTTGCGTGAGGTCTATCCCGAGGCTGTGTGTGCGCTGCATTATACCCATGATTATGAGCTGCTGTTCGCCACCCGGCTGTCCGCCCAGTGTACGGACGCGCGCGTCAATATTGTAACCGAAACACTGTTCAAACAGTTTCCCACGCTGGAAAGCTATGCGGAAGCTCCGGAAAAGGAGATTGCAGAGGCCATCAAGACCTGCGGCCTGTTCCGCACCAAGGCGCGTGACCTCAAGGCCTGCGCCATCATGCTGCTGAGCGAATACGGCGGCAAGGTGCCGGACAACATGGAGGATTTGCTCAAGCTCCCCGGCGTCGGCCGTAAGACGGCCAACCTGATTCTCGGAGATATTTTTGGCAAGCCGGCCATCGTGACCGACACCCACTGTATCCGCCTGTCCAACCGGCTGGGCTTTGTCAAAAATGAGAAGGACCCTGTCAAGGTGGAAAACGCACTGCGCAAACTGATTGATCCGGCCGAGTCTTCGGACTTCTGTCACCGTCTGGTGCTGTTTGGCCGCGAGCACTGCACCGCACGCAATCCCAAATGCGAAAACTGCCCGCTCGGCGCGGTCTGTCCTTCGTATCCTATCACAAAATAGTGCATTTCAAACGCAAAAACGACGCAGATTGCCTGCGTCGTTTTTTTGTCCCATTTGGTTATTTGGCATCCCATCCGTTTTCCTCGGTCGCTTCGAGCAGACAGGTTTCGCTGTTCAGACCGCGCCCCTCAAACACCGTCCGGTTGTTTTCATAAATCAACCGCAGCCCTTCCAGCGTCAGGTTGGGATCAACCTCATCAATCAGGTCGCAGTACTGCGCCATCATGCGCCCCATACCACCTGTGGCAATAACGCGCGCGTTGCCGCCCAGTTCCGCGCGGATGTCCGTGATGATGCCGGCCAGCGCCCCGACATAGCCGCGCACCGCACCCGACTGCATAGACTGTACCGTAGTTTTACCGATGGCGCGCTCCGGCCGCTCGATATCCACGCGCGGCAGCTTGGACGCCTTGAGAAACAACGCCTCCATCGCAACCTTAATGCCCGGGAAGATCGCACCGCCCTGATACGCGCCTTTTTCATCGATTGCGTCAAACGTCGTGGCCGTACCGATGTCAACAATGACCAGCGGCTTGCCGTATTTCCTCACCGCAGACACCGCGTTAACCAATCGGTCCGCACCAACTTCGCGCGGGTTGGCATAGCGGTTTTCAATGCCGATATCCACATCCCGCCCGGCGATAACCGGCCGCACCCGCAGATACTTGCGAATTGCGTTAATCAGCGTATACATCACGGGCGGCACAACCGACGCAATAATAACCGCGCTCGTTTCATTGCGGTCAATGCCATGAAAATGATAATACTGCGAAATCTGCATGCCCAGCTCGTCCGAGGTGCGCTCGGCATTGGTCGAAATGCGGAATGTTCCGCGCAGCTTTTCCCCCTCATATAATCCAAACACCATGTTGGTGTTGCCTACGTCAATTGCCAAAAGCATTTCTTTTCCCCTTAGCTTCCTTATTGTCCGAATTTCTCCAGCCCCAGCAGCTTTCCGTCCTCGTTGACGAGTTCAAGCAGCCTCGGCTGTCCGTTTTCCACTGTCAGCCGGCCATAACTTGCCGGACCGCCGCGCGGCAGGCTGATGCTGCCCGGATTGCAGACCAGCACGCCGTTGACGCGCTTCAGATACATGCGATGCGTATGCCCGAAAAAGGCAAGGCCGCAGCCTTCCTCACGCGCCAGTTGCGCCACCAGCTTTCCCTCGCGCACATAAACCTGCTCCTGATGCCCATGCGTCAGAAAAATGCGCACGCCATCGGGTGTTACCACAGCATGCTCGGGCACTTCCCGGTCAAAATAATCATTGTTGCCACGTACTGCGCACACCGTCAGTCGTGGAAACACACTTTGCAACTCGCGCGCATCATCCGTATGGTCGCCCAGATGCAGTACCATATCCGGCGCCTCCCGTTCGACCGCGCAGGCCATGCTCACATTGTAGCTATGCGAATCCGTAAAAATCAGTATCTTCAAGGCTCTGCCTCCCTTCCGGCGACACAGCAGTATTTTACAACGGGATGGCACACTTGTAAACCCTCTCCCTCACATTTTTCCATTTCGCCGCATATACTGGCAATAAACGATGCATGGAAAGGGATGGGAACAATGCCCAATCAAGAGGAAATTCTCCGCCGCATCGCGGAGCAGGCTGGAAAAACCGATGCGCTCGCGCAGCTGCAGGCCGCTCTGCGCACACCGGACGGCCAGAAAGCCGCCCGAATTATTTCCGACCGGCATGCCGCCGATCTGGAGCGCGCCGCGCAGGCCGCGCAGCGCGGCGATATGGGAGAGGCCGCCCGTCTGGCGCGGCAGCTGATGCAAACCCAGGAAGGTGCCAGCCTTGCCGCACAGCTCAAGAAAATCTTCGGCAAATAAGGAGGCTCCGCTATGGATAACGATATGCTGTCCTCCTTGCTGAGCGACCCGGAAGCACTGCAAAACGCGATGAAAACCGTCTCCGGCATGCTGGGCGGTGCGGAGCAATCCGCGCCGTCCTCTGCCAACGAGTACGACCCGACCGCCGAGTGGATGGAGCGGGCGCTGCCCGTATTCGGCGCGATTGTGCAGAGCGGACAGAGCGCGGTCAGACAAGAAAAGCGCGCCCTGTTGGGCGCGCTCAAACCCTTCGTCACCGATGAAGTCGCTGGCCAGTTCGACCATGCCATGCGTTTGGTCAGCATGGCGCGTATGGCGCGCGCAGCGCTCGGCCAATTCGGTCAGCTAAGCCGCGCAGACGGCGCTTCGCCATCCGATGACGGCACGCGCGCACTTTGATGCGAAAGGAGGGCAACCGTCTTTGTACAACCGCTATCTGACCGAAGCCGCGCCCAGCGCGCCGCTACATAACGAAACCGTATCGCATCACCCTCCGCAAAACGGGCAAACCGATTCCGTGCTGGCAGAACTGTCCCGCGGGCTGTCCGGCCGTCTGCAAAACATCCGGCTGGATGCAGATACCATCATCGCGCTGGTCATCGTATGGTTCCTGCTTTCCGACGACGGCGGCGAGGTAGACTGGGAGCAGCTCATCCTCATTGGTGTGCTGCTGATTCTGGGGATCTGACCGATGTGTCAGATCCCTTTTTCTGCGTATGTCATTGCATGTCTTACTGCGCTTTAAGACGTTCTGCTGCGGCGTCCGTCAGCCGTGCAAAGTCCGCAAGGCTCAGCCGTTCCCCGCGCACGCGCGTATCCAGCCCGACCGATTCGATGAGCACTGTAATACCGTCCTTGCCCAGCGCACCGCCGAGCACCGGACCAAGCGCGTTAACCAGTGTCTTGCGGCGCATATTGAATGCGGCGCGCACCAGCGCAAAGAACAGCTTTTCATCCCGCGTCTCGACCGCGGGCTGCTCAAGCGGGGTCAGCTGCAAGACCGCAGAGTCCACCTTGGGCCGCGGCACGAAGCACTCTGCCGGCACATCGAACAGAATCTCCGCTGCGGCATGATACTGTACATAGATGGAAAAAGCCGAGTATGCCGCCGTTCCAGGCGCGGCGCAGATACGCTGCGCAACCTCCTTCTGCACCATAACCGTGATTTTTTCAAATGCGCCGCTTTCGAGCAGCGCCGTAATCGCGGGCGTGGTGATATAATACGGCAGATTGGCGCACGCGACCGCACGTGCATCCCCAAACTTTTCCGCGCACAGCGCAGCAAGGTCGAGCGCAAGCACATCACCCTGTACGACCTCGAAATTATCAAACTCTGCCAGCGTTTCATCCAACACAGGCAGCAGCGCGCGGTCCAGCTCAACCGCGACAACCCGCCCCGCCACACGGCACAATTCCGCCGTCAGGCAGCCCATGCCCGGACCAACCTCGACCACATTCCCGGCTTGCGCCGCGCCGCTCTGAGCTGCAATGCGCTGCGGCACAGAAATATCGGTCAGAAAATTCTGGCCGAGCGATTTGGAAAAGTGGAATCCATGCTTTGCAAGAACCGCACGGATTACATCAATATCACAAAGATTCATAGCTTCCTTTCCTCAGAAAAGGCCGGCGGCAGAAATGCCGCCGGCCTTTGTTTTGTTGTCTTGAAAGGCCTGTCCGGATATAACCTGACAACCTTTCTTTACTCCTCACCTTCAATCAGGCCGTAGCCGCCTGCCGCACGCTTGTAAACGACTGCATGGATGTTGTCGTCATCCGCATTGCGGAAGAAGTAGAATTGATGATCCAGCAGATTCATCTGCAAAATCGCCTCTTCCACGCTCATTGGCTTAACGTCAAACTTCTTACGGCGCACGATATCGAAGTCCTCCTCCGACAGTGCCGCCTGCTGCTCGGCCAGCTTATCAAATGCGCCCTCACGCAGCCGCTTTTCCAAACGGGTCTTGTGCTTGCGGATCTGGCGCTCGATGCTGCTGATTGCTCCATCCACGGATGCAAACATATCGGTCGTGGTTTCCTCTGCGCGCACAACCAACCCGGCCTGGCGCACTGTAATTTCCACAGTTTGCTTGCCGCGCAGTTCGCTGAAGGTCAGTGTGGTATCGGAATCCTGATGGAAATACCGATCCAGCTTTTCAACCTTGCGCAGCGCGTATTGCCGCAGATCGTCGTCAATTTTCATTTTTCTCTCGACGATGGTAAACTTCATAACATCATCTCCTATCGGGCGGAATGCCCAAGATACTTTGGCGTTGCCGTCCGCCGATGGCTGCGGCCGCCATATGGGGTTTTGCTATATTCAGTATACCACGCCTTCGGGCAAAATGTCCAATCTATTTTGCGCAAGTTCACAAATTGTTCAGCAGTTTCCCTAACCGTTCCTCAAATCTCGCCCTCCGCATGGCGCGTGACATGGCAGGAGATGTTGACCACACACGGCAGGCCTGCGATATGCGTGCCGAACGGCTCAATCGCACAGGAAAGCGCGGTCACCGTGCCGCCAAGGCCCTGCGGCCCGACGCCCGAAGCGTTGACCTTGTCCAGAATCGCCTGCTCCATGTCCGCATACAGCGGATCGGCGTTATGCTCACCCACCGGTCGCAGCAGTGCGCGCTTGGCAAGGAACGCTGCCTTATCGCTCGTACCGCCCAGGCCCACGCCAATGACAATCGGCGGGCAGGGATTGGAGCCTGCGTTGATGCAGGCGTCTGCGATGAAATCCACAATCTGTTCCTTAGTCGCAGCGGGTGTAAACATCTTCATTGCGGTCATATTTTCCGATCCGAAGCCCTTGGGCGCAACCGTGATGCGCACCTTGTCACCCGGCACAATCGAGGTGTACAGCACGCAAGGCGTGTTGTCGTTCGTGTTCTCGCGGCGCAGCGGGTCCCCCACGACGGACAGGCGCAGATACCCGTCAATGTAGCCGCGGCGCACGCCCTCGGTCACCGCGTCCTCAAATACACCGCCCGTCAGGTGCACATCCTGTCCGACCTCAGCAAACACAATTGCCATGCCGGTATCCTGACAGACCGGCACATCGTTTGCGCGCGCCAAATCGCAGTTTGCAATCATCTCACCGAAAATCTCCTTGCCCAGCGGCGACTGCTCAGCCTTCTGACCGTCCACAAACGCCTGCCGCAGGTCGGCGGGCAGGTAATAATTCGCGTCGATGCACAGCTGCCGCACCAGCTTGGTCACTTCCGAAACGTCAATCGTTCTCATGTTGTCCTCCTGTATTCCAGTGCGCCGTTTATCCAAACAGCCTGCACCTGAGTTGCAAAATCCAGCGGGTCACCGCTCCACAGCACGCAGTCCGCGTCCATACCAACCTGCAATCCGCCGATACGATGAGCCATACCTGCAATCTGCGCCGGCACCGAAGTGACCGCACGCAGCGCATCGGCTTTGTCCATGCCTGCGCGCACCGCAAGCATCAGTGCCATTGGCAGAAGCCGCAGCGGAATCTCCGGATGGTCGACCGTAATCGCGGTCGGAATCCCCGCACCGGCCAGCATGCCCGGCGCTGCGTCGGTCAGATTGCGTAATTCCGGCTTGGAGCGGTCGGTCATATACGGTCCGCTCACCACCGGCACACCCTCTTCTGCCAGCAAATCTGCCACCAGATGGGCCTCCGTGCCGTGCACAATGACCGGCTTAATGCCGAATTCCTTTGCGATACGCAGCGCGGTGAAAATATCATCCGCACGGTGCGCGTGAAAATGCGCTTCAATCTTGCCCCACAGCAGCGGCAGCAGTGCTTCCAGCTTGATATCATAATCCGGCCCATCATCCTCCGGGTCGCTCTCGGCGCGTTCCCGCCGCGCCAGATACTCCTTTGCTTTGTAAAGCTGCTCACGGATGAGCGCGGCGGTCGCCATACGGGTGACCGGACTTTCATCCTTGTCGTGATAAACCGATTTGGGGTTTTCCCCCAGCGCAAATTTGATTGCAAGCGGCGCTTTGAGCACCATGTTGTCCACCCGTCGTCCTGCGGTCTTGAGAAGGGCGATTTGCCCGCCAATAGGATTGGCGCTGCCCGGACTGATCGCAACGGCGGTCACGCCCGCCTCGACCGCCTCACGAAAGCCGCGATCCATCGGGTTGATACCGTCGATGACGCGCAGATGCGGCGTGACAGGATCGGTGTCCTCGTTGCCGTCCGCACCCTCAAAGCCCAATCCGTCCTCATACAAGCCAAGGTGGGAATGGATGTCGATAAGACCGGGCGTGAGCACACCGCCCGCGCCATCGATCACTTGCTCACAATCCGGCGGCGTTTGTGTGCCTGTGGCGGCGATTTTTCCGTCCTCTATCAGCAGCCAGCCGGAATAGCGCGTGTCCGTCTCATCCATCGTCCAAACGATTACATTTTTAATTAGCAGTTGTTTCATGAAAACCTCTTTGAAAAAAGCATTGACATAAATGGGAAAATATGGTATATTAACCATGGCAGTTGAAAAGCTGCCATGCACCGTTCATATCTTTATCCCCACAATCCTACTTTTGGCGCTCTTCCGCGAGGAAGGGCGCATTTTTTATGGTATTGTGCAAAATCTGTCGGATACAGTGGAATAAAAACAAAACCGAGGTCACCCTCGGTTTTTCTGTTTATCTGCGTCTGCGCGAACCGTTTTTACGGTCGGTCGCATGACGGACATCTGCCTGACGGCTTTCGCTGTCCGACATAAACGCCTTTAATTTATCCTCGAAGCTCATCGTCGCAGGGTCCTTCGGCTGCTGTGCCGCACGTCCCCGCGGTGCAGCGGAACGCTGCTGAAAACGCGGCTGACGGGCCGCAAAACCGCCTGACCGCTCCGGGCGCTGCTCCTGTGGCTGCGCTTTCTTAATTGAAAGATTGATACGTCCGGCCTGATCGATATTGATGATCTTGACCTTGACCGTCTGCCCTTCCTGCAGAAAATCCTTGATGTCGTTGACAAAGCTGGACGCAACCTCAGAGATATGCACCATGCCCGACTTGCCCTCCGGCAACGCAACGAACGCGCCGAATTTGGTAATGCCCGTTACCTTGCCTTCTACAATCGCTCCCACTGCCAAATCCATATAAGTTTTTTTGCCTCCGTTAATCTTTTCCCTTTTACCGGCTGGAGGTGTCCACAAAAACACGTTCCCCGGGTTCCGCATAGCTCAGCTCCGAACGGGCCAGCTCGCCGATATCCTCCTCAGTAATGCCGCTTTGCATTTCCTGACGTAGCAGCTCGTTGGCTTCCTGATATTCCCGCACCTGCTGGTTTAAGGAGTCCAATTCTGCCTGCTTATCCGCGATCTGCGACTGCAGCCGAACGATTGTGACCACTGCATAGAGCAAAAACGCCAGCATCGCTATTTTTACCACAACCGGCATTTTCCGCTTCGACACCGTTTTCTCACCTCGTACTGTCTGTCCGCGTCAAACTGATCCGAATTTTATTTTATACCTTTCCCACGAAAAATGGAAGAGGGTTTTGCAAACTTTTTTGCAAAAAATCGAATTCTGCTCACCAGCAGACTTTGCTGCCAACGCTGCCGGACGGTTCTGCCCAGCCAGCAGAGACAGCCGACAAGCCGAACAATCCCATGCAGCACACCCTCCAACACGGCAAGCACCACACCGCTGAGCAGCTGAAAGTACAAAATGGCGCCGCCGGCTGCACCGGCCAGCACAAAATAGCGGTTCTGTCCCATTGCAAACAGCAGATTAAATTCAAAGAGCGCCGCCAGCAGCACCAGCCAGAAAAATGCGTCGCATACCGCAGTCGCAGCCCAGCCGAACCCGAATACCCGTCGGGGCGCGCGCAGCAGATCATATACCACGGCAATGCCTGCGCCAAGCAGCACGCTCTGCAGGAACAGACGCAGCTGCTCCTGATTGGAAAACACCTCCATGCCGCTTCACCCGCCGAACAGACGCTTAAACCAGCTGCTGCGCGGCTGAACACTGTCATCATATTCGATTAGCCCGATCTCGCCTTCCACAATCAACTCGCCGGCCTCCAGCTGCAGCCGCTCGACATGCAGCCCCTGTCCGCGCACCACTACCATCCCACGCACGGTTTCCAGCAGCACCTGCTCCTCATCAAAGCTCTGCACGTCCAGAACACCGGAAATCGACAGCTTTTCCCGGCCTTCCAGAATGATATTATGCGGCATTTCCCTGTTGCGATCTTCGGATGCCATCAGCCATTCCCTCCCTGTAAAAAAACATCCCGCTCCCTTCATCCTATGAAGGGGCGGGATGTTTTAGACCCAATCAGGATATCTCCCGATACAGGGCGGCAGCGTCCGCCTTAAGGGCATGCTCTGCGATGGCAAGCACCTCCACCTTCATGGTGCGCTGGCCGAACGCAATTTCGATAATATCACCCGTTTTGACCTGATACGAAGCCTTGGCAGGCTTGCCGTTGACCGTGATACGCGCTGCGTCACACGCATCATTCGCCACGGTACGGCGCTTGATCAGGCGGGAAACCTTGAGGTATTTATCCAGTCTCACGTTATTTTTTATCCACCTTATCCTTGAGAGTCTTGCTGGGCTTAAAGACCGGCGTTGTCGCGGCAGCGATTTCGATCTCCTCGCCCGTGCGCGGATTGTGTCCCGTGCGCGCAGCGCGCTGCTTGGTCTCAAACGAACCAAAGCCGCCGATCTGCACCTTATCGCCGGACACAAGTGCGTCGCCGATGGCTTCAAAAATTGCATCCATCGTCTTTTCCGTATCCTTTTTAGACAGACCGGTTTTGTCCGCAACGAGCGTGACAAATTCACTTTTCTTCATGCGTGTACCTCCGTTTGTCATTCCGTTTCTTTTGCTTTATTCCAAAGCGCATCCAATGCCTCCAGCGGCAAATCGGACAGCGTTTTGTCCTCTGCGCGCGCCTGCCGCTCCATTGAGGCAAAGCGGCTGATAAATTTATCGCAGGTTTTTTCCAGCGCGCGCTCCGGGTCAACCTTCAAATGCCGCGCCACATTGACCACCGCAAACAGCAGATCGCCCAGTTCCTCCTCCACGTCGCCATTTCCGTCCATCGCTTGCTGCAGCTCGGTTGTCTCCTCTCCGACCTTGTCAAACGCGCCTTGCACGTTTTCCCAGTCAAAGCCGACCTTTGCAGCCTTCTTCTGCAGCTTTTCCGCACGGATGAGGCCGGGTAGACTGCGCGCCACGCTGTCAAGCGCAGAAGTATCGGTCTCCTGATGCTTTTCCACGCGCTTGAGCGCATCCCAGTTGCGCAGAATTTCCTCGGAAGAGCCGACCTCCACCGATCCGAAGATATGCGGATGCCGGAAAATCAGCTTTTTGCACACTCCGTCCGCGACGTCTCCGATATCGAATACACCCTTCTCCTTCTCCATCTGCGTATGAAACACGACCTGCAGCAGCACATCACCCAGCTCTTCCTTCAGATGCTCGGCATCCTGCTCGTCAATCGCCTCGCAGACCTCATATGTCTCCTCGATAAAATTGCGGCGGATGGACTGATGGTCCTGCTCCCGGTCCCACATGCAGCCGTCCGGCGCGCGCAGAATTTCCATAATCCGCAACAAATCCTCAAAATCATACTTATCTTTTTGCTGAAAATCAACCATTTTTCGCACTTCCCGCTCACTTCAAATGTAATAAATTCGCAATTTTTTCGCCCTTTGGCAGCATCAGCACATCCTCTCGCTCAATGGCACGCAGCATTAGCAGCAAAGCAACATACACCACTGCCGCCACTGCGATTGCGATGAGTGTGGCCAGCTTATCCAAAAGCGTGCCGGGCGCGGTATCCAATACCCGCAGCAGTACAGTATGGCAAATATAGGTTGCCGCACCCATACCAACGGTTGCCGCAAGCGGCCGCCCTGCCGTTTTTCCCAGCGGCGGCAGCGCATGCGACAGCCGCCCAATGTGAATCAGATTGAGCAGCGCGATCAGCCAGTAGCACACCGCTGTACTGATAGGCGCGCCCAAAATACCAAACTCCGGATTACCGATGAGGTAATAGTCGCCCAGCATCTTGACCACCGCACCCAAAAACATGGAAATGAGCGGCAAATCAATGCGTCCAAACGCCTGCAAAGTGGCATTCGTCACCGCAACCAGCGCCACCGCCGGCACGGCAAAGCCCAGCATGGCCATGAGTGGGCCGCCCTGTTCAGACACGCCTACAGAGTAGAACATACGCAGAATCGGGCCGGACAGCAACAGAAAACCCGCCCCCGCCGGCAGCGTGATAATCATAGTCAAACGCAGCGTCGTTCCCATGGTTTTGGACACCTTGGTAAAATTCTGCGACGCCCGCGCGCTTGCAATCGTCGGCAGCACGCTGACCGCCAGCGCCGTGATGAGTGTCTGCGGCAGGTTAAAGAAATTGACCGTACCGGTATAGATGCCATAGGCGGTCGTTGCCGCCTCGGCCGTCATGCCGACCGCCGGGCTTTGCAGCCGTGCGGTAATCAGCGCCACGTCGATAAGGTCGGTCAGGCTCATAACCGCCGAGCTGATGGTAATCGGAATGGAAAGCGAAAGCAGCGTTTTGGCCAGCTCCCGCGTCGGACGGATTGCATCGCTCAGCAGATGCACCGGTTCGCTGCGCCGGCGGCTGATGCCTGCCTGCACAAGCATATAGCCCGCCGCCACGACCTCGCCCAGCGTGACGCCCAGCACGGTCAGCGCTGCAACCACCGCGTCCTCCATACCATGCTGCTTGGCATAGTACGCAAGCCCCAGACCGGCAAACAGCTTGCCCATTGCCTCAATCACCTGTGAAACCGCGGTAGGCACCATGTTGGCGCGTCCCTGATAATACCCGCGGAACACCGACAAAATCGAGACCATCGCAACGCTCGGCGCGATTGCCATGACCGCCAGCTGCGCGTCCGGATTTTTAATCCAGCTTGCAAACGTACCTGCGCCAAAAAACAGCACTACCGTCGCCAGCACGCCGACCGGCACAAAAATACCCGCCGCCACGCGCACAATCCGGCGCACCTCGCGCTCACGCCCGCAGGCTGTCGCCTCTGCGACCATTTTGGACAGTGCGGCAGGCAGGCCGACTGTCGAAATAATGAGCATAGCCGTATAGATACGGTACGCCGCGCTGAACAATCCGAATGCAGGAGATTCCTCTCCGCCAATCATGTTCTGCAGCGGAATCTGGAAAAACGCGCCGATCACCTTTACAATCAGGCTCGCAACCATTAAAATGACCGCACCTTGAATAAAATTCTGTTTTTTTCGCTGCAAACGTTACACGCCCTTTGTTATTTCTTATAGTACCGTATGGCAGGGCGCTCTGAAATATGTGTTCACAGCGCGCCGCCGCAGCCGGAGCAGTACGCATCTTCCCGGCTGCATGTTTTGCCGCAGTGCGGGCAGACCACGATCGTACGCATGCCCGCCAGCTCCTCACGCAAAGCCGCGAGTTTTTCCTGCTTTGCGTCTACCGCGGCAATTTTCTCTTCCATTTCGTCATTAGAAACCTCGCTGCCGCGGTGCAGCTCGTAAACCATACGGCCGATTTCCTTATAGAGCACCTCACACTCGGTATTGAGGTCAAAAATCTGCAAATTGATACGGGTCGCACTGGCAAGCTCCGTCGCCTTTTTGCCCGCTGCGTCCGCCGCGCGGCCGGCGACCTTACCGGTTTTTTCCGCCATCACCCTGATTTTGTCCAGAAACGATTGTACCTTTGCATCCATCGTCCATCGCTCCTTCTGTGCGGCCAAAGACCGCCATATTTGGTTTATTATACTTCACACCCTGTCAAAAAGCAAGGTTTTACGCCCGTTTCAGCCGATAAACTCGTGCAGCACCGAGTCCTCCGGAATGAAATCCATATAATCAATCGGCGCTACCTGTCCCAGCACCGCACCGATCGGCGCGAGATCCGCCCCGGCCAGCTCCTGCGCATATTGCTGCAGCCGCGGCGTCAAATGCTGCATCAGGATGCAGAACTCATACGGCAAAAACGTATCCACCGTCAGGTTAGCCTGCCCACGATACGGCGCAATATACAGCCGCTCGCCGCGGCGCACCGAATTCCACTGATGCAGGGTTTCCTCAACCGGAGAATTGCGGAACAGGCTGTCCCGCATGGCGCGGCGCAAAAAGCGCAGCATATACGGCTCCAGCCGCGGCCCCTCCTCGGGCACAACTGCGCTAGCCACCGACAAATACACGCCGGTCGCCGCATGCGCCAGATCGCCCATGATGACGGGATTGAAGGAGTGAATTCCCTCGATAAGCACCACCTCATCCGGGTCGAGCCGCAGCGTGCGCGCATCCGGAATCGAGGTGCGCGTTTCAAACTCAAACCGCGGCAGGCTGATTTCCTGTCCTTCCGCCAGCTGTGCCAGGTGCTGGCTCAAAAGCGGCAGATTCATGCACTCCGGACTTTCCAGATCGGGCACTCCGTTTTCCGGGTCAGGCGGAATTTCGTAGGTACCGACCGTGCGGTAATAATCGTCCATTGAAATCATCTCCGCATGAATGCCGTGCGCCTCCAGCGCGCGGGCAATGCGGTCATTGGTCGTAGTCTTGCCCGACGAGGACGGTCCATTAATCAATACGATTGGCTTGTTTGTACTGTTGCGCGCAATCTCCTCCGCCACAGCAAGCACCTGCGCATGGTAGTGTTGCTCACACTCGTGAATAAAATCCGCTGCCTCATACCGTGCCCGGTGATTGATAAATTTGAGCGTAAATTCCGCCATAACCCGTTCCCTCCTTATTGCTTGGGAAATAGTAGTTTGCGTTTGCCATCTGCCAACCGGTCGGCTGCGCGGATGTACTCAAGCGGATACTTGGGGTTATTCGTCCGCTCGATCCAGCCGGTTGCACGCTCGACGCGCTTGGACACGCCGCCCGCGCCCAGCGACAGAATGGTCTGCAATTCCTCCATCATAGTCACATTGTAAAAACATTCGGTATCCGGTTTGCACCAGCCGACGTTCTCAAAGCCGCCGGCGGTAAATTTCTGCCGGTACAGATAGTATGGCCCGAAACCCGCCGTTTGCAGCGCGTGCGAGGCGCCGTCCAGCATGCGCGAAACCGTATCGCGCTGCGCGGCGGCCGCAGCCTTATCGGTAAGATCGGCCCCGCGCTTGATGGCCAGCGTATGCACCGTAATATTTTCGGGTGCAAGACCGATAAGCGTATCCATCGTATGTGCAAAGCTGCCCGCAGTATCGCCGGTCAGCCCTGCAATCACATCCATGTTGATTGCCTCAAAGCCCGCCTGACGTGCCTCGTCATAGGCGCGCAGCACATCCTGCGCGCTGTGCCGCCGCCCAATAGCCGCCAGCACTGCATCGTCCATCGACTGCGGGTTGATGCTCACGCGCCCGACGCCTGCGGCCCGCAGCGCCGCAAACTTTTCCGGCGTGATGGTATCCGGACGGCCTGCTTCCACAGTATATTCACGCAGATGCGAAAAATCAAAGTTTTTTTCCAGTGCCGTGAGCAGACGCGCCAGCTGTGCTTCATCCAGCGTGGTCGGCGTGCCGCCGCCGATATATACGCTCTGCACCCGTTTGCCTGCCTCGCGCACCAGCGCGGCGGTTTCCTCCACCTCGCGGCACAGCGTATCCAGATACGGCTCAATCAGCTGACCGGATTGCGCGGTCGTGGAGGACACAAACGAGCAGTAATAACACCGCGACGGGCAGAACGGAATGCCGACATAAAGCGAAATATCGTCCGGCCCGATGGCGCGATCCAGCTCCATCGCGGTTGCCGCCGCGCGGATGGTCAGCGCAGTGCGGTCTGGCGAAACATGAAAATGCTCCCGCAGATATGCCGCCGCTTCGCCGCGGCTCATACCGCGCTCGATCAGGCCGCGCGCGAGCTTGGCCGGACGCACACCGGTCAGACTGCCCCAGACCGGAGGCTCGGGCAGCGCGGGCACGACTGCGTCGTACACGGTCGTTTTCACCAGTTCAGTGATGGTGCGCTTGTAGTCAAGCGGCTGCAGCCCCTCGACTGATGCGCGGCTCTCTCTTTCGCGTACCGTGCCGCCCAGACGGATAATCGCCTTAGCCTGCGCCTGCCCATCCGCTTCGGTCAGAATGCTGCGGCACCAGTCGTCCTCGCCCTCACGGATGGTATCCACATGCGTCAGTGTAATGGTTGGCAGCAGATGAAACAGCATTTCCTCCACCGCATGCTTGAGCGCATGCCCTTCCATGGTATAAACCATCACTTACCGACCGCCTGCAGCATATAGGAGTTGGCCACGCGCTCCTCGGACAAGGTCGAAAGCCCCTCATGTCCGGGCAACACCTTATAGTCGCCCTCTAGGTCGTGCAGACGTTTGAGTGAGTGCAGCATCTGACTGAAATCACCGCCCTCGAGGTCGCAGCGGCCGCACTCATGGCGGAACAGCGTGTCACCCGTGAACAGGCAGTCCTCAATCTGGATGACCGACGAGCCGGGCGTGTGTCCCGGCGTATTCATATAGGTCGCGGTCAAACCGCCAAAGGTGACCTGCGTGCCTTCGGTCGCCACAATATCCGGCGTGTCCTCGATATAGCCGCGCGCCAATGCGCGGAACGGGCGCATATTCTCATGCTTGAGCAGCCACAGGTCGCCCTCCGGCACAACATATTTTGCCCCCGTCTTTTCCAGCACCTCATGTGCAGCGAGGATATGGTCGAAATGCGCGTGCGTCAGCAACACATACTTGACCGTCAGTTTTTCCTCCGCAATCGCGTGCAGAATCGAAGGGGCGTTGTCACCCGGGTCAATAACTGCCGCCTCGCGGCTGTTTTCATCATAAACAATATAGCAGTTGGTCGCTACCGGACCAACACAGAGCTGCATAATTTTCATAAGTGAAATTCTCCTTTCCGTCACCGCATCTGTGCGGTGTCCATCCACAATGTAACCGGCCCGTCGTTGAGCAGGTCAACCTTCATATCCGCGCCAAACTCGCCGGTTTCCACCGGCAGGCCGCTCTCACAGCAGCGCGCGATAAACGCTTCATACAGCGGAATCGCCGTTTCCGGCCGCGCCGCTGCGGTAAAGCTTGGACGATTGCCTTTTTTGCAGTCGCCATACAGCGTAAACTGCGACACCACCAGAATCCCGCCGCCGACGTCGGACAGCGACCGGTTCATCTTGTCGTTTTCGTCGGTGAACACGCGGAGTTTTACCGTTTTATCCGCCAGATAAACCGCGTCCTCCACCGTGTCGCCGTCCGTTATGCCGAGCAGGACAAGAAAGCCCTGCCCAATCTGCCCATGCACCGCACCGTCGATTGTAACCGATGCGTGCGACACACGCTGAATCAGTGCCCGCATTTGTTTCCCTCATTTCCGGCGCAAATATCGCGCCTGCTTATCCAAAAGGGGCTGCGTCAGACCGCAGCCCCTTTCGCTCTTTCATTTTAGCACAGCTTTGCGCCCGCTTCAATCGCATCATCCAGCATGATGAGATTGAGTTTGCCGTCCTTTTCGGCAGACAGCAGCATACCGTTGGACTCCTGTCCCATCATCTTGCGCGGCGGCAGGTTGGTGACGGCGACAACCGTCTTGCCGACCAGCTCTTCCGCCTTGTAGTATTTGGCAATACCCGACAGAATCTGACGCGGCGTGCCCGAACCATCATCCAACTGGAATTTGAGCAGCTTTTCGCTCTTCTTGACGTTCTCGCAGGCCAGCACCTTGCACACGGTCATATCGACCTTGCAGAAGTCGTCAAACGGGATATCCGGCAAGAAGGTGACAGCCGGCTTCTCCGCCTGCTGCTGCGCCTTCTTCTCCTCCTCGATTTCGGCCAGCTTCTTCGGGATGTCGATGCGCTCGAACAGGATGGATGCTTCGCCCACCGGTGCGCCCGCAGTCATGCCGCCAAAGGACTGGAGGCTCTCCACACCCTTGTCCTCCGTGCCCAGCTGCGCGAAAATCTTATCCGCGGTGTCGGGCAGATAGGGACGCAGCATGGTTGCCGCAAAGCGGATGGACTCCAAGAGGTTATACAGCACCGTGCCGAGACGACCCTTCTTGTCCTCGTCCTTGGCCAGCGCCCACGGCATGGTTTCGTCAATATACTTGTTCGAGCGGCGCAGCAGCGTAAACACCTCGTCGATGGCGTCTGCAACGTGCAAATCCGCCATGCGCTTTTCCACCGCTGCGGGCAGACCGAGCGCGACCGCCTTCAGCTCATCATCCACCGGCTCGGCATCCGCCGGAGCAGGCACGATGCCGCCAAAATACTTCTTGGTCATGGCGATCGTGCGGTTGACCAGATTGCCCAGTACGTTGGCCAGCTCGGAATTGATGCGCTCGCAGATGAGTTCATAGGAAATCACGCCGTCATTGGCAAACGGCATCTCATGCAGCACATAATAGCGCACCGCGTCTACGCCGAACAGACGCACCAGATCGTCCGCGTAAATCACGTTGCCAAGCGACTTGGACATCTTGCCCTCGCCCACCAGCAGCCACGGATGGCCAAACACCTGCTTGGGCAGCGGCTCACCAAGCGCCATCAGGAAGATTGGCCAGTAGATCGTATGAAAACGAATGATATCCTTGCCGATCAGATGCACATCCGCCGGCCAGAAGCGCTTATAATGCTCGTCATGGTTGCCGTCCGGGTCATAGCCGCAGAAGGTGATATAGTTGGTCAGCGCGTCCAGCCAGACGTAAACGACATGGCCGGGGTCAAAGTCAACCGGGATGCCCCATGAGAACGAGGTACGCGATACGCACAGATCCTGCAGGCCGGGTTTGAGGAAGTTGTTGACCATCTCATTCTTGCGGCTCTCCGGCTGGATGAACTCCGGATGCTCCTCGATATGCTTCATCAGGCGATCGGCATACTTGCTCATACGGAAGAAGTAGGCCTCCTCCTCCGCGTCCACGACCGGACGACCGCAGTCCGGGCAGCAGCCGTCCTTGAGCTGGCTCTCGGTCCAGAAGGACTCGCAGGGCTTGCAGTACTTGCCCTTATAGCTGCCCTTGTAGATATCGCCCTGATCATACAGCTTTTTGAAAATCTTTTGCACTTTCTTCTCGTGCATCGGGTCGGTTGTGCGCACAAATTTATCGTAGGTGGTGTTCATCAAATCCCAGATGCGCTTGACCTCTGCCGCTACGTTATCCACGTGCTGCTGCGGCGTGATACCTGCAGCCTCAGCCTTCTCCTGAATCTTCTGGCCATGCTCGTCCGTACCAGTCTGGAAGTAGACATCATAGCCGGTCAGGCGCTTGTAGCGCGCGATAGCGTCGGCCAGCACGATTTCATACGTGTTGCCGATGTGCGGCTTTGCCGAGGTGTAAGCAATCGCCGTTGAGATATAATAGGGTTTCTTATCCATCTTATTCTTCTCCTTTACCCATAGGTTTGCGAAATATCCTCCGTTTTCATACGCGCTTTTGCAAAGAAATAAAAAAGCCCTCCTCCCCGAATGAACGTCATCCAAGGACGAGAGCGAAACGCTTCCGTGTTACCACCTTGCTTCACGCGCCCCTCGCGGCGGCGCGCCTTAGCGGGTACTGCCATACCCTGATTCGATAACGGGAATCCCCCGCCGCAGCCTATGTCGGACTTGCCGCCAGTCGGTGCGGTGCTCCGAGGCCATTTTCCGCCGCGCCCTCTGCGCCCCGCTTACACCATCCGGGACTCGCTTTGCCGTACCTCGCCGCGTACTTTCCTCTTCATTGCGTTTCAACCAATATGATGGTTTCATTATAGCATTGCGCCTTTGCGCTGTCAAGCACGCGAAACGGCGGGAAAAACCCGCCGTTTCGATATCGATTTGACTTTATTGCGGTGTGCCGTTTCCGCCCTGTCCCGGCCAGGAGTCGGTAAAAGGCGTATCCTGCGGTCCCGCGACCGGTGCAGAAAGATACTCGTACATGCCGAAGAAGGAGGTCAGCTCATAAGCGTTCAGGAACGCCCCCAGCAGCACTGCCAGACAGACGGCTGCGATGAGCGCCGTTACCATAATCGCAATACCCGTGCCGCCCTTGACCAGCACCAAACCAGCAACTCCCAGGCCGCCGCACAGATAGGTCACGCCAATCAGCAGAATGTTCCAACCGATAAAGCTGAGCACAAACACAAACAGCTTGCCATACTGTCCCTTAAATGCGGCAGATGCTTCACGCGTCGCATTCCAGACACTATGCGTCTCATCGTCGCACAGAATCACCCAGCCTGCGTTATAGGTCATTATCTTCACCTCAATCGGAATGAGCGCGATGATATACAGAATATTGAGGATCGTGACCACCGTCGAAGCACTGTTTACGTTGCCTCTCATCGCCGCACCGAACGCCAGAGAAAATGCCAGCACCATGTACACAACAGTCGGCCCAATCATCCACAGGAACGAGCGGAAGGTCAGGCAGAACTCCATTTTGATACCCGTCCAGAGCGAACGCAGCGAGGTAAAGGGCTTAAACAGCATGCTCACTCCCGGTTCCTCCCCGCGCTGCAGAGCAAGGTAAAACCGCATCATACCGAAAGTCAGCGGCCCGCTGATGACAATCATCAGAAACACCACCACCCAAACGGAATTCATGCCTCGTGCCAAAGCCATACCCAGCATATATTCATCGGTGTAGCCGGACATCGCCATGGCAAACACCCTGCCGAACAGCGACAGATACAATATCACAAGCAGCAGCGCAAACGGCACCATATACAAAAAGTTGATGCCGATACAGCGGCCCAGATTGTTCATCACCCGTCCCTTACAGGCTTTCTTAATTTCCTTACGTGTCTGTGCGGTAAACTCTTGTCTCATCCGTTATCCTCCTACCAATGTTTTTGATATTATGAAGCGGCCTGCGTCTGTTGGCCTGCCGTTTCCGTAGAAGTTTCTCCGGCCGTGCCGGATTCTCCGTCTGCCGCCGACTCTCCGCCCGATGTTTCCCCGGTCGTCGACGATCCTCCGGTCGCCGGCGTTTGCGGCGTAGCAGGCGTCGGCTGTTTGGTTCCAACATACACCACCTTATCCCGCTTGACATAGGTGGACGTATTGGCCAGCACCTCGGTCGTTTTCCCGTTTTCCGTAATCACCTTATAAGTGCGCGTAGAGTAACCGGTAATCGGTGTGATATCGACACGGGTCTGCCCCGCCATCATGGAACTGTCCTTTTTCTCGATCGTCTGCGGCGTGTAGGTCTCCAATACCTCGGTGCGGGTGTCGACCGTTTTGTCGCTGGTCTTGGTGCCTACGATGGTCATGATCATTTTGCCGTCTGTCTGCTCGGCCAGAATCTTGATGGGATAATCCGTATTGTTCTTAAATCGAAAATCCAGATTGCCGTAATCCACCGTTGCGTCCTCTCCCAACGGAGTATAAGCCACGGTAAAGGAGTGATTATGCCGCTCGGTGACCTCTAAATCCGCGCGCAGCACCGCCATATACAGTGTCGAAGAGGGCTGGCATACGCCGCCTCCGAATTCTTCGATGACTTTACCGCCCGAATAGGCGCCTGCGGGTTTATAGCCGCGTGCCTCTGTGCGCTCACCCACGACATTATTATACGAAAATTCGTCGCCCGGATTGAGGATTGTGCCGTTGATGGCCGCCGACGCCAACCGGACATTATTGGTGCGGGGTGTATTGCTTTCGTCCAACGAAGTAGAGGTCTGCGCCAGCGTATCCTTGAACAGCTTGGTTTTAAGATCCTCCGCCGTTACCTTAACCGCCGTTGTCGTGACAGGAATGGTGTAACTCTCCGCCGAACCGTCTCCAATGATGCTCCTTGCCTCTTCCACATCAAACTGCACGCCGACTTTTTCCGGAATGATGGTCTTTCCATCCTCTTTACTCACCGTCGCACTGACCGGATCGCCGATTACCTCCTCGGCAATCTTGTCAATATCAATGGCCGGTGTATCGGTCAGCTCGGTCGAAACCTCGTACGGCTCAAAATCCATCAGCCGGATTTTTTCCTCCAGCAGCGACCGCACCGCATCCGTATCAAACTTTACGCCCGGTTTGCCTGCATGAATGGTCATCGTATCCGTACCGATATCCCACGTCGGTTCGACCGGCTCGGTCAAAGCCTTGGAAACGATGTCTTCCAACGCCTCCGTCAGTCCATCCTCGTCGACCTGCGCGGCAATCTGCGCCTCGTTCATACCGACAAGCGCTTTCGCCACATCCCACATGCGGGCAAACGGGTTGCCCGTGCGGCCCACCGCATAGGCATTTTGCACCGACTGTTCTCCGTCCACGCTTTCCAGCACGTCGCGCACCGGAATATCGTACGTTGTGTCATAGATGGTCATCGACAGCTTCGCATCTTGATACAGCGGCTTGCTTTTTGCGGCAACCTGCTCCTCCGCCGCGCTTTGCGTCATTCCACCGACCGGAATCGTCCCGACCGTAACGCCGGGGAAAATATTCGGATACAGGTAGGTAAAACCGCATAACGCAGCCAGCAGCAGCACAACAATGCCGCCCGTTATTTTTGCAGCCAGCGGCACACGAATTTGCTTTTTGCCTGTTTTGGAAGCAGCCGTCTGCGCGGTGTGCTTGGCCAAATGCGTTCCTTCCTTCCGTTTGTTTGTCAGGATGCTCAAATTGTTCTTCCTCTTTTCCGCTACTTATATATGCAGATATGCGAAACATCATACAATTTACCGAAAAAAACAAAAACCAGCATATCCACGGTCCTTCGACATGATTCGCCGTTCTTATTATATACTGCAATAGTGGGAGAAGCAATAACAATTCGGTAAAATAAAAGCATGCCCGTTTTATCCCGTATACAGCAGAAAGCACCGTCAAAAACGGTGCTTTCCGAAAATTACATTATTCTATCAAACATTAAAGCGGAAGAGAACCACATCTCCGTCCTGCATCACGTATTCCTTACCTTCCGAACGGACCAGGCCCTTTTCCCGCGCAGCCGCAAGCGAGCCGAGTTCAATCAGGTCCTTATACTGAATCACCTCGGCACGAATAAAGCCGCGTTCAAAGTCCGAATGGATCTTGCCTGCCGCCTGCGGCGCCTTGGTACCCTTTTCAATCGTCCACGCGCGCACTTCCTGTTCACCCGCTGTCAGGTAGCTCATCAGGCCGAGCAAATCGTAGCATACCTTGATCAGGCGGTCCAAGCCGGATTCGTGCAGACCCAGCTCGGAGAGGAACATCTCCTTCTCCTCTGCATCCATGCCCGCGATATCCTCTTCCAGCTTTGCGCAAATCGGCAGCACCATCGCACCCTCTGCATCCGCGATTTTCTGCACGGCCGCCAGACGCTCGTTTTCGGTCTTATCGCCGGTAAAGCCCGCCTCGTCCATATTGGCGGCATAAATCACCTTTTTCGCGGACAGCAGATCGCTTTCCCGGATAACGCGCTGTACATCCTCATCATCTGCAAAACCCTCAAACGTACGGGCGGTCTTGCCCTCTTCCAGATGCGCCTTGAGCTTTTCCAGAATCTCCACATCCGCCAGCAGCTTTTTATCCGCCTTGGCCGCCTTGCGTGTGCGCTCGAGGCGACGCTCCAAATGCTCGATATCGGCCAGAATCAGCTCCAGATTGATGGTTTCAATATCGCGGGCAGGGTCGACCGAGCCTTCCACATGCACGATGTTCTCGTTTTCAAAGCAGCGCACCACATGCACAATGGCGTCGACCTCACGGATGTGGGACAAAAACTTGTTTCCCAAGCCCTCACCCTTGCTCGCGCCGCGCACAAGACCCGCAATATCCACAAACTCCACCACCGCAGGCGTTGTCTTTTTCGCGTGATACAGCTCGGTCAGCGGCTGCAAACGCTCATCCGGCACGGCAACCATACCCACATTGGGGTCGATGGTGCAGAAGGGATAGTTTGCGCTTTCTGCGCCCGCCTGCGTAATCGCGTTAAACAATGTGGACTTTCCCACATTCGGAAGCCCAACGATACCTAATTTCATATATCTTTACATCTCCTTTTGCGACTTTTACGCGCGCAACCTCTTTATAATATTTCAGAAAAAGCGCTTATCGCAATAGGATTATTATAACAGATTACGCCCTTTCCCTCAAGTTCTTTTCAAACTCTCCAGCAAGTTTTCCTTGCAAAATGACCCGTCGGGCAATAAGGAAAAGCCCCGGAAACCAGACGTCCCAGGGCTTGTGACCGCTTTTTACTCCCTTTATCGCTTACTGAATTTCTCAATACAACGCATGGCCAATAAGTTTTGGAAGGTGTATAGTTTCCAATGCCATTCGGCTGCTGCCTACTTCTGATACAACATCATTTGACCTGACTGCAAAGAATGCCGCCCTCAGGAATGCTACGCTTGGGGTTGGACCTGTGTGCCGTGCAATAGCTCTGTGGTCCATCCGGGTTATTCGCAGTGGCTCTTGCACCAGTTTCGCCAAACGAAGCAGGATACGGAAAATAAACATGCTCCTGTCCATTTAAAACCGAACATCTCGGGCAGGATTTCAGCGTTTTATCCGCACTATATTGTGCAGACTTTAGTTTTTTCCCGCAATGTTTACAATACTTGTCACAATTCATTGTAATTCCCTCCTAAAATTAGTCATACCGAATTTTATCCTCATGCATAGTGCATGAAAAGCTGATTATCGCACGCCTCTCCGGTCATGTTTTTGATAAAAATCCCTTTTATTGTCATACATAGCTTCTTCAGCTTGGGCAATCAGTTCATCCAGATTGCGCTCACAGTCCTGCCAGCAGGCACTGCCGACCGAAATATAGTATCCCTTCGTCTCGACCATTCTGCACAGACTTTTCAGCTTTTCCGCTACGATATCGGAGCTGTCCTGCAAGGAAAAGGCCACAAACTCATCCCCACCGATTCGGTAGGTATGTTCCGTGCCAAAAACAGAACAGATACTGTTTGCTACAAAACGCAGCATGGTATCTCCCGCTTTATGACCATATTGGTTATTTAGTTCATGCAATCCATTTACATCAACGTAAATACAGTGAAAGTTATCACTGGCGATGCTCCCGTATTCAAGCAGAGCAGACTCGTAGCTATTCCGGTTTTTCAAACCGGTTAGTGTATCCATGGTTCCCATGGTATGAATCAACTGGTAGGATTCCATATTGCACATTGCCATTATGAAACTATTGGCTACACACTCTACATACCTGTATACAATATCCTTCCTTTTAAAATTTACTGCACACAGGACACCGTACAGCGTTCCCTGTATATCCAGAACCGGTGTGATCATCATGCTGTGTACCCGTCTGGAATGCATCCGTTCCAGTTCCTGAGAAGAAAAGGAAATATTACTTTCCCCTTCACAAAACAAGACGCTGCGATTTTGGAGCAAGTGCTGGTATACTTGGGGAAACTCCTGCTTGAGGTCGTTCTCCTCGGCTACAGCTACAAAGTCGGCATGCTCCCGCCGCCACAAAGAGATTCGGTGCACCTGACTGCCGTGCAAAGTCAACAGGAAAGTGCCTTCCGCTTCAACCTCCTCAGCCACCTTTTTCAGAGCCTCGACCATCAGGTCAGGATTTTGATGGGCATCAAAAAGAATTTGCTGCACCTGAAACATAAAGGTGGTCTGCTGGATCTGAGATTGCTTTAACCGCAAGCGGCGCCGGTACTGCCGGAGTGTGATAAACAGATAAAAGGCGGTAATGATCGTCACAACCGCACCCAGGAAAAAGATAATCTGATTGATCCCGCTGGCTTCGGAAAAGGCGACACATTCCGGTACGGTCAGATTGATGGACCAGTTATTTATCCCGACCGGCTGATATCGGGTGTAAAAATATTTGCCCGTGGTCTGAGGGGAAAAAACAATGTAACCGGATTGGCCATTCTGCAGATCCTGCTGCATGGTTTCCATCGAGTAGCCCGATTTCACCTGACCGAATTCCATGCTGCCGTCATAAAGATTGCCCAGAGTGCCGCGCCACGTATCCATCAGAACATCGCCGGTGTCACCGTCCACCAAACAGAGCTGTCCCGCTCCACCGAAGGGCATATCAGCCGCAAAGGAAGACGGAAGTTGATTCAAGTCCATCAGGCCATAAAGAATAGCTATGACCTCGCCATCACTCTGAATGGGGACCGCCTGATAAAGAAACCACGCTCCGCTCTCTGGCACACCCGGAAATCGGCCAGAGACACAGGGCGCCTTCTGTGCGATCTCCGCAAAAGAAGGCAATACTGAGTAGTCCGGGAGCGTGCTGCCTCCACAGATCAAACGCCCATCCCGAAGTTGGACACAAACTGCATCAATCTGCTGATGGCTGCAAAACAGCTCCAACTCGCTTTGGAGCGTCTCAGTGTCATTGAGCCGCTCTGTTGTTAGCAGCCTTGCCACCAACTCCAGATTACTCTGATATAGATTCAGATTGTACCTGAGGGTCGATGCCGCTTCGCTGGCGGACTGTTCGATCTCATAGTAGCACTCATCCCTAGTGAACCGCCAGAGAATGCGGGTAGTGAACACGAAGCAGATACCCAGAAGGAGGATTAGAAGGACAGGCCAGAGAATTTCCTGATAGGACTTTTTATCTTCCATATGATGCCTCCATTGAAAGCCAGATTACTATCGGGAATAAATAAAGCAGGCGTCTTCTACGATGTATAAATTCATTTTAAAAGCTGCCTCATTATTTAGTTCTCGTTGGGGAAAAGGAAAGAATAAAAATCGTTTGCCGGGAGCGGCTTACTGTAATAATATCCCTGCCCGTAGTCGCATCCCATGGATCGGATCAATTCTTCGTCCTTCTTTGTTTCGACACCCTCTGCAACTGTCTCAATTCCCAATTTTTTTGCCATTGCAAAGATGGAAAGCATTACTTCATATTGGGCGCTTCTTTGTTCCTGTCTCAAGTCCATCAAGAACATCCTATCCAGTTTTATCTGATCAATATGCAGTTTTCCCAGTGTGTTCAGGGATGAGTAGCCAGAGCCAAAATCATCCATAGACACACGGAATCCAGCTTGATTCAGATGTGCAATGGTATCATTTAACTGCGCGCTGTTTTCAAAGGCCAGACCTTCCAAAATTTCCAGTACAATATACTGCGGCGATACCTGATAGTAGGATGTAATGTCCAGCAATTCTTCCACATAATTATCGCTGACAAAAAGTGATTTTGTCTGATTGATAGAGATAGTTATCGGAGTAATCCCGGCGTCCATCCAGCTTCGCAGCAGTTGACAGGCTTTTTTGAGCATGTAAAGGTCTAGTCGCTTGCAAAATCCGTTCTGCTCAAACAGAGGAATAAACTGATCGGGAGAAAGAAGTCCACGTTCTTTTGTTTGCCAACGCACTAATACCTCCGCGCTGTCTATTTGACCAGTGTGCAGATTCATCTTCGGCTGAAGATAGATTTGGTACTCATTCTCCGTAAGCGCACGGTACATATTTGCTTCAATATATTGTCGCAGCTGTTCTTCCTTATGCATGGAACTATTGTACATGCAAACGATAGAACCAGTTTCTCGCTTTGCATGTGCCAATGCCACGATCAGGCAATTCAGATTTGTCTGGGTGTTGCACAGATCTGGAGAGGTAACGGAAGAAACCGCACCACAGTACATAGAAATCTGATAACCATCCAACAAATCCTCTGCCATTGCTTTTATCTGCGATTGGATTCCTTCCACTCGGCGATTGATATCCTCCAGCAGATAGTCCGAAACCGTAAGATAGAAGCAATCGCCTGAGGGACGGCAGAGCAATTCATCCTCTCTCAGATTGGCGGCTAAGATATCCTTTATTTTACAGAGAAGCTGATCTGCTCGGTGCGTCCCATAGGTATCATTGATGTACTTGAAATTGTGAATATTTAAAGCAATAAGCGTCCCCTGCTCACCGCGTGCAATTTTTTGCTCCATCAGCTTACAGAAATATGTGCGATTATATGCGCCTGTTAATTCATCATAAATGGAAAGATGAAGCACCTTGTTCTCGCTGACCAGTGTTTTGTATGCCATTTTTTTATGGTAAATATAGAAGGTAAACACGCCCACAATCAGAATGACACTGATAGAGATGACCACAATGGCCGATCTGTTTGCCAAAATCCACTCTTTTGGAGTGTACTCCATTTTATCCAAAAGGTAAGTAGACAGACGCGCCTGTGTTTCTTGATCGCTTATAGAACTGGCGAACTGATTTAATAGGGAAACCATCTTATCGGCTTCAGGAAGAGTATTTACCACGGCAGCCGCATAACAAAATTCTTTTTCATCCGCCCAGTCTGTCACAACATCATCATAAACCACCGCTTTGCGGAGGTAGTAATTTAAGGAATATCCATCAATCCAGGTACAACAGTCCTTATCGGATAATACATCTTCCAGCGCTTCCTCTGTGTTCATGTTAAATCCCAGTATATGTTTCTCTGCATCATTATGTTGTGCAGAATAAGTCCGAATTGCATAACTAGAAAAATAAGGCAGCGACAGGCAGATCTCATTTTCATAAGAAAGTGCTGAATCGGTTGCGATACAAGCAATCAAATCCACTTGCCCATTCTTCACCAGTTCAGTCGCCGCACTCAAATCATCTTCAATCACTGCCTCATATTGCAGTCCAACGCTTTTGGCAAAGTCATCAAAATACTCTACGGAAAATCCTTTCAGCTGACCATCCTGAATATATTGAAATGGTGCATTTCCCGTGAAAAACAATACGCGAAGAACCCCCAAGGACTGAATATATTCCCGTTCTTTCTCCGATGCACGGAAATAATCGGAAGAATCAAGGAAATAGCGCTCATATAGTTCTTGCTGCAGATTTTCATAGGAAATGGACATAATCTTCAAGGCAGAATTGAGTTGCGGAAGCAAATCCGATCGCTCAGGGGATAATGCAAAATAATAAGGAGAAGGAGAAAATCGCCCAATACTCCTCAAACCATCCAGCATAGAAATATCCACCTGAAGCACTGCATCCGCTTCGCCATCCAAGACCGCGTTTACCATTTCTTTGTTGGTTTTATATTCCTTCACTTCATAAGTAAAACCATTGACCTTGGCGTATTGAGCCAGAAGCTCCATTCTCGCTGCCATTCCGGGATAGGACGCAACAACAATTCCATCCCAGTTGGCGAAATCTTCCACAATATAACTGGAATCATCCCGGACTGTCAGAACGGTATAAGTGGAGCCATAGCTGTAGTCGGGGTAGAGAAATGTCTCTTCCAAGACTGCGTTACGATTCATGGTGCCCATCATATCAATTTCACCATTTTGCAGCTCATCCAACAGCGTAGATAACTGGGTATTCAAATCCCCTTCTGCTTGGACATACTCAATCTTCCAATTTGTAAATAGCGCGAGCTGGTCTAAATAATCTACCAGATATCCGGCATAGTTTCCTTCTTCATCAATATAGGATATACTGCCCTGAATGGGAAAGCCAACACGCACAACAGTTTCAGATGGGGCCTGTGCATAGGCGGCAGCACAATTACAGAGCAACGCTATACTGACGACCAGAAACGCCACCATATTTTGTAAATATTTCATATCGGCCACATCTCTCTGTCGATAATTTTCGCGTTATTTTTCTCTATTCTACTCCGCTTAGACACATAAGTCAATTATTGTCACTTTTCGACAATTTCAAGAAGCAACATGGAGAATTTTGACAGAGTAAGCGAATAAAGCAGAAAGCAACCTTATGCTAACAGTAAAACTGAACCGCCTTCGTCTTTAATAGAAAGACCGACCCGCTTTTTATCAGTGAACCGCACCCCATTTGTCTGGTAATACGATAGCAGGATGGTTTTAATCTTTCTTCCGTGTTAAGAAAATTCCAATGATTGCACCAATAAAGATAATCGGTGCTACTCTAACAAACAGCCATTCCAATGCGTGAAATGCCACTCCGAGAACGGCGGTTTCCGGGTCACTGTAATCCCACCCTAAGTAAGGACTTCCTAATGTCAATAAGATTGCAAAAATTGCTGCGATGACTGCACACAATGAGATAAGAAGCCAATGCAGAATTTTTCTCCTTGTGGTTTTTCTCTGTGCAAGTTGCAAATTTATCACCTCCAGCTTTGCGGAAATCGCCTTTAAATCATCCGCATCCGACTCAACGATGTTTTCTCCAAGCAACATACTCACGGGTGTTTCAAGAACCTCCGATATGGAGATTAACATATCAGAATCGGGAACCGACAACCCTTGCTCCCATTTAGAAACTGTTTGTCTCACGACATTCAGCTTGACAGCAAGCTCTTGTTGCGAAAGTCCTTTTGATTTTCTGATTGCTTTAATATTTTCGTTTAGCATTTGGGATAGCCTCCTCTTTTTTCGTTGTCACCGTTATTGTAGGCGGAACTGCCCGTTGCCACAAGCAACGCATTTTAACATTTAAAAAAACAGCAATTTTCGTTCCATTATTCTTGTAATTCTATCATGCTATTGCAAACTTCTCCATCAAATTTCTCTTCTTGCCACAAAATACCGGGCCATTGTCTATCCAATCATACCGTTCGAAAGGCTCGTCCGGCTTTCCGATGGCCGGTCTGCGTTTCATGTACCGTTCCATGTCAAAGGTGTTTTTCTTGTAGACGTCGGCAATGTCAGAGGCTAAATTCAAAAGTGGACAAAAAATAACCCTTCTCTGTTAAGAAAAGGGTATAAAAAGGTGTTTCATTAAATTTTTACAGTCTACCATGGTTTTTTGATACTGCAAAACGCTGTCCATTCCAAGCACTGCCATCAAGGTACTGCGTTCTCAGGACAATGGCTGTCCACAAGCAGCATCTCAATTTCATGTTTTGTCGGCATCACTTTGAGCGCCCCTTTTCGGGTTGTAATCAGAGATGCCCCCGCATTGGCAAACCGCAGCATATCGTGCAGAATCTCCTCGGTCAGATGCTCCATGCCATATTGCAAAACAAAGTGCAGCACGCATCCGGTAAACGTATCACCTGCCCCGGTGGTCTCAATCGTTTTCTGCTGTAGAAACGCCGGTTCTTCGACTGCGATAGCTTTATAATAGGCCCGGCTGCCATCGGCACCCAACGTGACCAGTACCAGCGGAATATCATACTGCTGCCGCAGCTGTCTGCCAAAAGTATCACACCCGACCTTGCCAATAAACGCAGTCTTTCTCCCCAAACGGTTGAGCATGGCAAGCACGTTGCAAGGCGCACCGCCAGGATTCGCTTCCAGCAGCGGATTGCCCTGGGGACTGCTGCCATTCTCGGTGAAGTCAATCAACAATTCGCCAAGTGCAACTACATCCACCGGTTTCACGTCATAAGCACCTCCGTTTTTTACAGCTGCCGTCATCAGTCTGTGACAATGTAATCTTTCAGCATTTCTACCACCTGTTGCGGCTGCTCTGAGCCGTCATGGATTCGCAGTTCAATTGGCTGTGACAAGTCTATGCTGAAAATACCCATAATCGATTTGGCATCCACAATATATCTGCCCGAAACCAAGTCCAAATCGCAATCCAGACAGGATACCAGATTCACAAATTGTTTTACTTTATCGATAGAATCCAGCCGTACTTTCGTAATAAGCATTTTTATCCCTCCATTGAATCAGTTGTGTACATCTGCAATTCGACGCCTTTACTTGCCGTTACCTGCGGTTCAAGCTCATATACCACATGGGTAATGACAAATTCGCCGTCATTAGCGAATATCTCAACTACATTTTTATCCACAATAACTTCTATTTCATATCCATCCTGCACCGGCGGTGTCTGGGATACCATCTGATGCCCTTCGCTATCCTCCCCCAGCGCACTGCGGTCAGCATATAACCTGCCATCTGCGCGGTAAATGCGATAACCGCCTATCTTCAGTTCTTCCCCGTCATGCAACGCAGTCCGTATGCAATAGATGCCGGCATCGGCCTGACTTGCGCAGTCAATCGGTTTTTGCAATGCCTGTCGGATGGATGGATGCAGGCGGAAATAAATATGTCCATCCCGGTATTCCACCACACGCGGAGCGGTAAACATGCCAATCCACCCTTCCTCTGTGGGATGCGGCATACGCAGCCACGCTACCATCACACGGCGCCCTTGTGCATCGGTTGTTGTCTGCGGGGCATATAAGTCTTTTCCGTAGTCCACCAGTTGGTACTGGTCTGAAAGCGACATCCGGCAGCTTTCCTCATCAAACGAAGCGGTGCAGCAAAGCGAATGGCTCTGTGACTCTCCCACCGGTTCTTCCATGCCCATTGCGGAGAACAGCAGTATGCCTGTACCATCGGATTCAAAATAATCCGGGCATTCCCAGCCCCATCCGGGCAGTGCCTCGTTCATCGCTTTTCCTGCATATTCCCAGTGTGTCAGGTCGCTGCTGCGGTACAGCAGCACCTGCCCCTGCTTGCATTCCAGACTGCTTCCCAAAATCAGATACCAGCCATTTTTTCCCCGCCATACCTTCGGGTCCCGCGTATGAATCCGGTTACCGATTGCAATATTTTCAATCGGTGGGATAATCGCGTGCTTCTCATTCCAGTTGTCAAAGTGGAAGCCATCCTCCGATGTAATCATCATTTGGGTCGGCTCAAACTGTTCGTTGAACGGCTTATGGATATTTTCCGGGTCCACCTCCAGATAGCGCACACCCGTATAAAATACATACATTTTGCCATCCAGCTCCACCGCACTGCCCGAAAAACAGCCATTGCGGTCAGCCCATTTGGTAGGATACAGTGCAATACCGCAGTGCTCCCAGTTGACCAGATCATCGCTCACCGCATGGCCCCAGTGCATGGTTCCCCACTGGGGAGCATAGGGAAAATACTGATAAAACAAATGATACTGCCCTTTATAATAGATAAAACCGTTTGGGTCATTTATCCAGTTGTTCGGCGCTTTTAAATGAATTTGATGCAAAATTTGGTTCCTCCGCTCCGTGATATGATTGGATTACAGATAGCTTTCACCCGTCTGTTTGTCAAAGAAATGAAGTTTGGATGGCATGAATACAAATTCGATTTCGTCACCCAGCTGGCTGATTTCGTATTTCGATACCCGCGCCACAGCCTGACTGCCGCCAAACTCAAAATAGAGGTTGTTTTCATTTCCCATAACCTCGGTGTTATTGATGACCGCACGCTGAACCTGATTGCGTTGCAAGTCCAGATTTTGGCTGTCCATCTTGATATCTTCGCCCCGAATGCCCAGAGTCATTTCTCCTTGCTTGTCTGCCAGCTTCTGTGCAATGCTGTCCGGAAGCGTGATGGTATTGCCATCGGCAAACGTAACCTGAGTCCCTTTCAGGGTCACGGCAAAGAAGTTCATCTGCGGGGAGCCGATGAAACCGGCCACAAACTGATTTACCGGATGCTCATATAGCTCCAACGGTTTGCCGACCTGCTGCACAATACCGTCTTTCATAATGACAATCCGGTCTGCCATGGTCATGGCTTCTATTTGGTCGTGCGTGACGTAAATGGTTGTCGCGCCGAGTTCGCGGTGCAGCTTGCTGATTTCCGCACGCATACTGACGCGCAATTTCGCGTCAAGATTGGAAAGCGGCTCATCCATCAGGAAAACCCGGGAGTTTTTTACAATTGCGCGTCCCAGCGCAACGCGCTGCCGCTGGCCACCCGATAAATTTTTTGGCTTGCGCGTGCGGTAAGGCTCCAGACCAAGAATATCAATCGCCCAGTCTACCTTCTTTTGAATCTCATCGGCAGGCATCTTCATATTTTTCAAGCCGTAACCGATATTTTTCTCCACCGTCATATGCGGATACAGGGCATAATTTTGAAATACCATGGAGATACCGCGGTCCTTGGGGGCAACCTCATTGACCCGCTTGCCATCAATGTACAGGTCTCCGCCCGTAATCTCTTCAAATCCGGCAATCATACGCAATGTGGTTGATTTTCCGCACCCGGAAGGCCCGACCAGTGCAATAAACTCCTTCGGCTCAATCTCCAGATTGAAATTATCAACCGTATTCTTATCTGAGCCTGGATACCGTTTGCAAATACCTTTAAATTCAATGAAACTCATAATCAGTTATCCCTCTTTCGAACCCGTTGACATAACGCCGGCAACAATTTGTTTGGAGAACAGTGCATAGATGATAATGACCGGGATGGTGACCAGTGTAATTACGGCAAGCGTCTGCCCCATTGTCGTATTTTCATTTGCGGTGATGGAATTTAAGCCAATCTGCGCGGTAAGCAAGTCGCTTGATGTGAACACAAGCGAGGGCCAGAGGTAATCATTCCAAACACCGAGGAAGGTAAAGACGCTGACGGTTGCCACAACCGTTTTCGACATGGGCAGAACCATGGTAAAGAAATACTTGACCGGGCCGCAATAGTCGAGCTGCGCCGCCTCGTACACATCATCCGGCAGGCTGACAAACACTTGCCGGAACAGGAAAATATTAAAGGGATTTACAATCATCGGCAAAATATAGCCTACCACGGTATCCAGCAGCCCCAGCTTTGCGATAAACAGGAAGTGGATGGTGATAACCGTTTCGGTCGGCACAATCAACAGCATCAGAATAACCAGCAGCCACTGGTCGCGGAACGGAAAGTTGATTTTGGCCAGCGCATACCCTGCCAGACCGTTCACAATAATCCCCAGTACAATCAGGATAGCTGCGTACAAAAGCGTGTTTGCCATATACCGCACAAATTTGGTATCGGTCAGGATGGAGATATAATTGTCCAGGAAGCCCCCGCCCGGAACCGGCGGAATAAACGCTGCCACCGAGTTCATATCCGCCGTGATTGCCGCATCCGGCTTAAAGGAGTTGGCAAGCATCCAGATGACCGGAAACAAGAAGAATACGCTCAGAATCAACAGGAAGGCAACAAGCAGCCAGTTAAGACCTCGTTGTTTTTTTGTTAACATGACGTTCCTCCTTATCCTTGGTCAACACATTTTGGATAATGGTCAGCACAACCACGAAGATGGTAAATACAATCGCCATTGTAGAGGCCAGACCCATCTCCCAGTTCACCGTACCGGTTTCATAAATGTCATATACAATCGTGTAGGTGGAGTGGTCGGGACCGCCGCCGGTCATAACCATCGGCTGCACCAGCATACGGAACGCACCGATTGTCACCGTGATAAACACAAATACACACAAAGGTTTCAGCTCCGGCAACGTAATATCGCGGAATTTCTGCCATTGGGTTGCATGGTCCATCTCAGCCGCTTCATACAGGGCAGGGTTGATATTTTGAAGCCCGCCCAAGAAAATAATCATCTGGTATCCAACACCCTGCCATACACTCATAATGGCAATGGATGGCAGCGCCTGATTGGAGCTGTAAATAAACGCCTGCGCGTCAATGCCGAAATTGGAAAGCAGCGTATTTAAAATGCCTTCCGGGCTGTAAATCTGTATCCAGAGGGTAGATACCACCGCCAGAGACATGACAACCGGGATAAAGAAGGCAACTTTAAAGTATTTCTTGCAGTGGGCTGCTTTGTTGATTGCCAGCGCCAGCAGCAGCGCACCCCCGCATTGCAGCGGCACGATAATGAGAACAAATTTAACCGTGTTGAAAAAAGCTGCTACAAACAGTTCGTCCTGAAAAATCTGAAAGTAGTTTTCCAAGCCGACAAAATGGGTCAGGTCAGGATTTAATGCAAAATAATCGGTAAAGCTGAACCCCAATGTCAGCAGCAATGGAAGAAATAGGAACAGGGTTAGCAGTATCAGCGCCGGTCCGAAAAATGCCATGCCCATGATTGCGTTTTTCTGTTTCATGATGCTCTTGTATAACGCTCCAGCTTAGCGTCAATCCTTTCTACAGCTTTATCCAGTTCGGTTTGTGCATCCTTGCCGCTCAGGGCGATGCTTTCGAGCGCCTGCTGGAATGAGGTGCTCACCTGCGGATAGACAGGGGTCTTGGGGCGCGGATGCCCATACTGGCTGAGTTGTTCATACAGCGCGCGGTAATTTTCATCGGTGCGGAACACGTCAATCTGCTCAAATGCCTGATAGGTGGATGGGAAGCTCTTGGTTTGCTCCCACATCTGTACGCCACTCTCCACGCCGCTCATGTACTTGACCAGTTCGGTTGCAGCTTCAATATCTTCCGCGCCGGTGGACGCCGCAAACGCCCAGGAACCGGTCGGCGTATAGCGCCCGCCGTCCCAGTCATCGCTGACGATATAGGGTGCAACGCCAAGATTGAGTTCGGGGTAGCTGGTGTAGACGGTGTTGACTTCCCACGCACCGTCAAACTTGAAGGCTGCCCGCCCGCTTTCAAACAATTTATCAATCGGCGCCTGGGACATATAGCCATTCTGCACAATCGACCGGAACAGCTGCATCGCCTCCACATTTTCAGGCGAATTGAAAATGCCGTCCACGGTCATGCCGTCCTCGCTCACCATATCTCCCCCGTTTGACCACACAAACGGCGCATAGTAATAGATGCTTGTTTCCCCTACCGGGAATGTCATATCCAGCGGATAGCCGCCCAGTTCGTCCATCATCGGTTTGAGCTGTTCCAAAATATCCATGAACTCACTCCACGTCCACGGATTATCCGCTGTGGGGACTTCAATACCAGCCTCGTCCAGAATATCTTTGTTGTAGTACAGACCTACACTGGATTCCATCACGCCCAGCGCATACAGCTGCCCATCATAGGTGCCTTGTTCCAGAATGGATTCCAGATATGTACTGCGCTCCTCTTCGGTCAGCTCGGCAAGCGGCTGGATGATGCCATTGGCTGCATATGCAGCAATATTGGGACCGTCTACGGTCAGGACATCGGGCAGCATCCCGGACATAACCGATGCATTTATTTTATCCGAATAACCGCCGCCACTGTCGTTGCGCGGCACAAATTCAATATCGGCAAAATACTTCCCATCAAACGCCTGATTAAAGCGTTCTACCGCATCCCGGTATACCTGACCTTCTTCCGTGTCCTCGATGGAATGCACCCAGATGGACAAATACTGTTCTCCCGCGTCAAACCCTTCCAGCTCACCTGGCAGCGGGTCTTTTTGTTGACATCCCGCCAAACAGCAGACGATTGCGCACATCGCCGTGATGCCCAGCAATCTCTTTTTCATGTACACCTCTCCCTTCTTTCCGAAAATCCCGAATGCATAACCGGTAAAGTTACCGGTTACTTTAATAGAATAATATCACTTTTGCGCAAAGTCCGTCAATGACAAATACTATACCCAGCCGATTTTTGTAAACTCCTACATTTTTTTCATATCGGATTTGGCTATATTGGATATGGCCAGTTTCAGTACCAGTCCCTCGTGGTTGAAAGCCATTTTATATTCTGTTATACTACCATTGAAAGCACTGATGCTGGGGGTATCACCATGAGACGCAAAAAAGTCACATTTTCTGACATTGCAGCATATACGAATTTTTCCAAAACAACCATCTCGCGTTATTTTAATAACCCTGATTCCTTGACACTGGAAAACCAACAGAAAATTGCAGATGCGCTCGTTGCATTAGACTACCGCGAAAACAAAGTTGCCCGGATTCTGGCAAACGGACAGACCGAATTTGTAGGACTGATTATCCCCAACCTCTATATGCACTACTACTCGGAAATGCTAAACTGCATTCTGAACACTTACGAACAATTTGGTTATAAATTCCTTGTATTTGCGGGCCATGACCGAAAAGACATTGAAGAACAGTATATCCGCGAACTGTTGGCCTACAATATTGAAGGTATGATTATTCTGAGCCCCACCATCCCTTCCGCAGAACTGGCTGATTTCGGGGTACCCATCGTCACCATCGAACGCGAAGATGCACATGTGTGCAGTGTCAATACGGATAATTATATGGGCGGCATCCAAGCCACCAGCCTGCTCCGCAAAAGCAGCTGTGATGTGTTAATCCATGTCAATGGCAGTCTTCCGAAGGATGTCCCGGCATATGGACGTATCCGAGGATTTTGCGATATCTGTCAGGAGCATAACCTGCGCCATGAATTGATATTGACCGATTTGGGCAACACTTTTGAAGAAAACCGGACGCAAATCTCTCAAGTTATCGACCAGTTGGAAGAAAAATATCCCGACGAGCGCAAAGGCATATTTATGCCCAACGACACCCATGCAAACATCCTGCTGAATCTTTTGATACAACGGTTTGGTTCCCTGCCGGACACCTATCAAATTGTGGGCTTTGACGGTTCGCCCATTTCCGCCGAAGCAGTCATCCCCATCAGCACCGTCGCCCAACAGACCAAGCTTCTTGCGACCGAAGCAATGGAGCTGCTTGTACAGCAAATGACGGAACGCAAAAAACGCAGACCGGTCGAAGTGACTACACCAATCCATAAAATCGTCCCCCCCATCCTTATTTGCCGCAAAACAACCCATTAAGCATTCCTTTCAAACACAAAAATCCCCGAAACCTGATGGTTTCGGGGATTTTGAAACTTTTCGATAAAGTTTAGCGCTTGGAGAACTGCGGAGCGCGACGTGCAGCCTTGAGGCCGTATTTCTTACGTTCCTTCATACGCGGATCGCGGGTCAGCAGACCAGCCGCCTTGAGCGCGGGACGGTACTGCTCGGAATCCGCCTGCAGCAGAGCACGAGCGATGCCGTGACGGATCGCACCGGCCTGACCGGTGAAGCCGCCGCCGGCTACGGTGCACTCTACGTCGAACTTGCCAGCAGTGCCGGTCACTTCGAACGGCTGACGGCAAACCATCTTCAGAGTCTCCAGACCGAAGTAGTTGTCGATGGTGCGGTTGTTAATCTTGATCTCACCGGTGCCGCCCGGGAACAGACGAACGCGGGCAACGGAGGACTTTCTTCTGCCGGTGCCGTAGAAATAAGCCTTCTTAGGTGTATACATCAGTTAGTTCCTCCCTTACTTATCCCAAACTTCGGGCTTCTGCGCCTGATGATTGTGGTTCTCGCCAGCGTAAACCTTCAGACGGGTAGCCGACTGACGGCCGATAGAGTTCTTCGGCAGCATGCCCTTGACAGCCAGCTGCATTGCAAACTCCGGCTTCTCGGTCATCAGGGTCTTGTACTGCACTTCCTTCAGGCCGCCAACCCAGCCGGTGTGGTGACGATAGTACTTCTGGGTGAGCTTCTTGCCGGTCAGAACCGCCTTGTCCGCGTTGATGACGATAACGAAATCGCCGCAGTCAACATGGGGGGTGAACTCGGCCTTGTGCTTGCCGCGCAGCAGCATGGCGGCGGTAGCAGCGGTGCGGCCGAGCGGCTTGCCCGCAGCGTCCAGCACGTACCACTTACGCTCGACAGTCTCTGCCTTAGCCATAAAAGTAGACATGTTTTCTTCCTCCGTTTATTCTATCAAAAATTATTTTGACAACATTTTCATGCACTCTAAGCGAGCATATCTATTAAAACACATCGTTTTACGCAAGTCAAGCGGAAATTTCAAAATTTATCTCAAATCCGCGTAGAACTCTTTTATTTTCATATATTCTCTTTCAATCTCTCGTTTTCTCATTTCTTAATTCAAATTTTTCATTTGCGTCCGCACCGGTTTTCTGTTATAAATAATTGTATTTGAATTCATTTTACGAAAAACCGGAGACAAAACCATG
This sequence comes from Agathobaculum sp. Marseille-P7918, assembly GCF_964248325.1. Taxonomy (NCBI): domain Bacteria; kingdom Bacillati; phylum Bacillota; class Clostridia; order Eubacteriales; family Butyricicoccaceae; genus Agathobaculum; species Agathobaculum sp. Marseille-P7918. The sequence goes on along the minus strand of NZ_CAXTXI010000004.1, from coordinate 230,774 downwards.
CAGAAAATGCTCTCTTATGTCCGCCGAGCGGTGGACCATTACCATATGATTGAGGACGGCGACCGCATTGCCGTCGGCGTATCGGGCGGCAAGGATTCGCTCACGCTGCTGGTTGCGCTGGCAAAGCTGCGCGCCTTTTACCCCAAGAAATTTGAAGTCGTCGCCATTACGCTTGAAATGGGCTATGACGAGATGGACTTTTCTCCCGTACAGACGCTGTGCGACGAGCTGGGCGTGGACTACATCCGCATCCCGACGCAAATCGGCCCTATCATCTTCGACATCCGCAAGGAGGAGAATCCCTGCGCGCTGTGCGCCAAGATGCGCCGCGGCGCGCTGCACGAGGCAGCGCTGGCCGCAGGCTGCAAAAAAGTCGCGCTCGGCCACCACTTTGACGACGTAGTCGAAACCTATATGCTGTCCCTGTTCTACGAGGGACGCATCTCCTGCTTCCAGCCGGTCACCTTCCTCGACCGTACAGGCATCACGCTCATCCGTCCGCTGCTGTATACACCCGAGTATTACGTCCGCTCGTTCGCGCAGCGGCACGCGCTGCCCATTGTGCACAACCCCTGTCCAGCCGACGGCAACACCAAGCGGCAGGAGATTAAGGACCTGCTCAAAAACCTCGAACAGACCATGCCCGGCCTGCGCGATCGCATTTTCGGCGCCATCCAGCGCTATCCCCTGCAGGGCTGGTCGCCCGACCGCACCCGCACGCCCAAGCGACCCAAATAGTTTTTTGCCGCTGTCCCGCGACCGGAGACGGCGGTTTTCTTCGATTTTACAGAAATCCCTTTGTGTTTCCCTCTGTTTTATGGCATACTAAAGAAAAGAGGAATCAGAGAGGAGTTTTCCCATGGACAACCGCACCGACCGTCAAAAATATCTGCGTCTGCTCGCGCTGCAATACCCCAATGTGCGCGCGGCCAGCAGTGAAATCATCCATCTACAGGCCATTCTCAGCCTGCCCAAGGGCACCGAGCACTTCATGAGCGATCTGCACGGCGAAGCGGACGCCTTTGTACATATTCTCAACAACGCCTCGGGCGCGGTTCGAGAAAAGGTGGACATCGTGCTGCGCGACAGTCTGCCCGCCGACGAGCGCGCCAAGCTTGCCACGCTCATTTACTACCCGGAAGAAAAGCTCGAGGAACTGGTCGCAGCCTCGCCCGACCGCGCCGAATGGTACCGCATCACGCTCAGCCGTCTGCTTGAAATCTGCCGTCTGTGCGCCTCCAAGTATACACGCGCCAAGGTGCGCCGCGCCCTGCCGCGCTGGAACGGCGACATTATCAACGAACTGCTCAACAAGAACAACGATATCTATAATAAGCGCGAATACTTTGACACGGTTATCTCCTCCATCATCGAAACCGACCGTGCCGAGGAGTTTATCATCTCGATGTGCAACCTCATCAAGCGGCTGGTGGTCGACCACCTGCACATCGTCGGCGATATTTTCGACCGTGGTCCGCGCGCAGATATCATCATGGACATGCTCATGGAGCACCATTCGGTCGATATCCAGTGGGGCAACCACGACGTACTGTGGATGGGCGCCGCTACCGGCAGCCGCACCTGTATTGCAACCGTTTTGAGCAACTCCATTACTTACAACAATCTGGATGTCATTGAAACCGGTTACGGCATCAGCCTGCGCCCGCTTGCGCTGTTTGCGGACGAAACCTACCGCGGCCGCGACGTATCCTGTTTCATGCCCAAGACGCTGGAACCGGCCGAGCAGACCGGCGTAGATACTGCGCGCGCCGCACGCATGCACAAGGCGATTGCCGTCATCCAGTTCAAGCTCGAAGGACAGACCATCCGGCGCAACCCTTCTTTCCACATGAACGACCGTCTGCTGCTTGACAAGATTGACTTTGCAAAGGGTACAGTTACGCTGCCGACCGGCGAATACAAGCTGCGCGACTGCGACTTCCCGACCATCGACCCGGAAGACCCCTACCGCCTGACCCCCGAAGAGCATGCGCTGATGGCACAGCTGAAAAACTCCTTCCTGCGCAGCGAAAAATTGCAGCGCCACATCGGCTTCCTCTATTCCAAAGGCGGGCTGTACAAGTGTTTCAACGGCAATTTGCTGTTCCATGGCTGCATCCCAATGGATGACAAGGGTGAGTTTCTGCAATTCTCGTTCGGCGGACAACAGTTATCCGGCAAGGCGCTGATGGACTGGTGCGAAACCGTCGCACGCGAGGGTTACTATGCACGCGAGGGCACGGAAGAGCGGCAGTTCGGCAAGGATTTTCTGTGGTTCCTCTGGTGCGGACGCAACTCGCCCTCCTTCGGGCGCGACCACATCGCCACCTTTGAACGCCGCCTGATCGAGGATAAATCCACATGGGCCGAGCCGAAAAACCCCTACTACTCCTTCTACAATGAGGACGCTGCCTGTGTGCGCATCCTGCAGGAATTCGGCCTGGAGGGCGATCACTGCCACATTGTCAACGGCCATGTGCCGGTGAAAACCAAGGACGGCGAAAGCCCCATCAAGGCGGGCGGCCGTTTGATTGTAATTGACGGCGGCTTCTGCCGCGCCTATCAGCCGACCACCGGCATCGCAGGCTATACGCTGGTATTTGACTCGTGGGGCATCCACATCACCGCGCACGAGCCGTTCCCCGGCAAGGAGACCGCCATCCGCGACAACAAGGATATTCTGTCCACTTCCATGGCGTTCGACCGTTCGGAAAACCGCATCCGCATCTGCGAAACCGATGTCGGCCATGCGCTTCAGCAGACCATAGACGATCTGAAAGAACTGCTTGCGGCGTTCCGCCGCGGCGAAATCAAAGAGGACAACCGCGACAATTAACGCGCGATAAAGAGGTAAAAAAGGCGCGCAGCCTATCGGCTGCGCGCCTTTTATTTGCTTTTTCTACAGCTTTACTCTGCCGCCGCGAAGGACAGGAAATTGTCCGCGTAGTAGTCGCCGTTTTCGTCGTCCAGAACCACGCAGATGAGGTTGCCGCTGCTCTCCACGCGCACCTTATCCGGATTCACGCCAACGCATACCCACTTGAACGGGTCGATACTCTCCGCTATCTTTGCCTTGGCCGCTTCCATATCCGCGCCCTCCGGCATCCGCAGCAGGACAATCGAATGCGCCTGCGAGGAAATCATGGCCTCAGATGCGAGACCGGCCTCAAACTTCACATCCTCCGTGCCAAGATACCAGGTCAGCGGCTGCATCGTGCCATCCGCACCCATACCGTTATACAGCACGGTCTGACCAACCATGATGTCCTTCTTGTCGCCGTAGATCTTATCCATCAGCGCCACCAGAGAAGCATCAGCTTCCGGCGTTTCCGGCTCGACGGGCTGCTCCGGCTCCTCTGCCTTCTTGTAGCCCCACTCGGCTTCGCCGTACTTCTTCATAAACAGATCATAGTTTTCGCCGTAACGCTGCGCATACACGCTCTCAATCTGCGGGTCGAAGGTGTAGGCCACGCCGTCAATCGTAATCTCTGTCCATGCGTGTACGGACTCGCTGCCCTTCGGGGACACGCCCGTGCCGACAACGGCCTTGGCATCATAGCCCACCTGACGGGCGAGATATGTGAACACACTCGACCACGAGTAGCAGTTGCCGCGCTTATCGGTCAGCATCTTGATGGCCTGCTCGATCTCCCAGCCGTCCTTGGAGGTATCGACCGTACCGATGCCCAGATAACCAAAGGTTTTCTTGGCGTAGTCATAAACCGCGCGCAGCTTTTCCATCTGCGTCATCTTATCATTGACCACACCCGCGACTGCCTGCGTCAGCAGCTTGTCCAGCTCCTCCGAGCCGGTTGTATAGCGGCCGTTGCGGTCCAGCTCCAGACCGTCCACCGTGGTGTTGTAATCGAACTGCTGCGCGCCGTTGACGTGGAACAGCAAACCGTTGATGTTATGCCAGCCTTCCGCCAGTGTGGTGGTTTCCTTGTCGTACGAAGTCCAGTGCTCTACGCTGTCGGTCAGCTCATATTCGTGGTCGGTCGTCGCCTCCAGCATCGCCAGATACGCCCAATGCGTGTCCGGCACGTCCGGCATCACGCGGATACCCTCGCCGGTGGACGCCATCACCGCATCGCCCGTGCGGCCCAGAATGCGATTGAGTACGGTCACCGCCTCCGCGCGGGTAATCGAATCATCCGGACGGAACAGGCCGGACGGGTCGCCTGCAACCCAGCCCTGTGCCAGTGCGGTCTGCACCGCGTTATACGCCCAGTGGGTCTTGGGTACATCCGAAAAGCTGCCCTCGGTGCCGATATCATCGTGCGGGATGCGGGACAGGATGGTGACAAACTCGGCGCGCGTAATGTTTGCGTCCGGGCGGAACGTGCCATCGCTGTAACCGCCCACGAGCGAATAGCCGGTCATCTCTCCAACTGCCGCGGCATACCACGCGTTCTGCGGCACATCAGTGAACAGGTAATCCCCGCCGCCGGAGGACTCGGTCAGAAGCGAGGAAATCAGCTTGCAGGCCTCGGCACGGGTAATCGGCGCATCCGGACGGAACGTGCCGTCCGCATAGCCATTCATATACTGCATATGGTCGGTCGTGTTGAGTACCGGCGCTTTTATCGGAGCCTGATCGTTCATCGCGGCCGCACACGCAGAAATCGGCAGCGCGGAAATCGCCACCAGAGCGGCGAGAGACGCCGCGGTCACTTGCTTTTTCATGAGAAAACTACTCCTTTTCGTCGTTCTGATTGATTGGACGGGACTGGTCCGCATTTGGTTCCCTGTCCGGAGCATTTTTCTTTGATTCTTTTTGTTCCTGTTCGTTCTTCTGCGTGTCAAGCACAATCGGAATCAGCGACGCGGCGAGCTTGCCCTTGCCGCGTGTTTTTACGTAAAAATAACCAATAATGGAAAACGCCACCGCACCGATAAAATTGACCTGCAAATCCTTCATCGTATCGATAAGGCCGATATCCAGATAGCCGCCCGGAAACTGCATCCAGTCCTCTCCGTTGACGACCAAGCTTTCCACCTGCACATGCTCGACATTATTCAGACCATCTGGATTGAGCGAGACCGAATTGATGTTCTGCACGATGAAGTCCTTTTGCATATCGGTTCCCAACATCTGATCCGCGCCAAACTCAAAAAATTCCCACAAAACGCCAACCGTCATCGAAAAGCAGAACGCCACGATTGCCAGAAACAGCGGCGACAGCTTAAAAGTAAACCGCTCGCTGCGATTAAACAAATCCACCAGCGCAAAGCCGACCGCCGCAACCAGAAAACCGTTAATGGTGTGCAGCATGGTGTCCCACCCGGGAATAATCGTGTAAAACGAGTTGATTTCCCCGAGGATTTCCGCAGCGAAAATAAAGCAGTAAATAATGGCTTCCATCAGCGGCGGAATATCAATGTCCAGACTGCGCTCAATCAGCACCGGTACGCAAAACAGCACCAGCGACAGCACACAGACGAACATATTTTCATACCGGTGCATGAATGCCGCACGCACAAAGGTCAATACAATGAAAAACGAAAGAACACCGCGGATGGTCAGTCGCCGGCGTGTCCGGTGACGCTTTTCCAGATTCTGTTCCGCAGATAATTTTTTGCCTTGCGGTTGCTTCGGCATAGAAATCCCTCCCAATCCAGTCAATATCTATCTATGATAGAGTATAACACAGCGCATTGCAAAAGAAAAGATCGCCAAAGCACCTTTTTGTACGATATAACAAGAAAAGAAGCGAAAGAAGCCAATGTTTCCACCCTATTTTGTGCGCAGCGTTGGGCATATTCTGCCAGCCCCCCGACGGTATTTTCCCCCCTATGCAGGCGAGAATGAACGGCAGTCTCTCAATGCTGCTTTATGCCTGTGCCTCCCCCCTGTTCCCCTTCTGCACCACATACTTTTCCCATCCAAAACCACCTCTTTTTTACTTTATAGTCGAAACGTGCCAGTTTTATTTATGCATTTTATATAAATAATTATTTATATATAAATTTTTATTGGGAATTTTGTGCAAATTGCACTTGACTAAAACAATACCTTTATGGTACTCTTTTGTTATCAGTTAAGGATAATACATATCATTTAAAAGCAATGCTGATTAAGGAGGTTTCCCCATGTTGTTCCGAACCACCGACGCGCATGAGAAACTGCGCGCTGAAATCCGCGCTTTTGCGGAAAGCGAGGTAAAGCCACAGGCTTTCCTCATGGACAAAGAAAACGAATTCCCGGCGGAAGCTGTCAAGAAAATGGGCGAGCTCGGTTTTATGGGGCTGCCTTACCCCAAGGAGTACGGCGGCGCCGGTCTGGATGTGCTGAGCTACGCGATTGCGGTTGAAGAGCTTTCGCGCGTGGACGGCGGCACGGGCGTTATCCTGTCCGCCCATGTATCGCTCGGTTCCTGGCCGATTTTCGCTTTCGGCACCGAGGAGCAGAAGCAAAAATACCTTGTTCCGCTGGCAAAGGGCGAAAAAATCGGCGCGTTCGGCCTGACCGAACCCAATGCCGGCTCGGACGCGGGCGGCACCGAGACCACCGCCATTGACAAGGGCGACTATTACCTGCTCAACGGCGGCAAGATTTTCATCACCAACGCCCCCAAGGCGGATACTTATGTTGTGTTCGCAGTCACCACACCGGATATCGGCACCCGCGGCATCTCGGCGTTCATCGTCGAAAAGGGCTGGGAAGGCTTCACCTTCGGCGACCATTATGACAAAATGGGCATCCGCTCCTCGTCCACCGCGGAGCTGATTTTCAACGACGTCAAGGTCCCCAAGGAAAACCTGCTCGGCAAGGAAGGCCAGGGCTTCAAAATCGCCATGGCAACGCTGGACGGCGGACGCATCGGTATCGCGTCGCAGGCGCTCGGCATCGCGCAGGGCGCATACGAAGCGGCAGTCGACTACGCAAAGGAACGCGTCCAGTTCGGCAAGCCGATCGGCTTCCAGCAGGCGCTCTCGTTCAAAATCGCGGATATGGCGACCAAGCTGCGCTGCGCGCGCATGCTGGTTTACTCCGCAGCTGAGCTGAAGGAAGCGCACGAACCGTACGCCACGGAAGCTGCCATGGCTAAGATGTACGCATCCGATATTTCGCTTGAAGTGACCAATGATGCACTGCAAATCTTCGGCGGCACCGGCTTCCTCAAGGGCATGGATGTGGAGCGCATGTACCGCGACGCTAAGATCACCACGATCTATGAGGGTACCAACGAAATTCAGCGCGTCGTTATCGCTGCAAACATCTTGGGCAAGCCGCCCAAGAGCGAAGGCGGCTCGTCCAGCCGTCCGAAGAAGCCCGCACCGGTGACCGGCGTGCGCAAGCGCAACATCCTCAAGGAGGGTTCTTCGGAAGAGAAGGTCGCAGCACTGGTTGCGGCACTGCAGAAGGACGGCCACGACTTTACGGTCGGCATCCCGATCGACACCCCGATTACGCAGGCCGAACGTGTGGTTTCCGCCGGTCAGGGCATCGGCAGCAAGGAAAACATGAAGCTGGTTGAGGATTTGGCACGCGCTGCTGGTGCTGCGGTCGGTTCCTCCCGTCCGGTTGCGGAAACGCTCAAATATGTGCCGCTTGACCGCTATGTCGGCATGTCCGGTCAGAAGTTCAAGGGCAATCTGTACATCGCCTGCGGTATTTCGGGCGCCATTCAGCACCTCAAGGGCATCAAGGACGCCTCCACTATCGTGGCAATCAATAAGAACGGCAATGCACCCATTTTCAAGAATTGTGACTACGGCATTGTGGGCGATGTCAACGAGATCCTGCCGCTGCTGACTGCCGCGCTTGATACCGGCGAAAAGCAGCCCGCTCCGCCCATGGTTAAGATGAAGCGCCCGCCCGTGCCCAAGCCCGAGCCGATCGGCAAGCGCTATGTCTGCGGCGGCTGCGGCTACGAATATGTCCCCGAACTGGGTGACGAGGACGCCGAAATCGCTCCCGGCACGCTGTTTGAAAAGCTGCCTGAGGACTGGGTATGCCCGGAATGCGGCGAAGGCAAAGAGATGTTCATTGAAGGCTGACCGGAAAATAAGGAGGAGAATATATGTACTGCGTACGCAATGTAACGGACGATCTCTATTGGGTCGGCGCGAACGACCATCGTCTTGCTTTGTTTGAAAATATCCACCCCATCCCGCGCGGCGTATCCTACAACGCGTATCTGCTGCTTGACGAGCAGACCGTACTGTTTGACACGGTCGACTGGTCGGCCTGCCGCCAGCTGCTGGAAAACATCGAGCACCTGCTGGACGGTCGTCCGCTGGATTATCTGGTCATCAACCACATGGAGCCTGACCACGGCGCTTCCATTGAGGAGGTTTTGATTCGTTATCCGTCCGTCAAGGTAATTTCCACCGAAAAGGCATTCATGCTCATGCGCCAGTTTGGCTTTGATATCGACGACCACGAACTCATCGAGGTCAAGGAAGGCGACACGCAGAGCTTCGGCAAGCATGTGGTGACCTTTGTCGCCGCGCCCATGGTACACTGGCCCGAGGCTATGGTGACCTTTGATACCACCAACGGCGTGCTGTTCTCGGCTGATGCGTTCGGTTCGTTCGGCGCTCTGGACGGCAAGCTGTTCGCGGACGAAGTCAACTTTGACCGCGACTGGATTGACGATGCCCGCCGCTATCTGACCAACATCGTCGGCAAGTACGGCCCTCACGTTCAGCTGCTGCTCAAAAAGGCGGCCGGCATTCTGGACCAAATCAAGTTTATCTGCCCGCTGCACGGTCCAGTCTGGCGCAAGGATTTGGGATACTTCATTGACAAGTACGACCACTGGAGCCGCTATGAGCCGGAAGAAAAGGGCGTCATGATCGTATACGCCTCGATGTACGGCAACACAGAGGCTGCGGCGCAGGCACTGGCAAGCCGTCTGTGCGAAAAAGGCGTAACCAATGTTTGGCTGTACGATGTTTCCAACACCCATGTTTCCTACCTGATTTCCGAAACCTTCCGCCTGAGCCATGTTGTGCTGGCATCCGTCACGTATAACCTGGGCATCTATCCGGTCATGCATAATTACCTGATGGATATGAAGGCACTTAACCTGCAGAACCGCACCTTTGCCATCATTGAGAACGGTTCGTGGGCGGTTAAATCAGGCGACCTGATGCAGAAGTTTATCGACGAGGAGCTCAAGAATATGACCGTGCTCAATGAGCGTTTGTCTATGGCCTCCGCACTGCTTCCCGACAAGGCTAGCGAGCTGGACGCACTGGCAGATGTCATCGTCGAATCGGTCAACCAGTAAGCAACCCTCTATTTTGGTTCGGAGCACCAAAAAATCACATAAACTCCCAAAAAAGCGCTGCCCCGCCGGATCATACCGGACGGGGCAGCGCTTTTGCACATGTGAAACATGTATTCTACAGGAATTGCTATGCTATCTACCGGCTCACGCTGCCGGTACACGATAGGTCCCCACTACAGGAACCAAACGCGCCGCCAGTACGGCTGCCGCCAATGCCTTGGCAATGTCCACGCCAATGGTCGGCACAAAACAGGTGACAAACAGGGTCCACATGCCGATGGGGTCATTGAGGTAAAACGCCTTGACACCCCAGAACCAAACCATGCCAATCACGTACACAACCACGATGTTAACCAGCGCGGCAACCACATAAGTACCGAAGCACCGTTTGGGTGCGCGCTGCACAATGAGACCGGCCACCAGCGCCCCCAGCGCAAAGCCAATGATACAGCCAAAGGTCGGCTGGAAAATATACTGCGGTCCGCCGCCGCCCGTAAAAATCGGCAATCCTGCCAGCCCCAGCACCATATAAGCGGTGCATGCCAACGTGCCATAGCGCGGTCCCAACAGCAAACCGGCCATGGTCGTAAACAAGGTTTGCAGCGTAAACGGCCACAGCGGAATTGGGATGCGGATAAATGCGCCGACCGCCACCAGAGCGGTGAACAATGCGCTGAGCACCAGCATTCGGGTGTTTGGTCTTTGATTCTGCTCCATGAGAATACTCCTTTTCCGTTTTTCGGTACGAGTATATCATACGTTCGCCGCATTGTCAACTCATTTAGAAATTTTGGTTTACGTTTACTTATTCTTGACAAAGCGCTGCCATTTCAGTATAATAAAATTACTGTTTGCGGGTGTAGTTCATCGGTAGAACGGCAGCTTCCCAAGCTGCATAGGTGGGTTCGACTCCCATCATCCGCTCCAAACAAAAACCCCCGAAATACCGGGGGTTTTTCATTTTCTCCAGATATGGTGCGGGTTTTAACGATTGCGCACATAACTTTTAGTTACGATAATAAACCACTAAAATACAATCAAAAACCGCATGATGCAACACGAAAATGCAACACGATATAAGGCGTGTTGCATCTTCTCCGCAAGCACAGAAGAATCTATTTTTATGTGAGGGAGCTATTTAATCGTGAATAAAATGATCAAAATCTTTGATATCGAATCGTATCCTCCGCATTTAGTTCGGCTGATAGATCAGCAGAGAGATTTATTCATCGATTACTATGAAAAAGACCGACACACATCCAATAAACTTCCACCAGTTGCTTGGTGGCTTCAAGAAAACTATAAAACTCATAGCAAATATCAGAAATTACAAAGAGACGTTTATGACCAATTAAATGGATGTTGGATCGAAGGTTTTCATATCACGCGAGCATTCCCTGATGGCGACTTCCTCAAAAAGTACTATTGGAAACAAGGTCTACGTTTACCAGATCGTGTTTTTACAAAGGAATATATCGCTGATATCTTATCAAGAATAGATGGCAGTCCAAATGAAAAGGCTTCTTTTCGGGAATATTTCAAAAACCGATATCAAGATGACACAGGACATGACGATGCAGACCTTTCCTTTTCTTCCCGTAAGGAAACGATTTCTATTTTTTCAGCTAATTCTAATTTCGCATTATACGACTTTTCTGATAATATGTCCTTCTTATATGGGAAAAATGTTCTTGGGGAAATCAACAGAGACCATATGGATACAATTAAAAAAAGTACATTATATCAATCGTTAATCCAGCGTACCTGTCCCCATATAATCCAACTTCGTTTTCGAATTACAGAAACCATGAATGGCTCTTCCGAATATTCAAGAGACTTTGTGCTAAATCAACTCATTGGTATTTTAGCCAGCAAACATTTTTTACTCGACAGCTGGGGTATAAATAAAGATAACAGTATATTTTTTGCTCATCTGAAAAGCGAAATCCCCCCTGAGCAAATCCTTTCGATAGAAAAGCTCCCTCAAGGCACACTGTAATCTTCATTTTCGAGAATCACAGGCAAAAGCCCCGACCTCTCGGTCGGGGCTTTCCCGTGTCCAAATTGAACACACTTATTTGCTCTCTGCTACCGCCGCGCGACGAGCAACAATCGCCGCCTGCAGCGCCTCATGACGCATATTGACGTCATCGGGGTTGCCGTCCGTGCCGCCGTTGATAGCGCCGCTGTCGAGCATCTCGCGCACGTCCTGCTGCCAATAGCTCGGCACGTCGTCGATGGTCTTGTACAGCGGGTTGACCTTGTTGTACATTGCCTCAAATTCTGCCTGCGTCACACTATCTGCTCCCTTCTCTGGCTCTGCCGGTTCATCGTCCGGATCTTCCTCCGGCTCGTCGTAGGCCAGACCGAGCGTATCGAGAATACCCTTCGCATACGCCACGCCAAACGCCTGCTGCTCAGCCAGCGTGTCGGCCTGCGCGGCGTCCGCCTTAGTGTCGACGAACACGCCCTCGCAAATGACCGCCGGTGCAGCCGTCTCACGGATAAAGGCATAGTAATCGCCGCTCGTGCCCTGTCTGGTTTTCACACCGCGGCTGTTCTGGCCCATGGCCTTGACGTGCTTCTCGATGTTCTGCGCGAGCGTCTTACCCGTGCCGCCGTGGATCGTGTGGAACACCTCGAAGCCGTCACCGCCGCCACTGTTATTGTGCACGTCAATCGCCAAATCGGGCGCGTAAGCGTTGCACTCCGCAACCTCCTGGCTGACCGTGTCGTCCTCGTCCTTGGTGCGGGACATGCACACATCCACGCCATAAGCCGTCAGAAAATCGCGGCACGCGGTCGCCATTGTGAGGTTAATATCCTTCTCAACCAGATAACCGACCGCGCCGGGGTCGCTGCCGCCGTGGCCAACACCGATAAATACCTTTTTCTTGCCCATAGGTTGCTCCTCCTTGTTCTTCTTTCTCATACATACTACGCTGCACACTGGTCTGCCGTCCGTGCCCTCTTTCTCCGGGGCGAACAGATAGCCGTCCAAAACGCGGTACATGCCAGTGCTGCCGCCCGCGTCCTGCACCAGCAGCAGCTTAATATTATGTTGTTTTGCCGCATAGCGCGCCACCTGCTCCTCGGTGCAGCCGTCCGAGGACTGCACGACGATGATGCGGCCGTCAGCCAGCACGCCAATCATGTTGCGGCTGCGGTAGGTGGACTTGTCCAGCCCGGACAGCACCACGCCATCCTGCACTGCCACCTTGACGCCCGCGACCACATTTCCGGGGCTGACCGTCAGGCGTTCCGCCGTTCCACCATAGCCGCAATCCACGTTCTTGGCGCGTAAGTATTGCAGCGTGCGGCCTTTAATCACACCGTACTGGTCGCTGCCGCTGCCGGTCATGTTGAACAGACAGAGGTTGTACACCACGTCAGCCTGCTCCTCTGCCGCCCACTGTTTGAGCGTTTTGGCGGGCTTGCTGGCCGCGCCGTAAGGTGTCGCTGCAAACCAGATGCCATACTCCTTCGGGTCGTAAATATCGCAACGAATGCTGCTCATATCTGCACCTCACTTTTCCAGCGGCTTGTCATAGGTCATTGCGCGGTCAGAGTCGGTCAGGCCGCTGGTTGTCGGGTCGATAAATACGCCCAGCACTGCCAGCGCCAGCGTAACCAGCTGCACCGGATTATTGAGAACGGATTTCATTCCCTCCCATACAGCCGACCAGCTTGTGAACGACTGCGGGTCTACGCCAATCGCGGTGATAGCCACCGACGCAACGCTGACCCAAAACCACGGGTTTCTGAATCTTACCGGAATGTTTACCTTCATTGTACTTCCTCCTTATAAAAAATCTCGTTTTTCCAGCCGCTCGGCATAAACGCGTTTGATATTTGCAACCGCGTGGACGGCTCTGTTATTTTGATAGTCCGGGTGCGCACGGCAAAATGCCTCATACCCGTCTATCTCGGCGAGAATTTCAATAAATTCCTCGCGCGTGTGCGGGATATCCCGCAGCAGCTCATTGTTGAACCGCAGAATCTTTGCGCGGTGCATGTCCGCGTCGCGCTCGTCATCGAGCCTAATGTGGTCATCCAGCCGCTGCCGCGTGTCCTTTTGCATCCGGCTGATGTCGTCCAGCCGCGCGATAACGTCGCGGTTGATGACGCTGCCGAGTGCCCGTGCAATCGCCGACCACGGATTCACCTTGATCGGCGCAATCTCGACCAGCGACAGCACCAGAAAAAGCAGGCCGCTCCCGCTGGCGAATAGCTCAAGGATACTCATACTTCCTCCTATGTACCAAGAGAGACAACGGCCTCCCCTCCTCTCACTTCCGCGCCCCGTGAGGGCGCTTTTTTACGTCCTTTGGTCAACCCGGCAAAAGTTCACCTCCCCCGCCGGTGTGCAAGCCACGCCGCCAGCCGGTGCAGGGCGTTCTCGAGCCACACGGCCGCGGCGCTGAGGAAAAACCACGCGACTGCGAACTGCAAACACACCTGCCCCCAAAGATTGAACGGCATGTCGGAATAGTCCCAGACATTCCAGCCGAGCCAGCGGTTGACCACCAGCCCCACCAGCAGCTCAAGCACAGTCACGATCGCCGCGCCTTGCAGCATTTGCAGCCAGAGCGGCGGGTGGTCCTGCCACTCGTCCAGCAGGCCAATGAGGGCAAAGCACACCCCGCCCAAAACGCCCATCGTCCAGTGGGAGTGCCCGCGCCAGAGGGTTTCGATACCCATGTATACCAGCCCTCCGATGATAGCCAGCACAATATGTAACAGCAGTTTTCTCACGTTACAGCCTCCGTTTCCGCTACCGCACCTGCCTGCGTCAGAATCTCCTGCATGTGCGCCGCGAGATCTTCCGGCAGCTCTGCGCCATAGGTGATGCCCGCCAGCTCCGCTGCGTCCGCGCGCCTGATCCATTCAAACAGATGGTTGCAGTAGGTTGTGTGGTAAATCTTATGCGCGATACTAGCCTGCGCAATCGCGGTAATCTCATCCGCCGTGAAAATGCGGCAAAGCGTGTCATCTGTATGGTATAGGTAAACAGATGCACCCTTGTCAATTTCGTTTTTCGCGGTTGTGAGGTTGATTTGGTCTTTCTCAGTCAGCGAGAAATGCTCTGTGCCCTGCGTAGTTTCCACGTCCATGCCCGCATAGATAGCAGCCTGGCTTGCCGCGGATATTTCGGCATGTTTGGCTTCGCGCTTTTCCTCCAGCGACACCGGATCGGGGTGCTCCGCCTCCCACGCGGCCAGCTCCTCGGCAGTCGCGCCTTCGACCCACGTTTCTGCGTCCCAGCGGGGCTTTACAAAGCCCGCGCCGCCCGCGTGCAGCTTTCTATCCGGCGTCGTCTCGGAATCGACCAGCATATCTCCATCTTGCATGGTATATCCGACCACGGTTTGCTCTTCATTTTCCGTTTGTACCAGCACATAATCTTTGTAGAATCCTTTTGCATCCACGACGCAGCAGTGTTTGTAATGCATGCCATTTCCCTCCTTGCAAATGGGTTAGTTTTGTGCTTGGAATGTGGCTCCAAATGAGACATAATCAAATTCAACGGGAGAATAAATGGAAATATCTCCATTTGCAGCAATTTGTGCTTCTGCAATTCCTCGGATGCCACCTTTATACGCGTGAGCCGCACAGCATACAGTTGCATTAGGACGAAATCCAGCAGGAAGTGTTGCAATGAAATTATCACTTGCTGCACCTGTTCCATATACCGCACAATTTACAACACAAATTCCCTCTTGTGTCTTGCAATAAGATGATTTTGCGGCGTTGCTCCATCCCGACCGAAAGGATATTTCGTGTTCCTGCGGCGGCGTTTTATCTGCCTTTCCCGCTAACTCCGCCGCAACGGTCGTCACTGTCCAGTGTTCCGCGTTCCATGCCTCGCCGGATGGGATTGCTGTGCCGCACTTGTGCAGCTTACCGCCGTGCGTGCAGTAGTCGCCCACGGCGTAGCTGCCCTCCGGATCGTACGCCGCGGCCGCCGCCACGGCCAGCAACACCAGCTGGTCGATCTTCTCCCAGTTTTTTGTGAGCGCCTCGGTGACGTTAAACGTCAGATTGCCGTCCGTCTCCGGGTCGTAGCAGAACAGCTTCAAAACTTCGGTTAATTTACTCATGCCCGCCTCCTAAAAAGCAAAATCATGCAGCGTGTGGCTCTGCAGCTCGTCTATCGTCATGCCGTGCACCTCGCGCACCAGCAGATAACGGTAAACGTACTGCAGCGCAAGGTGCGCCGGGATGACCTCAAGCACCGCGGCCTGCAAGGCGTCTTGCGCCTGCTCGGTTGGCACGCCGTACGCGCCGACAAACCGCAAGATAATCTCGCCCGGCTGGTAGTCCACCTCGACCTCGCCGTTCTCCCATGCGTCGCACACGCGCTGGATGAGGTCGATGTCGCACTTGCCGGTCGCACTTCGCCACTTCGCCTGCAATACGCTGCGCCGCTCGGCTTGCGTGTCGCCTTTGCCCGGCGTCAGCCCTGCGATGCGCTCCTCGACCGGCAGGATATAGGTCATGGTGTCCAGAAACAGCTGCGCCGCCGCCTCGCGCGCCGCGTCCCGCTGACCCTCATCCACCGCCTGCACCGCGCCGAGCAGCGCAATCACCCATGCGTCGCGCCGGTAGGCGGTCGGCAGGCTTTGCAACATGTCGTCGAACTCACGCATAGCTGATGCTCACCTCCCCCAGCACCGCGCACTCCCGCTCGCCGACGGCGACGTTCCCCGTGCCGCCGTTGACTTGCAGGTTTTCGAGGTCAAGCACACCCTCCACGTCCAGAATGCGGTCGGTAATGCGGGCAAAGCTGACGTAGTCCTGCCGGAACACGATTTCCGCGAGGTACGCGGTCACCGCCGCTTTGATGCCCGCCGTGACCGTCTCCTCCTCGGCGGTGTTCAATTTGGACACCGTTCCAGAAAGGGAGATTTCCTTTTTCGCCGCCGCCTCGACGTAGCACTGCGCACCGATTGGCGCCTGCCCCTCGCCGCGCCCCGTGCTGCCGGGGTCGATGTAGTCCTGCACCTGCTCGACCAAGTCCTCCGGCGCGGGCTGGCCGGTGCTGTCCACCAGCACCATGTCCACCGTGTTCGCGCCATGTCCCAGCGGGAACACCTTGACCGCGCCCACGCCGCTGACCTCCAGCGCCCAGCTCTGGTAATGATAGATGTTGCCCGAGGTCGCGGGCGTGCGGATTTTGAGCAGATAGCGCGCGTAGTAGGCCGCGTCGTCCTCCTCGTCGTAGCCGCCTATGGTCGGCTCCGGGTTGTCGCAAGCCGCGATGCCCTGCAAGGTGACCGGCATCTGCGTGATGCTGTGCGCGGGCAGGTTGCCCGCTGCGCCGTCCACCCGGCAGGTGACGCGCACCTGCCCCTCGCCGGTAATCTGTACGGTCTCGCTTGCCGCAAACTGGATGCCGCCGCCGGACTCGAACAAATCTCCTTGGTTTACCGTTCCCGTTCCCGTGACGGTCAACGTGCCGGTCGCAAAGGTCGCCTGCCGCCGCTCGAGACCTGCGCGCGGGAACACATAGCGGTCGAGGTCGCTGCCCGTCAGGTTCTCCGGGTCGAGCGCCGCGCGCATCGCCGCGACTTCCGCGTCCGTGCCCTCCATGCGCAGGGAAACCGCCGCCAGCAGGTCGTGGGTCGGATAGCCGACCGTCTTTTGGTAGCTGTCCGGCATCGCCGTGAGCAGGTCGGTCAAAATCTCATTCGCTGTCGACATAGGCCGTCACCTCCGTATCCTCTCCGGTGCGCAAGTGCGCGGTAAATTCCACCTGCAAGCCGCGCCGCAGGCGAGTGAAAACGAAACTGTCCACCGTGCGGATGGCAGGGTTGAACGCTGCCGTCTCGCGCACCTGCCGCTCGATTTCGGCAGTGATAAAGCCCAGCGGCGCGCGCTTTTGCAGCAGCGTGCGGTCGACACCCAGCGCGGTGGATGCGTCCGTGCGGTACACGGGAATTGCGTCCGGCGGCTGCCGCAGCATGAGCGCGAACCACTGCTTGACCGCCTCCACGCCCGACCGCTCGACCAGCGCACCGTCCACCAGCCGGAACGCACCGCGCCCCCGCTCGTCGAAGTCGAACGCGGGCACGCGACCGACCTCTGCCGCCGAGATGCCTTGCAGCTCGGTCGGGGAAAAGGAAAATTTCGCGTCTGCCATGGTTTAGCCTCCTTAAATACGGTCTAGGATGAGTAGCCCGCCGCCGGACAAAATCGCAGCGGCGCGCTCGCCCTTTTGCCAGTCTCGCGCGGCGGCGGTCGCGGTCAGCGTGAGGTTTACCCCCTCCTCTGCCCGCACATTGCCGTCCACTGCGCTGAAAATCAGCGGCTGCGGACGTTCCTGCTCGCACACCGCCTCGTACCACGCCGCCGCATAAGGCGACTTTTTGGCGCGTCTTCCACCATGCTTCATAATCGCTTCCGCGAGTTTCGTCTCGTATGCCATACGCCCTCCTTATCCCCAAGGTGTGCAAAACCCTGTGATTTCCGAATAGTAGCGCGTCATAGCGCGCACGCTGTCCGAGCAGTTGCCCTCGATGGTCTGCACACTCGCCCGCGTCGCGCCGGTCACAATGCCGATGTGCCGCGTGCCCTGTATCATCAGGTCGCCCGCCTTGGGAATGTAGCCACTTGCCACCGTCTTGTACTGCCCGCGCGCCCGGAAATAGTCCGCCATATCGCCGACGTAGCCGTACCCGGTCGGGATAGGCGCGCCCGACTGGTCGGCGCACCAGCAGACAAAGTACACGCACCACGCCACGCCGTTGTGGCCCGCCCAAGCACCGTACTTGTTGATGTTGCCGGGGCTTTCCTTGTAGCCGACCTGGCTGCGCGCGACCGCGACAAAGCTGGACGCGCTGCCGTTTCCGCCCGTGCCGGATGACCCTGCGCCGATGGTGTCAGGCAGTCCCCAGACGGATACGGCATCCGTACTGCCCGCCGCACGCAGCTCGTCGAGGGCGGTGATTTCCAGCTCCATCGTGTGCCCTGCGCCGCCATAGTGATGGACAACCCGCGTGACGCGGTTGCGCCCCTCGATGCCGAAGGCCGGGGAGTTGAAATTCAGCACCGTGCCGCTTGTCACCTCGTCGCAGCCCCAAATCTCGCTGATGGTGCGCGTGCGGCCGATGCGGTCTTTCTGGGCCAAGAGCGTTCGTACCATCTGGCCAAGCTGCGCGGTGCCGGGGTTTTCGCTGACGCGCTCAATGTACTGCAAAAAGCCGTACTGCTCAATGGACGCGGCGTTACTCGCCTGCGCGCCGATGTACACCTTGCCGCTGTCCTCGGCGGCGAGCACCACCGCGTTGTACAGCTCCGCGATGCTGTCCTCGCCACTGACCTGCCCCAGCGCCCATGTGATGTCAAAGGGCGCCAGGTTCCACGCAGGACGGTGAAACGCCTTGATGGCCGTGGTCGACAGCTCACGCACGACCAGACCCTCCGGTGACATGCGTGCCTGATACTCTTTGCCGGTCTCCGCGCTGCACCGCTCCAAAATGTCCGCGATGATGTCGCTCACCGCGTCGCCCAGCCAGACCTCGCTGATTTTGGTCGGCAGACTGCACACGCTCTTGACCCCCACGCCCGCCTTGCTGCACGCCGCGCGGATGGCTTCGTCCGCCGCCATGCCGCTGCACTGCAAAATGATGCCGCTTCGGCCGAGATACCAGCCGCGGTCGTAGGCCGTGAGCCCGCCGTCCAGCCCAACCGTCACCAGCTGCCCGACGAACACATCCTGCTGCGCTGCTTCGTTTCGCAGGCGTAGCTTGTCACCCGGCTGGAGCGCGAGTTTGGGGACGTATTTGTCCCACGGGCTGACGAGCTGCGTGCCAGTCAGCTCGACCGACAGCGCGGTGATGTCGTCCGTCGCGGTCAGGTCACCGACAAAGGCCGTGATGTCGCGGGCCTCGCCGCTGCGCTCAAGGTACAGCCGGTGCTCGTCCACATATCCGTAAGCCAATAACCCCTCCCCCTTTCCGGCGACAGCCGTATTCAATCCGCGGCTCTGTGAGCCGCTTCGCAAAGGCCAGCTTTGCCGGGCTTTGCGATACCCCGATCCAGCGCCCATGGGGCGCGTCATTCGGGTATCGGCGGGTATTGCCCGCCGTATATAGGGGACTTTTGAAGTCCCCTATACGATGAACCGGTATTCCGTGATGGAAATTGTATAAGCAATATCGCCGTTTCGCCGCACGGACGGCTCAAACGCATCCACCGTGCAGGGCATGTTGAGACGGCACACGCCGCCACTGTCCAGCACAATCACGCGGAACGGCACCTTGCGGTCGCGCCAGCGCTCGAAAAAGCTGACGTATGCCCAGCCGTCCTCGAGCGCTTCGGCAGGCATCCAGCTGTATCGCTTCCCGACGGGGAAAAAGCTCGACCAGCTGAGCGACCGCAAGCCGAGCGTGCCGATGCGGCGGTAGTCGTAGCTCAAACCGGTATAGGTTTCGTTGTGCTGCTCGGGCTGCGGCAGCGGGAAGTCCACCGGCACATGCGGCAGCGTGAACACTTCCTCGTTGTTATTGACCGAAAATATGACCTTGTAGGCGATTACCGCCACCTCCTCCATCCGCCCGGCTCACGCACCTGCAGCGGGATGATGTTGGGGGAGTTGCATGGCTCCCCCGCCCATTACATGTTGTCGATCGCGCGGATCACCTTGTCCGCGATCCGCTCGCCCATCTCGTCCGCGTACTGCTCGTTGCCGATGACGTTGCCCGCGACCGTAACGTGTACGGTCACGCGCGGCCCGCCCGCCATGCGCGCGGAGATGTCGTGCGGGATGATCTGCGTGCCGCTCGGCAGGTTCATAATCTCGCCGCCGCGCTCGTTGACCCGCGTCAGACCGCCGCGCCAGTAGCTCGTGCCGAGCGCATTGCCGGTCAGCTTGCCGCCGATCCATGACAACGCAGACTTGCCACCGCTGTACAGGCTGCCCAGCAGCGGGATGCTCTCGATCTTGTCATCCAGCCATGAGAAAAAGCCGGAAACCTTCTCTTTTGCACTGTCAAACGCACCGACGATGCTGTCCTTGATGCCGCCGAACGTCTCTTTTGCTTTTTCCCATAGCGCGCTTGCACCCGCCTTGATTTTGTCCCAGTTTGCAATCAGCAGCGCACCCGCAGCAATCGCAAGACCAATGCCAATTACAATCGGGTTGGCAGAGATCAGCACGCCAGCCGTCTTGACAAAGTTAAAAATCGTTGTTCCGGCACTGATTACACTGCCGGTAAACTGTACGACCTTGGCAATGCCCCACGCCGCGGCGATCGTCTTGAGTACAGAAATAATGGTATCGCCGTTCTCCTGCACCCAATCGAACGCCTGCCCGGCTTTTTCGACCGCAGTGGCAAAGCCCTGATCAAACTGATCAGTCAGCGCGCCCACATTCAGTCCGGCAACCCAATTGGAAAACGCCGTCGCTTTCTGGTCGAGCCACTCAAGCGCCGAGCCTGCGCGGTACGAGCCGTCCTCCTGTGCGCCGAGCAGCTGCATCACGCCGTTTTTCGCGGTTGCCGACGCTTCGCCCAGCTTAGCCAGCGTGTTATTGACCTGCGTCTGGTATGCGCGGCTCTTGACCAGCTGCGTGTTGTTTTGGTAAAACGCATCCGCATAGCCGTCGTAGGCCGCCGTCAGGGTATCCAAAATCAGCGTGGTACGTCCGGCGGTCGTGCCGGTGGCCTCCAGCCGCTCGTTGAATTCGTCCTCTGAGATATTCAGCCAGTTCAAGGCGTCTGCCAGCGCGCCCGTTACTGAGCCGCTGACCGTGGTTTCGCCGATATCCTGAAACAAGCTATTGATGCTGATGCCGTCGCCAAATTTGCCGACCACACCGGCAGCAACGCGCGTCCATTTTGTCACGTCCTGCTGACTTTTCGCCAGAGTGGACAGCGCCTGCGCGGCCTCGGTTGAGGTATCGCTGTCTCCCAGTATCTTATACAGCTCGGAGTACGCTGTGCGCGCGCCCTGTGCGCCGGTTGCCGTATCGGCAAAGGCCGTCAACAGCTTGCCTTGGTTGATGCAGTACTCCTCGGTCGCGCCGTCGAGCGCGATAAAGGCCGTCGTCAGCGCGGTGACGCCCGCGACACCGACGCCCATGGCGGTCTTGGCAAAGCTGGTGATGCCGTCGACCGCCTTATTCTTGAACGCCACCACCTGCCGGGTGGCAGAAATCATGCTGTCGTCGATGTCCGCGCCCGCCTTTTTGGCGTTGCGCGCGGCCTTGAGCAATCCGCCGGACATGTTGTCGCGCAGGTTGAGCACGGTGTTAATGACCTTACTTTTCGCCATCGCCCGCGCCCTCCTTTTCCGGTGAGAATGCCGTGGCCACGCCCGCCGCCGTCAGCAGGCGCATTTCCTCATAATAGCGCGCCCGCCCGACCCGCAGCACCGCCCGGTCTAGGACGCTCATGCGCCGCAGTTCGTCCGGGGTGATGCCTTGCACCGCATAAAATGCTGCGAGGTCGAGGAACGGGTCGCGCGCTACGAGTTTTTTGCCATGTCCTCCGCGGTCTGGCCGTCCGCCTTGTCGGGCAGCAGCCCGTTCCACTGCATGAGCTTGCCGCCGAGCGTGTCAATCTCGCGCACGCTCATCAGCTGGCGCACCGCGTCATACGGGTCGATCACGCCGAGCATCTTGTGCAGCTCCGGGTCTTGCAGCGTGGGGCACGAATCATAGATCAGCGACGTACACACGCCGATCATGTCGGCCGCGCCACCCGCCTCGGCCAGCGCGCCGTAATATTCCAGCTGCTTTGCACTGGACAGCTTTTTGCACTCGACCATCTGCCCGCCGATCTCGAAGTGCTTTCCCTCGTACTGCGCCTGTGCGCGCTGTTCCGCCCGCGCCGCGAGCGCGTCCAGCAGTTTCTTGTCCATGTAAAATCCTCCTTATAACGTCTCCAAAACCTCGAAGTTGCCGAACTTGAACGGAATTTCCTGCTCGGTTTTGGCCTTTTTTTCGAACTTGGCGAGCATGAACTCATCGACCGTGATGTCGGTATAGGAAACGCGCTCGACCTTGTTTGTGCCTTTTTGCGTCTGCGCGGTGATGACCGTGATCTCGGGCATCACACCCGTGCGGAACGCCTCGGCCATCTGGATGAGGATGTCGCTGTCGATTTTCAAAACCGTCAGCGTGCCCTCGCCCGCGTAACCGTTATAAACCTTGTAGGTCGCCGGGTCGCCGCAGACGTTGATGTCCTCAAAGTCGCCCGTGACCTTGGCTTCGACACTCTGCAAGGTGGTCAGCTTCTTGCCGATCCACCACGCCGCGCCGCCGTTGCCGTGCATGATGTGATTGGGGTTAAATTCCGGCATCGCTCAGCACCTCCTAAAACAAATTGATGGGGAAAATGAGGTCGGTCATCGAACCCAAAATCTTGACATTGCCCGCAAGGTACACGGTACGCTTAAACGGCGTGGCCTTTACCTTGTCGTCGTCCCAGTCGGCGGCCTCGGCCTTGCCGCTCGACACCCACGCCGCGCGCTGCGCTTCCACGTCGATGCTGGCGGCGTTTGCGTAGTCCGGGTCGAGAATCAGCTCCTGCGCGAGCTGCCGGAAATAGGACGAGTTGAGCGCCGCGATGAACAGCATCTGGTTGTCGCGCGTGTTGCGGTAGTTGCCCAGATAAGTGCTGCGGAACGTCGATGTAATGTCGTCGCGCATCAGGTCCATCGCCTCGACCGTCTCGATGAACTGCATGTCCTCGGTTTTGGTGTTGCCGTCGAGGGAGGTCAGGGAGTTGATGCCCTGACCAATGCGCACCGCGCTCTCCTCGTCGTGGAACAGAATGAACTTGCCCGCACCGACCGCCGCGTCATTGTCCTCGACCTCTTGCACGGACGCGAGATTGCTGCACAGATAGTTCGTGCAGCCGCGCTCGACGTTGCACACTGCAAGGATGGCCAGCAGGCTCGGCAGGTAAGCGACGCCGTCCTGCTCGCCGCGCTCGTCCGTGAACGTCACCTTTTCGTTCACGAAATGGACAACGTGCATGTCGTCCGGCAGCGGCGTGATATTGTGCACGATGCACTTGTAGCTCTTGGCCTTGGCCGCCTGCGACTTGACCCAGCTTGCAAGCGCCGCGCCGTCCTCCGCGCTCTGCCCCGCAATGGTCAGCCAGCCGGTTTTGACCGTGCGGCTGATTTCAGAAAGCGTGTCGCCCAGCGTGCCCTCGGTGTCCAATCTGAACACATGCGACTGATAAGGCGCAAAGCTCAGCATATCGCTGATCGCGTTGTAGTTCTCGGTCGTGTACAGCGCCTTGTCCGCCTGCAAAGCGGCAAGGTCTGCATACTGTTTATGCGTAAAGCCCTTGTCGGTGTCGTCCCGGATAATCAGGATCGCGATGCCCCGCGCGCTGCGCGCAATGAGCGAAGTCGCCTGCTGCCGGAACGTCACCTCGATTTTCGGCATGGTGATTGCCATTTAAGTTGTCAGCTCCTCTCCGTTGTAGTTGAGGGTTTCCATGTATTCGCCGGTCTCGGCAGCGGTCTCGACCCATGAGATGCCGAACTGCGCGACCAGCACGCCCTGCGAGGTGTCGATCGTGATATCCTCATCCAGCGGCAGCCAGATGCCGCCAACCGCAAAGCCCTCGCCCAGCGTGTCCAGCAGCTGCTCGGCTACCGTGTCGCACTCGTCGCGCGGGCGGTCGCCGGACTTGGGATAGTACCAGATGTCGATGTCGGCCTCATACTCGCGCGCACCGTCGCAGGCCGGGCCGCCACTGACCGGCAGCACGTCGATTTTGAAGGATGGCCGCTTGAGCGGCTTTTTGTCATCCGGCCGCATCACCTCGGCGCCTTGCACAAGGGGCAAAACAAATGCAGCCAGCGCCCCGCGGATATCTCGAATTTTCATATCTTTCGGATCATCTCATCCACTACCTCCTCGCTGGCGCGTTCATACTCGGGTGCAAACGCCTCATAAGCTTTGAGAAACACCTCGCGGCCCTCTACGTGGCCCACCTTGCGGCCGATGCCCTTGCCGGGTTTGACGCCGTGACCATTGCCTTTCCCCTTGCCGGGATTAACCGTCTGGTCGTGGCCGTCCTCAATCAGATGCGCGGGCGGTGCATTCGAGTACACACGCACGGCCTGCGCGCCGTTGCGCTCTTTCCAGACCTTGCCGCGTTTGATGCCCTTCATATAATTGCCGCTGTGCTGCTGGATACCGGCCAGCCGTGCCTGCGCCTTAGTCTTGCGCTTGAGTTTATTGCCTTGTTGCTGTAAAAACTTGCGCTGCGCCTTGCTTGCCTCCTTGGAGGACTGAATGAGCCGGTCGGTGAACTCGTCCAGCTCGGACAGGTCGATGCCATCACGCGCCATCTTCGATCACCAGCTTCAGAAACACCTCGAGCCGGTCGCGCCGCTTGTAGTGCGGCTGCCAATACTGCACGTCGTACCGCTGCCCCTGATACTCGAAGTAGGTCGAGGTCGTCAAGCGGCAGGCGCGCGGCCGGATGGTCAGCTTGTGCGTCACCGCCGCCCGCTCGGTCTCGCCCGGCAGGGTCTCGGTGCGGCCGGACACGACCGTCAGCGCCCCCCAGATTGTGCCGTCCGGGGCGTACTCGTAATCGGATTCCCCGATATCGTTGGTGAACGGCTGCTTGTTGAACACCGTCAGGCGGTGCTTGAGGTCATTGGTCAGGCTCATCGGCGGCCTCCTTTTCCGGGTAGCGGCTGGACAAGGCGATGTGGTTTAGCAGCACTTGCAAGGTAAACGGCACTTCATTTACCGCCGTGTCGGTCACCGGCGTGCGGTTTTCGTACCAGTGCGCGGCCAGCTGCAAAACCGCCATGTCGAACAGCTCGTCACCCGTTTGGGGCGGGTCTTTGCCCGTCATGTCGCGCACCGCATTGTCCGCCGCCGTCAGCATGGCCTCGATCAGCGCGTCCTCGTCCGCATGGTCAATGCGGGCGTAGGTTTTGAACCGCTCCAGCTCCATCAGCTCAACCCGCAGCCTTGACCAGCTTGCGCACCGCGTCCGCCTGCGCGGGCTGGCAGTCGAACATCGCGCTGCCGAGGAACAGGAACGCATTCTTGGTCAGGTCAAAATCGCTCGTGATCGTCACGTCCTCCGGCATATTGCCGATGACCGTGGACAGGTCGACGAGATACGCCTCGTGGTCGGCCACGCGCTCGTCAATCAGCACCGGATAGCCATAAATGTAATAGCTGCCGCCCTCGATACGCACAAGGTCGTTTTTGCTCTTGTCCTGCAGCGGCATAAAGTCCGTGAACAGCGTCTTTTTGCTCATCACAAAGTTTGCGTTCGCGTCGTAGCCGCCGGGCAGCAGCGAAATGAGATTCAAAACATCCGCCGTGGTAAGCGTTCCGCCGCTTGCAACGGTCACCGAATTGCCCTCTGCCCATGTGTTGGCCTTTTCGATGCCCTTGCCCTGGCTCGAGCCGGTGCCGGTCAGGATGGTCGCGGTGATCTGCTTGGCGATCTTCTTCGCGATCATGTCGGTGAGCCAGCTCTCGAAAGCGTCAATTGCCATTTTCTGCACGGACTTGGAGATTTGCACGAGCTTGGTCACTTCGTATGCGGACAGCGTGATCGGAGTCAGTCCGTCCTCGCTCGGAGTGATGTCGTCGTTCTGGTTGTGGTAGGCGGCGTCCGGCTCCTCGCCCTCAACCGCAAATGTCACATTGCCCGGCACGCGCAGCAGCGTGATCTTGTCCAGCAGCGGCGCGTACTGGTGCACCTTCGAAAGAATCTGGTTTGCCGTCTGCGTCGGCACGGCCGGGCCTGCCGAGCCGGTCGCGGTCGTCCACGCGCGCTGCTCGGTTTCGGTCAGGTCACAGCGCATCAGCGTGTGCAGCCATGCGGTGCGGTATTCCGGGCTGTCATAGCCGAAAGAACGCTCCTCGGGCGGCTGCGCCGTCGGGAAGCGGCGCACCTCGTTGCCCGCCGTGCCGGTGGCGATGCGGCCGAGCAGCTGGCGACGCTGTTCTGCCTTGTCGAGCAGGTTCTTGCGCTCCGCGATCAGGCCGTCGGCCTCGGCGGTGAGCGCATCGAGGTCGGCGTCCGGCGCATCAAGCGCGGTTTGGATGGCAGCGAGACGCTGCTCGATCTGGGTCAGGCGGTCGGTGTTGGCGTTGGCATTGATAGGCATATCACGTTTCCTCCTTTGTGATTCCGCTGAGTTTGAGCTTGAGTGCCAGCTTGCGGCGTTTGTCCGCCTCCGCGTGCTCGTGCTCGGCCTCCGCCGCAGCCCACGAGCGCGCCGCAATGCTGGTGCCGTCATAAGCCGGGATGTCGACCGCCGCCACGTCGAAAATGCGCCGGAAACCGGTAATGCGGCGCAGATGCTTGGCGCGGTCGTATTCCTGCTTGTTGACGGTGAACGCGAACGACATCCGGTCGATGTAGCCGCCCCGGATTTCATCAAAGAGCCTCCGCCCTTCCTCGGTGCCGCCGAGATCAGCTGCAATGTGCAGACCCTTGGTGTCGACTGTCAGGGTCAACGTTCCGTTCTTCGTCCGCGCCACGGGTTTGCCCCCGTGGTTGAAATTCATCACGACATCGCGCATCTCTGCTCCCGAAAATGCGTTCCGGTCGATGACTTCCTTGTACTGGATGCCGTCGTACTCGTACAGCACGGTTTCCTCATCGAAAACCGCAGCGTACCCCTCGACGCGGCACTGCTTTTGCCCGTCGCCGCCCTCCTGCGGCAGCGCCCGCACCTCAAACGTGCGGTAGTCACGGGTCTCCGGCGTGATCGCCATTGTCCTCGCCCTCCTTTGGTTCGGTGTTCAATTTGGACACCTCTGCATATTCCTTGCGGATGAAATACCGGTCGCCGTTCTCGACCGGCGGCATGTTGAAAATCTCAAGGCCCATGTTGTGGGTGAGAAAGCCGCGGTCAAAGAGCTGCGTCACAATATTCAGCTTGGTGTTGTTGCTCGCGTATTGCAGGCGGTTCGCCGTCGCGATGATGCCCGCGCCCTGCGCAATCTCGGCGGGCGTAAAGGTCATCGCGGTCAGCACGAGCGAAAGCTGAATGGCAAACGGCTCGATACAGCCCTCATAGTAGGCGTTCCACTCGTCCTCAGTGTAGGTATTGGTGAGAATCTTCTCATTCGTGCCAAAGTAGCTGAATACGCTCTGACGGATCAGCTCCTGCTGGCGCGGGTTGACCACGAGCGCCGTGCTCTCGATCTGCTTGACATCCGCGTACTTGCTGTCGAACATCATCACGCCCGTGTCGTTGCCCCGAAGATTATCTTCCGCGAAGCGCTCGCGCTCGGCGTCGATGTCCTTTTTCTTGAGGTTGCCCGCAAGCCGCGCGAGAAAGCGGATGGTGGTCGCGTTCTTGATACCGTTTACAATGCCCTCATCCTGTGTGTGCATAACCTGCAAGGTCGGGGCGAGCGGCCGATTATCCGACCCGAAAAAGTCGTCCTCGTACTGGTGCTGGGTCAAAATCCCCGCGCGGGAAAGCTCGATCGCGGCGTTCTGCCCGCCCCAAAAGCGGTATAGCAGATACGGCTCGCCGTCCACCTCGCGGATGCTGGACTGCTGCGGCAGCACGGGGAAATACCCGACGAGCCTGCCCGCCGCGTCCTCCATCGGCACGATAAAGGCGTTGTTCTGCACCATGTAGATGGTGGCGAGCCGCGCCAAAAACTTGCTCGCGTCCATCCACGGGTTGGGCTGCTGCCCCAGCACGCGCGCCAGCTCCGGCCGCGCATCGCCTGTCAGCTCCAGATGTAGCTTGCTGCAATGCCGCGCAAAGGTCGCGATCGCCGCGCGCGTCAGCTCCATCTCGTACAGCCCGCCGCGATAGGTCGTGTAAACCGGCTGATAGGCGGTGAGCGTCTTGAAGAACGCCCGCGCATCCCCGCCCGGCGGCCGCCGCGGAAACAGCTTTTCAAAAAGCCCCATGTCATGCCTCCTCGTTCATGTTCACATAGTCGTCGCGCTTGTCCTGCAGCACCTTATAGGCGCAGATCAACGCGACCGTACCGTCGATACGGCGGCGTCCGTCGGTCACCTTGACCGGCTGGATGTTGCCGTTGATGTCGGCACGCACCTCGGTGTTGACCAGACACCATTTATCAACCGGATTGTTGTTATCCACCACCAGACCGGCGGCAAGGTCAGCCTTGAGGTCCTTCATCGGCTGGGAAAGCGACAGCGTGCCCTGCCGCACGGGGATCATACACTCCGCGCCGAACTCGGCCTTGAAGCGGTCGAGCAGGCTGTCGTCGATGTGCCACGGGTCATAGCCGATGTAGCGCACATACAGGTCGTCCTCGTCGCGCAGCTCTTTAAACCAGTCGAGCAACACCTGTTTATCCACCTTGTTGCCCGGCACGGCGCGCATCAGGCCGCGCTTGACCCAGAGCGAATACGGCACGCTGTCCCGCTCGCGGCGGTTGCCGGCAGCCGCGTCCGCGTCCAAGACGCTCTGCGGCAGCCAGTACATGCTGCGCCGGTAAATCTTCGGATCGCCCGGCCGCTGGCAGATGGCCGTTGCGGCGCACAGGTCGATACTGTCGGCCGCATCCATGCCGCCGATGCAGTAATCGAATGCGATGTCAAAGGTCTCGGGGTTGGAGCACTCCGCCCACGTCAGCCACGCGGTTGCGGCGTTTTCCTTGAGGTTGAAGTCCTTAACCAGCACGGTCGGCAGGAAAGACGGGTCATTGTCGGCCTTTTTGACCATCTGCCGCAGATATTCGACCTTCTTGATCGTGCCGAGACCGGGATTTGCCTTAATCCAGTTTTTTTCGTCGTGATATTCGTCCCGCTCGTCCAGTTCGTAAATCCACGCAAGGAACGTGTCGTCCGTAATCGTGCCCTCGAGCACACCCGCGGCATAGGTATACTGCGCGTCGAAGATGCACTCGCGCACAAAGCCATTGGTCGAGATGGAAAACAGCAGCGGTTGCTCGCGGGCGGACATGGATTGCTTCATGTCGTCGTAGATCGCGCGGTTTTTGATCGCTGCCAGCTCGTCCACCAGCACGCCGTGGGCGTTCAGGCCGTCCAGACTGTTGGCGGCCGACGCCAGCGCCGAAATGGTACCGAGGTTTGCCGGATAATACAGGTCGCCCTGCCGCTTGCGGATGGCGCGGAACAGCTCGGGCGACTGCTTGCGCATGTTGACACAGGCGTTGTACGACTTCGCCGCCTGCTCCCGCTTGGTCGCGATGGAATAAATCTCGGGCGCACCCTCGTTGTCGTTGACCAGCAGATCCAGCTCGAGCGCGGCGCACTCGGTCGTTTTGCCGTTCTTGCGCCCCTCGACAATCATGACCTCCTGATACTGCCGCAGGCCGGTGTCCCGGTGGACAAAGCCGAAGATCGCCTGCCAGCGCGCCTTTTGAAACAGCTCAAGCGTCAGCGGCGCGCCAAGCTGTCCCTGCGGCTGCTTGCAGAACCGCTCGACGAATGCGATGTGGACATTCGCGGTGTCCAAATCGAACACCCACGGCTTGTACTTCTCCGGCCGTCGAATCTTATCCAGCAGCAGCGCGCACAACAGACGCACCTTGCGGCAGGCGAGAATATCACCGGTCAGCACCGCGCAAGCGTATTGCTCGAGCCAGTGCTCGCCCTTCGGTGCGGGATTTTTCTTCGCTTCGCGCTCCATGCGGCGCAGCAGGCGCTCGCGCGCCAGACGGGGATCAGCCATCCGGCGGTCGCCCCTTCTTGCGCTGCGCCTTGTAAACAGCGCGCCGCAGCTTGTCGTGCGGGCAGCGGCGAATATACTCGGGACGGCGCAGCGCCGTGTCGCACACGCCCTGGCTGTTCAGCATCGGACAGGCTCTGCATACGTTCATCGCAACGTCCTCCCGTTGGCTTTCTGCCATGCGCGCAGCGCGTCACCCTCAGCGTCGCCTGCGGGCAGCATATCGCACAGCGTCTTGATGATCGCGGTCTGGTTTTTGACCATCGTGTTGTACACCTCGACCTCGGGCGACTTCTTGGTGCCCCACTGGTTTTCGCCGTTCTGGTACTTGGAAACGACACCCTCTTCCGTGATGGTTTTGCGCAGATCAGCCAGCGTCACGGCCATAAAAGCCGCGTTTTCGATCAGGGAAGCGGCGGTATTCCGGCGGTTTTCGTCCAGCCCTGCAAAGATTTTTTCGAGCTGCTCGCGCTCGCGTTTGATTCTTGTGTCGATCGTGATTTTGGGCATTTCGCCGCTCCTTTCTGCTACACCCCTCCCGCATGCCCCACTCAGCAAAATTCTTCTCTGGGGATGCGGTCTGAGGGAGGTCAGCGATTTTTCGGGAATGGGGGGAGTATATTTCCGTCCGCATCGAACCGGCAGCGCGCCGCCGGATGCTTTGCCATGTGCTCGAGGTCGTGACAGCGGTGACACAGCAGCTCGAGGTTATCCCAGCCGAGCGTGCGCTTTGGGTTGTTCATGTCCTGCGGCCGCAGTGCCTTGCGGTGATGCACGATCAGGCCGGGCGCGCCGCAGCGTTCGCACAAGCCGTGCCGGTGTGTCATGTAGGCCAGCCGCGTCTGCTGCCACGCCGCTGAGTTGTAGAACGCTTTCGCCCACGGTTTAGCCACGGATATTCCCCCGCATGACCGCAATCGCGTACTGGCTGTCGCCGATGGCCTTGCTGATCGAGTTGATTGACCGGTACAGCCGGAAGCGCACCTCCGCCTGCGGCTCGGCCTGCATGCGCTCGTACAAAGCCGCGCGCTGGCGCTTCATGCTCTCGACGTTCGCGGCGTACTCGTCCGCAATCTCGGCAATGGGTTTCATGGCACGCCCTCCTTTCGGGCAAAAGAAAAAGCCGACCTCGCAACACCCTCACGGGGATGTTACGCAGTCGGCTCGGACCTCAACGGGTTCTGGCTCACGCCGTCAAAATCGACGGTGGACTCTTGTTTGCATTTTTCGCACCACAGCGGGAAATGCTGCAGCTTGGTCTCGCCAGGAACGACCTGGACTCTCGTCGTGCGGCCACATCGCGGGCACACGATCTTTATTCTCTGATTTTTATTGTACACTCGTTTTTGCCTCCTGTCTACGCCGTCGGCGCGGTTTCTATGACCCTGTTCGTTATATATACATGGGTTTCGAGAAAAAGAAATAGGCTATTCGTTTTTCTTCCGGCGGCTCTTTCGACATCGTCGTGGCTTCGGGTCGGGCAGCAGATATTTCAGATACACATATTCGCCCCACTCGTTGCGCTCGGTGACCGATTCCAGCACAGTCGCGCCGGGCGGCGGCTCCAGCGTCGCGCGGTCGTCAATCCAATCGGATTGTACGGTCGGCCGCGTCAGTCCTTTCGACGGCGTCCACATGCGCTTACCATTGGATGACCCAGCTTCGCGCGGTTCCTTGGCGAGATACTCGGCCAGCGCACGGTATTGGGTATCGTCGAGCGGTTCGATGTTGACCTGCTCACCGTATGTCCATAGCGACCGAATCGTTTCCATGTCGTTGCCTGTTCCGTTTAAGATCACATGATGATGCCAGCGGCCGTGTTCGTGCTTGCTTTCCGTCACATAGATGTATTTCAAGTCGGGCAGTCCTTGCCGTCGCCGTGTTTCCCGCAACGCCCGAAAGAACTTTTTAAGATTCTTCACCGCCTCGGCGCGGCTCTGCGGCAGGTGCTCATCGTCATAGGTCAGTGTGACAACCAGATCGTGCCGCGTGAAGTTGGCGGCAATCAGCAGCTCAAGCTGTCGGCACGCAGCCTTAAGGTTAAGCCGTCGTCGCGCTGCGCTCGACATCTTCATCTTCGCCTGCCTCACATGCTCCGCGTCCGATGGCAGCGCGGCCGTGTATGCTGTTTCAAACACCAGTCGCCCTGCGACGACTGTTTTGCGCCTTTTGGCCATTTCTACCTCCGTGTTCAAATTGGACACAAACCGAAACGGATACAGGGAGGCCGCAGCCTCCCATGCCCGTTTTGATGATTTTTCAGAATATCCGCAGATTTCGGATTTGTCAAGGATTTTCGCCGTCAAGGTCATTTTTTGCCAGTTTCTCAACCCGCTCGAACTCGATCACCCACACCCACGGATTAGCTTCCCAGCCACAGCGGACACGATCAGCGGGTTTGATAGTGTTGTCCCACACCTCGGCGAACTTTTTTCTTGCCAAGATGCCTTGCATGACCAAATTTGTCTCCTGAATAAAATTGAGCTGTACGCCCTCTTTCTCGCAATCTATCAGATAGATATCCTGCAACCGCTCAACCCGCACGCCAGTCACCCGCAGAAAGATACGGGCAGCTTCTCGCGGCATGTTCTCGCTCGACCTCCAGACCATTCGATGCGCCCGACGCATCATATCGTATCGGTCGGCTGAAAAATGAATGTCTGCATACGAACCATCGGCCTTATACCGGACACGACCGCTCCCGACAATATTGGACAAGTAGTCAACTCGAAATGTCTCTCGCACATACAGCACATCGCCGGGCTGGTATGGCTGCTTCATGAGATATTTGGGCTGACTATCTTTCCCACGCGACCACCCATACGCTTTTCCGATTTTGGAAACTGTCGAAGCGGCAGGCGGCTGCGGTTTCACGACGCGCCGCGTCACCGTCTTTCGGCCTTCCAGCAGCGCGAGCACCATTTTGGTGTCAAACAAGATCGGCTTTAGGCTCATTTTATTTTCACTCCCATCAACTTCGCCCACTGCTTATTCGCGGCGCGAGACTCAGCCAGCGCGGCGTCGGCCTGCTGCAAAACGTCCATCGGCACCTCCAAGAGCGGCATGCCCTCATACGGTTTGAGCAATTCGATATACCGCTGTAACGCGGCAGATGCGGTTTGAAGCGCCTGATCCGCACGGTCGAGCCGCTCCTGTTCTTTTTCAAATTCCAGATCATTGAGTGCAAGGCGCAGATTGCGGTCGGACAAATCATATTTGCACATTGTTTTGATGATCCATAGCAAATCGGCCTTTGTGCAGTCGGACAGGTTCATTTGACTACCTCCGGCGGCAGCTCGGCAGACCACCATCTCACATCTACCGTCATCAGGCCATCATCCGGGAACTCGGGCAAGTACCAGCCGCCCGCGCGATAGACATAGGCGGCATAATTGCCCCGATTGTAATTGTTATGACTCAGCGTCAGCACCGTCTGCCCTTCCTCCGGGCGCTCGTCCGGGTACGGGTGCCAAACCGGTGCGGGCTGCGGCTTTGGCAGATATCCGCAGCGGATGTTGCACGGCTCTGGACAAGCCATGCAACACGCATACGGCTGACCGCAGCACTGCGCCGAACCGCATACACCGTATGAGTTCAGCCCAGTCACGCACACATGACCGTTACCATCCACCTGCGGCAGCTCTGCGGTCGCCTGCTGCATCTGCTCGTCCAGCTGACGCAGCGTCTGTTCTTCCGGCGTGTGTTCGTCCGCAGGCGGCGCGATCTTGCCGCTCTCCACCATGCCGCGCAGACGCTGCACGATCTGCGACCACGACAGCTTGCCCTGAAACGGCTTTTTCACCTCCAGCCCGCTGATTGTGAGGACATACTGCACGCCTTCTGAATCGCCGCCCATGTATCCGCGAAAAACCAGCGCATCCTTGACTTCCTCTATCAACCGGCTCGCCGCCATGCTCTGGCTGTCATGCAGAACACGGTACAGCGCGGCTTCGTGTCCTTTTGCAATGTGCCGCAGCAGGAATGCATCGACCACGCCGTCCGACACGGTTGGCTTGTCCCGCGCGGCCTTGACATCCTGCGCGCGGAAAGTCTCGCCGCGTGCCAGTCGCTGCTCGAACTCGGTCTGCACCTTCTTGGGGCTGTGCGCCAGCTCGTCCGCGACCGACTCGCCGATTTGCTCGCGCCGCAAGGCTTCCAGCAGCGCGGGCGACAAGTTCTTGTGGATGTACTGCATGCGGTGAACGGCAGACGCGCTCTCGCTTACTTGCTCGGCGAGGTGGTCGCGCAGACGGCCGGGCAGCTCTACGCCCCGCTCCTTCATGCTGCGCAGCGCCTTCTCCAGCAGCACTACCGCCTGCATTTTCTCGTAGTAGGTCAGCTCGCGGCTGGTCAGGTTGGACTGGATCAGCGCGACCATCTCACTGTCCTCGCCATCATAATTCTTGACGATGCAGGGCGCGTCCTTGCGTCCCAGCAGCTCCAGCGCCTTGCGGCGGCGGTGTCCGGCGACGATGCGGTATTTGCCCTCCTCTGCCACGCACACGGTCAGCGGGCTGTACAGCCCGTTCAGCGTAATATCGTCTGCAAGCTCCTGCACATCCTCGACTGTGAAAAAGTTGTGTTCGTTGACGAGCAGCTGCGAGAGCGGGATCTGGACGACCTGCATCGGCGATGTGTCCAATTTGAACACATCGTGCGCGACCATCGCGCCGACGTTAACTTTCCGCGCCATCTGCGCCACCTCCCAGATACTCGCGCACCCACGCGCGGTAATCGCGCGCAGCGGCCGAGGTCGGCGACCACTGGCAAACCGGTTCGCGCGCAAAGGTGCTTTCGTCCACCTTGTCCGTGCGGCGGATGCGGGTCTGGAACACCGGCACGGGGCAGTTTGCCCGCAGCCAGTCCTCGCCCTGGCGGACCACGTCCGCGTTGTGCCACATGGTCAGCAGCACACCCACCTGCACTGCGCCGTTGACCCGCCGGATGCTGTCAATTTGCCGCAGCAGCTCGGCCATGCCGTCGATCTCGAATGCGCCCGGCTTGACCGGGATGACGATATCGCTCGACGCTGCCACCGCGCTGATCGACGCGACCGAAAACGCGGGCGGGCAGTCGATAACAAGATAATCATAGGCGTCGTCCTCGATGACCGCATCGCGCAGGTCGGTCAGCACGCGCAGCGCACGGTCGCGCGGCGTGCCGCCGTTTGCATCCCCCGGCAGGCTGCCGTCGAGGTCGAGCGCCGCGAGCGACATGTCCGCCGGGATGACGTCCAGCCCGCGGTAGATCGTGTGCTGGACAAGGTCGGAATAGCACAGGCACATGCCCTCGAACAGGTCGGCCAGCGTGCCCGGCTCGGCCGGGATGCGGTAAAACCGCGAGGCGTTGCCCTGATGGTCAGCGTCGATCAGCAACACGCGCGCATTGTACTCGGTGGCGAGGATCGCCGCGAGGTTGACTGCAGTCACCGTCTTGCCGACACCGCCTTTGAGGTTGACGATTGAGATGGTTTTCATGTCTCGTCGTCCTCCTCGTCCTCGTTCGCCTCTTGGTAAATCAACTTGCTCATGTATGTACCTCCTATGCGGTTTCGATTTTCGTCTGTTTATACGGGTCGTCCTCCATCTGGATGACCTGCGCCTCGTCGAAGCCGTCCCACTGCTCGACAAACCGCTGATACCGTCCCTCGAACCAGAACGGCAGTGTGCGGCGCGATCCGTCGCGGTTTTTCGCAATCTTGATGACGCGCAGCTGGTCGGCATCACACGCCTTGAACTGTTCCGGCGTTTTTAGCTTCTTCCGATCGGGTGTGCCGATGCGCAGCACTGCGTCCGCGTCCTGCAAAATCTGTCCCGAGCCACGCAGGTCGCCCGACCGGTTGAGCTGGCTAAGCGCCAGCACCACGCGCCCCGACCGCGTCAGCTGTTGCAGCGTCTTGGTGCTGTGCGTGATTGTGGTGTACTCATCCGCGCGCGGGTCGGACGGCTCGATCAGCTGCAAATAGTCGATGATGGCAACATCGGTGCGCGATGCCTTGACGTCGGCTGCAATCTGCTCGGCCGTACAGCCGCTCGCATGCACAATGCGAAATGGCAGGTTTAACAGCTTGGCCTTGGCGCGTGCCTGTGCCTCCAGCTCGGGTGCAGTGAACCGCCGCGCCTTGATGTGTCCCAAATCAACCAGCGCGGTACGCGCCATGATGCGCTGCATCAGACGGCGCTTGTCCGTTTCCAGTGTGTAGAACGTCACGCGCGCCTGCCGCGCGAGCGCCACCGCAACTGACAGCGCAAACGCGGTTTTGCCTGCCGACGGCTCTGCGGACAGGATGACATACTGCCCGAGGTTTAACTCGGTTTCGAGCGCCTGCGTGACCGACGGGAAGCCCCAATCGAGGAACTTCGGCCGCTCGTCCATCTGGGAAAAGTAGTCCAGCAGCAGCGCGTTCATGTCGCTGCCGCGATCCTCACTGCCCGACGCCAGCACGGTCTGCATGCGCTCGACCAGCGCGGCCACCTCGGGCAGCGGCGCGGCGTAAGCGATGTGCGACCGCGTCTCGTGCAGCAGCGCGTCCAGCCGGTAGCGGATGGCACAGTCGCGCAGCTGTCGGACATAGGCGGCGCAGTTGCTGGGCGTCATCATCATGTCGGCCAGTTGTTTGACTAGCTCGATGTACTCGGTGCCGCACGCGGCGCGCACGGTGTACGGGTCAATCTGGTCATTTCGGGCGAACATCGCCCGGCAGGTGTCGAAGATGTACCGCCGCTCGCCGTTGAGGAAGTCCTCCGAGCGTACCTGCCGGAACACGTCGGCGGCGTTCATCGGCGCGTCCGCAATCAGTGCGCCGAGTACGCTTTGCTCGGCGTCGTTGTACAGCTTGAGCGCTTGTTCCGTCAAAGCCATGTGTATTCGTCCTCCTTGCGTTCAGGCGGCGTCGGCGGCGTGGGGCTGCCCTCCGGCTCGTCCTCCCAGCGGCGGGCGTTGAGCCATGTCGCAGGGTACGGAATGAACTGCCCGCCGTCCTTCGTCCACTCCGGCAGGCGCTTTTGCCAGTCCAGCGCCCGCAGCATCGCTTCCACCAGTTCCCCGTCGGGGTTGAGTTTCGCAAAGGCCTTTCTGGCATCGGCCTTGCTCACCTTGCGTGGGTACGCGCCCCAAAAACGGTCAAAAAGGGGAAGTATATCTGTATTTCTTTTATCTGGTCTTTTATCTGTTCCTTTAATACATTTCACCGTTTGGTGGAATGTGTCCACGCATTCGGTTGATTGCATTTCACCATTTGCGTAAATGCATTTCACCGTTTCGGTAATGGTATACCACTTGGTTTTATCCCGTCCATCTTCGTTAAAACAGGCTGTCTCAATCAAGCCTTTTTCGATGCAGTTGCGCACGACCCGCTCCATCTGGCGCGGCGTGAGATAGTCAAACAAATCCTCTTTGCAAAAGTCCTGCATGCTGGAATATGTCCAATACTTTCCGTCCCGCAGGTTTTGACCGCGCGCACGGTTCCAGACGACCCAGTAGTAAATGTGATGCACAAATGCGGCTTCGTCCGCACTTTTGGTGATTTTGGCGACCTCTGTATTGAACTGAAACATCATGGCGCGCCGCCTCCCTTCTCGGCCAGCACGCGCAGCGCATGCGTCAGCTCAGCGGCACGAGCGAGTAGCTGCTCCAGCTCGGCGCACTGTTGTCTAATGTCCAGCAGTAAAGTCAAATTTGACGTTGCTGGGGTGTTAAACTTCAAAAAGTATTCTATTGGGACTTTATAGTGCTCGACAATGCGCTGCAACACGCAAAAACTTGGTTCATGTTCTCCACGCTCGTATTTCGCAAAAGAGCTTTTCGCTATCCCGATTGCTTCGGCAGCTTTTTCCTGTGTTTCTCCGTTTCTGCGTCGAATGGCACGTAATGCCGCCCCAAACGCTTTTGCAGGGGAAATACCTTCCGTCTTCACCGCCGCCACCGCCTTTCCATCGGCTGGGTGAGCCTGTCCACCAGCATGCCAAGGGCGAGGTAGGCGCAGCCTACCCCGAGCATGGCAAGGATGGCGTAGATCATACCGCCACCTCCCCTGTCAATTGCTCTCGCAATTCTCGTTCCGCCCGCTCAATCGAGCTGCGCAAGTGCGTGACAAATCCGTCCCACAGCAATAGCTGCGCGGCCAAATCAAAAGATAGTCCCATTTCCGCAGCTAACGCCGCAATACGCGGCTCAAGTTCTTCCGGGATCTCAAATTTCACCTCTACGAGTTTCATGTTTTCCCTTTCCCCCGGCGCGGCCCTCTTGACAGCGCCGGGCTTTTCCGGTATCCTGTAAGTAAGTTCAATTTTGTTTGCGCTCAGTCGCGGTTGCCGCCGCTCTGGGCGCTTTCCTTTTGCGCCGCACAATCCAATTCGAGATATGTCGCCATGATCTCCCGCAGTTCTGCCATGATTGCATCATGCAGCGGGCGTTCCTCAGATGTAATAACGCCATCCTCGTTGATCTCAAGCAGCTGATCCAGTCGGCCCGTTTTGGCAAACTTGCCAATCAACCGCACCAGACGCATCGTCGCCTGCTCCAGCGGTTTAGATTGCACCTCAGGCAGTACGCCGCCCAAATCACCTGCGGCGATATGCTGGTAGCACAGATACGGGAAATCGTAAAGCTGTGCCATGCGTAAAACCGTGCTATCTGGCGGCCGTCGGCGATCCTGCTCATACGCACCCAGACTCTCAACCGAGATGTCCAGTCGCTCAGCTGCGGTTTCCTGCGTCAAACCTTTCAGCTCGCGCGCAGTTTGATAGATATTTCTG
Organism: Agathobaculum sp. Marseille-P7918; assembly: GCF_964248325.1. Classification (NCBI taxonomy): domain Bacteria; kingdom Bacillati; phylum Bacillota; class Clostridia; order Eubacteriales; family Butyricicoccaceae; genus Agathobaculum; species Agathobaculum sp. Marseille-P7918. The sequence goes on along the minus strand of NZ_CAXTXI010000004.1, from coordinate 192,139 downwards.
TATTTTGACAAACTGGTTTTCCTCCCTTTTTCATGCTATAATGCACCCATCACTTGAACAGTGACAGCATTTCCTCTGCGGGCATGCCCAGCACAGTCGAAATCCGACGCAGTTCGTTAACCGTCAGATCGCCCGGCTGTTCCAATCGCCGGTGCAGTAGCTGCCGCGATACCATGATTCGCTTGGCAAGCGCTGTGTGGTCCGGCAGCCCCGACAAAACACGATACTTCTCAATGTTTGCAACGAATTGCAAATCACCTTGTTTGCTCAACTCAGCTCACCTCCTTTTTCGTTTCATACAGCTCATCGGTCGTGCAGCCGAGGAAGGCCGCAAGCTCGGCCATCACTCGGCCGGGTGGGTACTTACCATCGCTTTCCCACTTGACCACGGTTGACTGCGCAATACCGAAGTGCGCGGCCAATTCGGTCTGCTTGATACCGCGCTCTTCGCGGTATCGCTTGATGGTTTTCATGTTATTCACCCCTTTCCGGTTCTTGTTCTCAGGAATCTGAATATACGGTCGAATGCTCAATCAGGTAGGAAGCGACTTGCGTCGGAGATGCCGCAATTGAAAAGGCTTTCACATCATTTTGCCGTATACCGTCGATAATGACTTCCTGCAATCGACCCTGCCTAAACCTCAAGATGATTTCATCATGAAATTGCAAGGATTGATCCAAACGCTCACCTCCCTATCGCTTCTTTTTAGTTACATTAGTCACCAACCTATTAATACATGGAATAAAAGAGTTGTGGCCACTGATACAAGGATGGGTAAGCCATACTCCCTAATAAACTTCACCCCTATCACCTCCCTATCGCTTCTTGCCCCTTCCACTTCCATGTGTTACCATGGAAGCGGAAGGGAGATGCTAGACAATGACCAAACAGCAATACAAGCTGTGCAAAGCCATTATCCGCTATCGGTATGTTGATAAAATTATCAAAAATACATCTCTTGAAGATTACCTAGACCTACAGGATCAGCTTGACTATCAGCTTGACTTTAGCGATGACAATATGGATATGCATACACTTGTCACCCTGAAGAACCCATTACAGGAAGAATTTGAATCCCGGCGCTCCAAGCACTGGAAAAGTAATATGACGCTTTTCTTTGCCGGTGTAGCTGCTGCAGCATCTCTCATTTCAGCATCGCCGTACATAGGGCAATGGTTGACACGACTAATGCCGCAATAGATAACCAACGGTCAAATTTGAAGCCCCGATAGATTTCCTGATGCTCAAACAAAGAACGGTTCCGTGAGGTAGCCAATGTATCCACCATTCGCGCCACGTTCTTGAGATCTAAACATTGAAAATGCTCCGTGCTGACAGTCTGCATCTCTGTCAAACTATCTACTCGCTTCTCCAATCTCAAAATTCTGTTAAGAACTGTTTTCTTCACCCTCTCACCTCCCTATCGCTCCTTGCCCCCTCTGCTTCCATGTGTTACCATGGAAGCAGGAAGGAGGTGGAACTATGGTTTCAAAAACCTATCAGTGTAGTTGCCCGCTGAGTAAAAAACCGGTGTCTGTCCGAGTTGATTATGAAAAGATAGAAGTATGTGGAGACACCGGAACCTACTACAGCAAGGACGGTTACTCTTGCAGCGCTGGTGCGCTGGGAGATTGCCCCGGTGCATCTCAGGAAAATTTTGAATGCCCGGTTTATCAAAAATCCGTTTACTAATCCTTCCACGGCCGCATGAATTGACAGCCAATGCCGCTTTTTTGTCTTAATATCGCATTGGCTGTCGGCCAATAACCGCCGCAGTCCGTCTTGAAGCACCGGTGGACATACTGACACGGTTCACAGATTTTTCCCCAGTGCACAGGCGTTTTCTCGCATGCGCTTTCATGCGCGGCTACGCAATGGCGTGAGACACATACCCAAAAGCGCTCGTCCAACTCTTGTTCCATCCCTCTCACCCCCTTATCACTTTTAGTGATTATAAATATATATCACTCTAAGTGATATGTCAATAGAATTTAAGCAATTTTTTCTCGTATAGTGCTAATCTATTTTTTGATATTACTTTTTGTGATATTATTGCATCACAATAGGTGGTGATATCAATGACACGGATAAAATCTTTGCGTGATGAGGCTGGGCTATCCCAAGCCGACCTTGCAAAGGAACTTAACGTTGCCCAGAACACGGTTTCCAGCTGGGAAAACGGCAAACGCGATCCTGATACCGACACCGTAAAGCAGCTTGCAGCCTTTTTCGGAGTATCGACCGACTATCTGCTCGGCGCTACTGATAAAAAAAATGCGCCCTCCGAAGAGGACGCAGGATTAAGCGCCGAAGAAAACGAGCTGCTTGAATTGTTCAGAAACGCTTCTCCTGCCCTGCAGGACGCTGCGCTTCGTGTGTTGGAGACGGATCAGAAGAAAGAATCTTCCTGACCTTTTCCATGGCAGCTGACGGATCAGCCGAAGTCCGAATCAGCTTGAGCATATATTTTTCTCGATCCGTCATTTGATCTCCTCCAGAAATCGAACAAGTGTTTGTATTTTCAATAATACACCACATCTTGGGTTTTGGCAAGGGCAAATCAATATATTGCATATCATGTACAAAATACCGGTGTTCAAATTGGACACATAAAAAGCGCCCGCCCCAGTGCACCACCACCGGAACGGGCAAATATGGAGTGTTTCACACAGTCCTCCAATACCATTATACAAGATTGGCTAATTTTGTCAATCTTTAAGGGGGATTTAAGATGCGAACCGCAGAAGAAATGATTCAGTTTTGCGTTGCAAATCATCTTGGGCAAGGTTCAATGAAAAGTTGGGATGTAAAGCACTTCACACTTATCCAAAACGCATTGCAGCCAGATGAACAAGTACTGTTCGTATTTGAAGGTCTGCATAATTACCAATCTGCGTCAAAACACGATGGCAACTATGCTTATGCTGTTACAAATCGCCGCTTTATTCTTGCCCAAAAGAAATTCATTGGAGAAAACCTGATAAGTGTTGCGCTCGATCAGATCAATGATATTACATTCTCTTCAGGGCTTGCTCTTGGTACTATCACAGTTGACACTATCAGGGAACAGTTTAAAGTTGCTTTTGAGAAGAATCAGGCGAAAAATGTTAGTGAACGCCTGCATAATCTTTTAATAGACCTCAAACAGCCTACGCCTACGGCACAGTCAACTAATACGCAAAAGGAAGTTGATGACCAAATTAATCTGCTTTATGAGCTAAAAGAACTCTTGGATGCTGGTGTGCTAACTCAAGAAGAATTTGACGCAAAGAAAAAACAGATTTTAGGACTGTAAGCAGCCGAATCTATTAACTAATCTTTCCTTGGCACTACATTTTGCACACTTGAGCCATGTACATTTGCTGTTACTCTTCGCTATGGGATACCTAACGGTCTGCAACTACCCGGCGCTGGCTTCATAGGAGCGCACCCTTGCTGTTGAGTTATTAAGGAACACACAGTGACTTGCTATCACCATGTATATTGTACGTTATAATAGACAAGTTTTCAATGAACGAAATATTCAAAATCGTGATATCAAAATTATTGATTTTGTCTATTTTAACGTACAACCCATTCAGTTATAATCATAGGAGAAATTTAATATGCCAATTACATATGAAAAGCTTTTCTCCTTGATGGAGCAACAAGGTATCAACAAACGCTGGTTGCGGCTTAATGGCATTCACGCAAATTCGGTTGATCGTCTAATCAAAAATCAATATGTCACTACCGAAATCATAGAGCGTCTCTGTAAGCTTCTAAATTGTCAACCTGGAGATATTATGGAATATATTCCCGATGAAGCTGAGCGCTAAAATAACCCCGCAGACCACAACCGAACACTGTTTTGTTGTGGTCTGCATTTTTACGCCCACTCAAGTCGAACAAACGTTCCTTTTTTGGAGGTTTTCGCAATGGCAACAGCAAAGAAATTACCATCAGGCAACTACCGCGTACTGGTCTATACCGGCAAAGATGCCTCCGGCAAGCGGCAATACAAATCCTTTACTGATCCGGACAAGCGCACAGCGGAGTTTCTGGCCAGCGAATACCTCACCCGCAAGCGCAAGGGCGGCACTGCTGCGGAGCTGACGCTTGCGCAGGCCATCGAGCAGTACATCGACTCCAAGGAGCATGTGCTCTCCCCCACGACTGTACAGGCCTATCGGTCAATTGCCAAGCACCGGTTTGGGGCGCTGCAAAAGCTGTCACTCGCTGCGCTGGATTCAGCGGCCGTACAAAGCGCGATCAACCGCGAAGCGGTAGAGTGCTCACCTAAGACTGTCGCCAACGCCTACGGCCTGATTTCAGCCGCGTGCGCCATGTTTGCGCCCGACCTTCGACTGCGCGTCACGCTGCCCGCTAAAAAGCGACAGCTGCGTACCCTGCCCACACCCGAGCAGGTGATCCATGCCGTGCAAGGCACATCGGTCGAGCTGCCTGCCCTGCTAGCGCTCTGGCTGTCGCTGCGCATGAGCGAGGTGCGCGGCCTGCGCTACGGCGACATCAGCGGCGACATCCTGACGATCCGGCGCACGGTGCTGCATGTCGGCGATCACGAGGAAGTGCGCGAGCAAACAAAGACTTTCACCAGCACGCGGCGGTTGCGCCTACCGCCCTATCTGCGGCAGCTGATCGGCAAAGGAAAGCCGGACGAACCAATCATCAAGGAAAGCGGCGCGGTGATCTATAACCGCTTTGTCGCAGCAATCGACGCGGCCGGGCTGCCGCACATGCGCTTTCACGACTTGCGGCATTTGAACGCCTCGGTCATGTTGCAGCTGGGCGTGCCGGACAAGTACGCCATGGAGCGCGGCGGCTGGTCAACGAATGCTGTGCTGCAAACCGTCTACCAGCACACCTTTTCGGACAAACGCAAGGCCGTTGATGACCAAATTGACCGCTATTTTGAAGCATTATGCAACACGAAATGCAACACAGATACCGAAAACGCCTGATATTCTGCACCCTCTGCGCAGGTTCGACTCCCATCATCCGCTCCAAGAAAAAAGCCCGCCATTGGCGGGCTTTTTTGTGTATTCTGTTGTCAACTGACTCAATTGATGCCAAACAGCCGCTTGCCGTTTTCCATCGTTACACGTTCCACTTCCGTGGCATCCATCCCTTTAATCTGCGCAATCGTTTCGGCCATACGATAAACATACAGCGACGAATTGCGTCGACCCCGAAACGGCTCGGGCGCCATGTAGGGTGCATCCGTCTCGACCATCAGCCGGTCCAGCGGCACCTCGCGGATCACCTCAATGGCGCGGCGCGCATTCTTGAAGGTAATCACACCTGTGAACGACAGGTAATAGCCTAAGTCCAGCAGCTCACGTGCCATCTGGACACTGCCCGCAAAGCAGTGGAATACGCCTCGCGTACCGGCATACCGCCGTGCAATTTCCAGACAGTCCGCATGTGCGTCACGGTCATGCACAATCACCGGCTTGTCCAGCTCGCGCGCCAGCTCCATCTGATGCGCGAATACGACTTGCTGCCGCGCGCGGGCGCGCTCGTCCTTTTCCCAATAGTAGTCCAGCCCAATCTCCCCAATGGCGCGCACGCGCGGCTCGGTCTCAGCCAGTTCTTTGATGACCGCAAGGTCATTATTCCAGTTTTCGTTGATATTTTCCGGATGAATTCCGACCGCAGCATATACAAACGAGTATTTTTGTGCATAGCTCACTGCCTTGCGCGAAGTCTCCACATCGCAGCCCGGATTGAGAATCAGGCCGACATTGTGCTCCGGCATGGAGGTTAAAAGCGCGTCGCGGTCCTCGTCAAAGCGTTCATCATCGTAGTGTGCGTGCGTATCAAACAACATGTGCGTCTCTCCTTAAATCCAGCCGAAATGACGGCAGGCATTCCACAGGCCATCCTGATCGACCGGGTCGGTCACATAATCTGCCATGCGCTTGAGCGCATCACGTGCGTTACCCATCGCGATCGAGAACCAGCCCTGTCCAAACATACACACGTCGTTCGTGCCGTCCCCAAAGATGACCACGTCCTCATTCGGAATACCGAGCCGCTCCACCATACGGCGAATGCCATTTTGCTTTTCGGTTGGCTCAACGAGCAGGATATCACGATTGTACCGCACGGTTGGCAGCGATCCAAAATCAATGTTGCACTCCTGCTCCGCCGTACACGCGATGTTGACCTTATACAGCACCTGCAACGTGCGGTAATCAAATGCCGGGTCGTACCGCGTCGGAAAGTATTCAGGCGGCGCAGCGTCCAGATAGCGTTTATCCGTGGTCACACAAATGCGCTCATTGACCGGCGTGACCGCCCATGGGATGCCCGCCGTTTCCAGACGGTCAATCAGCGCGATGCAGTCTGCCGCAGGCAGACTCTTCATCTCCACAATCTTGCCGCCGAGGGTCAGACTGTATCCGCCATCCGCAACAAAATCCGTAAAACTGTGCTGCGCGGCAAACCGTGCCGCCGATGCCTGTAAGCGACCGGTGGCGAGTGCTGTAAAATGCCCGTTGGCGCGCAGCTGTTCCAGACAGCGCACCGCACTCTCAGGCATGACCATAGTCTGCCCAACGCTCAGCGTGCCGTCGATATCAAAAAAGAAATATTTCTTCTGCATGGTTGTTCCTTTTGGATTTATCTTTTGTCAGTTAGTGTCCACCGTGCGCGTCACATCTACTACGCCCTTAATGGAGCGCAAGCGGCTGATGAGGTTGTCAAGCTGGTGCACGCCTGCAACGTCCACCATCGCGTTGATAACGCCGTAGCCGTCGTTGAGGTCGCGCGCGGAAATCTCGTGCACGTTGATTTTGCAGGCGGCGAGCACCGCAGTCACATCGCTCAGCACGCCGATACGGCTGCGCGTGGAAATCTGCAAGCCGGTAGAGAAGCGGTTGGAGCGGTCGGAAATGGCCAAATCCTCATCCCACCACGCACGCACCCAGCGGTCCGGGTCCTCCTGCATGTGGACATTGACGCAGTCGCGCCGATGGATGGACACGCCGTAGCCGCGCGTAACAAAGCCGACAATTTCGTCGCCCGGAATCGGGGTACAGCAGCGCGCAAACTTGACCAGACAGTTGTCGATGCCCTCGACCACTACGCCGGTCGTTGAGCGGGTGACGCGCTTGGGCTGCTGCTCCGGCTGGGGATGCGCCGCGCGTTCGGCCTGCTCACGCTGGCGGCGCAGCTTACCGACATCGTCCTTGACCTTGTTGATGACCTTGGTCAGCGTGATGCCGCCGTAACCGATGGCGGCATACAGCTCGTCAAGCGTGTTGAAAGAGAACTTATTGAGTGTATTCTTGCGCACTTCCTCGTTCTCATAAAAGCCGTTGTACAACAAATTCGCGCGCAGCTCACGGTCCAGGTCCTCGCGGCCGTTGACGATATTCTCCTCGCGGCACTCCTTCTTGAACCACTGCTTAATCTTGTTGCGCGCCTCGGTGGTCTTGACGATTTTGACCCAGTCGCGGCTCGGTCCATGCGCCTCCTTGGAGGTCAGGATTTCGACAATATCGCCGTTTTTCAGCTGGCTGTCAATCGGCGCGATACGTCCGTTGATTTTGCAGCCGGTCATGCGGTTGCCGACCGCTGAGTGAATGGCGTAGGCAAGGTCAATCGGGGTCGCGCCCGCAGGCATGTTGACCACGTCGCCCTTGGGCGTAAAGACGAACACCTCGTCGGCAAACAGGTCGACCTTGATGTTCTTGATGAAGTCCTCGGCCTCGGTGTCCTGCTGTGCTTCCAGCAGCTGACGAATCCATGCGAAGGTTTCCTCATTGCCCTTTTTGGTCAGGCCCTGCTTGTATTTCCAGTGCGCTGCCACGCCGTATTCCGCCATCTTGTGCATTTCGGTGGTGCGGATCTGGATTTCAAACGGCACGCCCGCGCGCCCGATGACTGTCGTGTGCAGCGACTGATAGCCGTTGGGCTTGGGCGTGGAGATATAGTCCTTGAAACGCCCGGGAATCGGCTTATAGAGGTCGTGCACATAGCCGAGCACATTGTAGCAGTCGGCCACGGTGTCCACGATCACACGCACCGCGCAGATGTCGTAAATCTCGTCAATCGTCTTGTGCTGGGCGTACATCTTGCGGTAAATCGAATAGATGTGCTTGACACGCGCGGAAATTGTATTTTTGATATGCGCCTCCGCGAGCTTGGCGCTGATGCGCTCCTGAATGCTCTTGAGGAATTCCTCCTGCTGCTCGCTTTGCTTTTTCAAGCCCTCGACAATCTCGTTGTAGCCGATAGGGTCGAGAATTTTGAGCGAAAGGTCCTCCAGCTCCCACTTGATGCGGCTCATGCCCAGACGGTGGGCAATCGGCGCGTAAATTTCCATCGTTTCCAGCGCCTTGTCGCGCTGCTTGCGCTCAGGCAGATACTGGAAGGTGCGCGCATTGTGCAAACGGTCCGCCAGCTTGATGAGAATGACGCGGATATCCTTCGCCATGGCGAGGAACATCTTGCGCAGGTCCTCAAACTGCTCCTGCTCCTTGGAGTAGCGCAGCATGCCCAGACGGGTGACGCCGTCGACCAGCTCGGCAACCGGCGTACCGAATTTATTTTCGATTTCCTTGTAGCCGAAGTCGGTGTCCTCGATACAGTCATGCAGCAGCGCCGCGCAAATCGAGTCGGTATCCAGCCCCATTTCCACCACGATTTCCGCAACCGAAACCGGATGGATGATATATGGCTCACCGTTTTTGCGTTTTTGTCCCTCATGCGCAGCAGCCGCGCACTCATAAGCCGCACGGATTTTTCGAATATTCGCCTGCGGGTTTTGCTTTTGCACGCGCTCGATTAAAAAATCCAGTTTGTTTTGCATACTTCGTTCCCCCATTCCGTTAGCCCGCCATGCTTTGCAGCGTGGCCAGAACGACCGAACCGGATATATCCGCCTTACCCTCGTAAGGCTTAAGCAGGATGTTGAGCATCCCTTCCTTGAAATGATAACTGATCAGTCCGGACTCGGAAAACACATCCAGACACACAAACAGCTTGCCGATATTGATGTCGCGGCGGCTCTCCCACGCCACGCGGCGCGAAAGTGCGCCGTCCGGCACAGACAGGCGACCGTCCTCCGCGCGGCACACGATATGCCGCCACACCGCCACCAAATCCTTCCGGTCGGGCAGCAGCAGGCGCGCCTCGCGCGCGGTCAGCGGCCCATCGGCCATATAGGTATTGTACACATTGAGCAGCTTCTGGTCGGCCAGATGCTCGCAGTCGCTCAGCTGCGCGTCGCACAGCGTCAGCTGCACGGTGCGGCGGCCACGGAACTCGTTAATCTCCAGATGAAAAGCGGCGTCGACGTAGTTTCCCTCGACAAAGCCGAGTCCGCCTGCGCCTGTTCCAAACCAGATTGCGGAAAAGCGCACGCCGTCCTTGACCAGCATCATGCGCACATGCCGGTCGGACGAAATGGGCGTGATGTCCTCCGCCACCATGTCCTTCATGCAGAACACCGGCTCGACGTTGCGCATGCCGTACGGCTCGAGAACGTTCAGCGCTTCGATATTCTCCTCGGTCAGCCATTCGGGGCGCACCATGCAGTCAATGTGCAATTGCGGCACCAGCTCCGCCATGGTGACGTGGGCCTCGGCATAAGCGCGCAGCCGCTCGCGCAGCGCATCCACCTTATCCGCGTCGACGGTCAGGCCGGCGGCAAGCGCGTGCCCGCCGTAGCGCTCGAGCAGGTCCTCACACGAGGTCAGCGCATCAAACAGGTTAAACCCGCCCACCGAGCGGCCCGAGCCTTTGCCCGTGCCGTCCTCGTCAAGCGAAATCAGCACGACCGGACAGCCGTACCGGTCACACAGGCGCGAACAGACAATGCCGATTACGCCGTGATGCCAGCCTTTTTCCGCCAGCACGATGATTTTATCCTCCAGCGGATTGTATTCCTTGCGCAGACGGGCAAGCGCCTGCGTTAAAATCTGATTTTCCTCATTCTGCCGCAGCTTGTTCTGCTCGCAAAGCTGCGCAGCAAGCGCCTGCGCGCGCACCGGGTCATGCGTCAAAAACAGCTCGGCGGCAAGCTCCGCGCGTCCCATACGGCCCGCCGCGTTGATACGCGGGGCCAGCACAAAGCTGATGGTCGAGGAGGTCAGGCGTTTGTGCTTCATACCTGCCTCGCGCAGCAGCATTTCCAGACCGACATTGCCGGTTGCGGCCATTTTCTTCAGGCCCGCCGCCACGATAATACGGTTTTCGCCCGTAATGGGCATCACATCCGCGACCGTGCCCAGCGCCACCAAATCCGCATACCGCTCGAGTACGGTTTCCGCATTGCCCTCGAGCGCGCAGATCAGCTTGAACGCTACACCCACACCGGCAAGGCTGTCAAACGGGTAGGTGCAGTCCGACCGCTTGTAATCGACCACCGCATCCGCTGCGGGCAGCGCGTCGTGGCACTCATGGTGGTCGGTGATAACCACCTGCATGCCAAGCTCGCGCGCGACCGCGATCTCCTCGTCAGCGGTGATGCCAGAGTCGACCGTAATCAGCAGACGAGTCCCCTTCTCATACAATTCCTCCATCGCCGCGCGGGACAGACCATAGCCCTCGCGCAAGCGGTTGGGGATGTAATATTCGCAGGCCGCGCCGCAGCTGCGCAGATAATCCACCAGTGTGCAGGTGGCAGTCACACCATCCACGTCATAGTCACCGTATACCACAATATGCTCGCCGCGCGCGATTGCACCGCGTATTACCGCGACAGCTTTGTCCATATCCGCCAGCAGAAACGGGTCGTACAGGCCGGATGTATCACAGCTCAGATAATCGGCTGCGGCCTCGGGCGTGTCGATGCCGCGCGCCACCAGAACGGCTGCAGCCAGCGGGGCATACCCGCCCTCTTCCGACAGCGCACGCACGCGCGCCTCGGCAGGGTCGGCGATTACCCATCGCTTTGTTTTCATATGTCTCCCTCATTTATTTTATATTACCATTATTATACCAAAACGCGCCACAAAGCTCAACATTTTTATGCAAATTGTCAAAAGCGGGCATTTCACAGGGAAATGCCCGCTTTTTTCACGCAAAAAGCCGCTTTATTCTTCTGTTTTCGCCGCATTCTGCCGTTCCAACATCCGTCCGAGATACTGTCCGGTGTAGGAATCCGGGCAAGCCGCGACTTCCTCCGGCGTGCCGGCCACCACCAGACGGCCGCCGCCGTCGCCGCCCTCAGGACCGAGGTCGAGGATATAATCCGCGGTTTTGATAACGTCCAGATTGTGCTCGATGACGACCACGGTATTGCCCGCATCGACCAGCTTTTGCAGCACATCGACCAGTTTGTGCACATCCGCGACGTGCAGGCCGGTAGTCGGCTCATCGAGGATATAGATGGTCTTGCCGGTCGAGCGCTTGCTCAGCTCGGTGGCGAGCTTGGCGCGCTGCGCTTCGCCGCCCGACAACGTGGTGGAGGACTGGCCGAGCTTGACATACCCCAGACCGACCTCGCGCATGGTCTCCAACCGCCGTGCGATTTTGGGGACGTTAGCGAAAAACTCACACGCCTCGTCCACCGTCATATCAAGGACTTCATAGATGTTCTTGCCCTTGTAGCGCACCTCTAGCGTTTCCTTGTTATACCGCTTGCCCTTGCACACGTCGCAGGGCACGTACACATCCGGCAAAAAGTGCATCTCAATTTTGAGCAGGCCGTCGCCCGCGCAGGCCTCGCATCGTCCGCCCTTGACGTTGAAGGAAAAACGGCTCGGACCGTAGCCGCGCGCCTTGGCATCCGCCGTTTTGGCGAACAGGTCGCGAATGTCGTTGAATACGCCCGTGTAGGTCGCGGGGTTGGAACGCGGCGTGCGCCCGATGGGCGACTGGTTGATGTCGATGACCTTATCAAGATAGGAAAGGCCGATAAATTTATCGTGCGCGCCCGCACGCGTCTTGGCGCCGTTCAGTTCGGCAGCGAGCTTTTTGTAAAGAATCTCGTTGACAAACGAGGATTTTCCCGAGCCGGACACGCCGGTCACGCAGGTGAACGTCCCAAGCGGAATGGTAAAGTCCGTGTGCTTTAAGTTGTTAACCGCGCAGCCCTTAACCGTCAGTTTTTTGCCGTTGCCCTTGCGGCGCACCGCGGGCACCGGAATGCACTTGCGGCCGGAAAGGTACTGTCCAGTCAGCGAGGTTTCACATTGCAGCAAGTCATCCACCTTGCCCTCGAACACGACCTCGCCGCCGCCTCGTCCCGCGCCCGGACCGATGTCCACGATATAGTCAGCCGCAAGCATGGTGTCCTCGTCGTGCTCGACCACAATCAGCGTATTGCCAAGGTCGCGCAGACGTTTCAGGGTGGCAAGCAGCTTGTCATTGTCGCGCTGGTGCAGGCCGATGGACGGCTCATCCAGAATATACAGCACACCCATCAGCGAAGAGCCGATTTGGGTGGCAAGCCGGATGCGCTGGCTCTCACCGCCCGACAGCGTGCCGGACGAGCGCGAAAGTGTCAGGTATTCCAGTCCGACCGACTGCAAAAAGCCCAATCGGTCCATAATTTCTTTGATGACGCGGTCGCCGATTTTGTGCTGCATCTCGGTCAGCTGCAAGGTATGCAAAAATTCCATCGCCTTAACGACCGACTTTTCGGAAAACTCCGCGATATTCAGTCCGCCGACCGTGACCGCCAGCACCTCGGGCCGCAGACGGCGGCCGTGGCACGCGGGACAGGGAATTTCGCTCATGCACTCTTCGATTTCACTGCGTGCATAGTCGCTTGAAGTTTCCTTGTAGCGGCGTTCCAGATTGACCACAATGCCCTCGAACGGCTGGCGCATCACGCCGCCCGACACACGGCTGACCGACAGCTCCAGCGGCTCATCGCCTGTGCCGTACAGCAGCTCGTGCACCGCCGCGTCGCTCATCTCCTCGATTGGCGTGTCGAGCGTGAAGCCGTGCTTTTTGCCCAGCGCCGTGAAGTACATACCCGCAATCGTGCCTGGCTCGGCGCTGCCCCAGCCGGAGGCGCGGATGGCCCCCTTGCGGATGGACAGCTTGCGGTTGGGCAGAATGCGGTCCGGGTCGACGCGCATCTGCATGCCCAGTCCCGTACACACCGGACATGCGCCGTAGGGGTTGTTGAACGAGAACATGCGCGGGGTGAGTTCCTCGATGGAAATGCCGCAGTCCTCGCAGGCATAGTTCTGCGAAAAGGTGATCGGCTCGCCGCCGACCACGTCCGCAATCACCAGACCGCCCGACAGCGCCGCCGCGGTCTCGACCGAGTCGGTCAGACGGCTGCGCACATCCGCGCGAATCGAAATACGGTCGACAACAATCTCGATGTTGTGCTTTTTGGTCTTTTGCAGCTTAATCTCCTCGGACAGATCACGCATTTCGCCGTCCACCCGCACGCGGACATAGCCTTGCCGTCTGGCGTCCTCGAACACCTTGACATGCTCGCCTTTTTTGCCGCGGATGACCGGCGCGAGAATCTGCACGCGCGTTCTTTCCTCGAGCGTCATCAGCCGGTCGATGATTTGGTCGATGGTCTGCTGATGAATCTCCTTGCCGCACTTGGGACAATGCGGCGTGCCGATGCGCGCCCAAAGCAAACGCATGTAGTCGTAAATCTCCGTGACCGTGCCGACCGTTGAACGCGGGTTCTGCGAAGTGGTTTTCTGGTCAATCGAAATGGCGGGCGACAAACCGTCGATGTAATCCACGTCCGGCTTGTCCATCTGCCCCAAAAACTGCCGCGCGTAGCTGGACAGCGACTCGACATAGCGGCGCTGGCCCTCGGCATAAATGGTGTCGAACGCCAGCGACGACTTGCCCGAACCGGACAGACCGGTCAGCACGACCAGCTTGTCGCGCGGAATCTTGATATCGATGTTTTTCAGGTTGTGCTCACGCGCACCCTTGACATGAATATATTCGTGCATAATGTTTCGTTCTCACCTTATTTCATTTGTTACTAATTCTTTTATTTCTTCGAATCAAATATTCTCTGTACTCATCCCGTACTAAAGCATATGAAATCAGGTTTTCCATCAGCGTAACAACCGCGGCATCATCAAGATAAAACAACCTATCATTGATCAGTGTTCCCAGAACAATTTTGTTGTCAACCAAAATATCCGGATAACATTTTTCCAAGCCTTTTCTCAGTTCCTCGATCTTGCCGCTACCAATATTTCCTACACCAATTCGTCCTGAATGTGTCACTTGAAAACGATTGCCGTGACACAGTAAATTTTTATCCATAGATAATTGCAAAGAGTGATGTGAATGCGCACGCTCCTCTATTCCTACACACAAAATGGTACTAGTTCCAAAACAGTTAAAACCAAAACTAACAATAATTTTCTGTCGTTTATATCGAATTAGAAATGACCGATAAAGGCCATAATAACTTCCGCCGCTATGATTTCCAAACGAAAGTTCTCGGTTTCCCCAATCCTCCAGCACTTCAAACAGTCGGTACTGCCGTTTTGGCAATGTATGGGAAACATCCAATAAGCACTGCCGAAGGTTGATCATGAACGGTAGCATTTTCTTTGGCGTATCTTTGCCGAACTCATTAAGCCGATAGCATTCTTCAATTGCCTGCTCCCACTGTCCAAATGGCGCACGCACGAACGGTTCAGTCTGCTGCACCGGTTTAAACTTTCCTTGACACATTTCCACATAGGTTGGCAGTTTTTCCAGCCAAAGATAGACTTTCTTTTCCTCAACCCATTTACCAACGCGCATAGTCACGCCATTGGTCAAAAATATGTAATCACAGCCCATGCTATCCGCATAATCCATTGCCTGCTGCACAACCGGCTCGGTTAGCGCAACATATTCTGCTTTACATTCGACTACGGCGATTGGGTTGACCTCATTTTTCCGCTTGCGCTGACCTTCGATTACGATATCCGCACGGATATTGGAATCCACCTGATAATGCCGCATACTTTGCTCCAAACGAATGCAATAAAGCGGTACCTTCAGCTCCTGCTCTAAAAACCGAACCGTTTTCTGACGCACAACCTCTTCCGGTGTCAACTTCACCAACTTTTGGCGATAAGGATCCTTGATATATTTCTCGCCACCTAACAACACCGGCTTATGTAACTTGATCGCCTTATATTGTGCGCAAATATTAAAATTCATTTTCACACCTCAATGATACTGCCCGCAGACAGGAACGCGATGCGCGCACCGAGCGTTTCCCGCAGCACGTCATAGGCGTGCGGGCCGGTGCAGTGGCAGGTATAGTAGCGGCTGTTTGTGTCCGCAAGGCGTTCTGCAACCGCGCGGATATTCTCGTCCGGCTCACTTTTGCCGGTCGACGGGCTGAACAGGTGCATGCCGCCGATGACAACATCCGGATCGCGGCCGAGCAGTTCCTTCGCCCGCGCGCAAATGTTGACCACGCCCCGATGTGCGCAGCCCGTAAACAGCACTGCCTTATCCCCTTCACGCACGATCAGACTTTGCTCATGCAGAAAACGGTCGGGGACATACGCTCCGCTTTCCCGCTCGTACAGCGTGCGGTTGCCCGCAGGCACACAGTCCGTACCGGTGATATCGGAAAACAGGGTCAGCGTTTCATCTATCTGCGTCACTCCACTGACGCACCGCAGACGCGGATTCGCTGCCAGCGCCATGTCCAGACCGATGTCCTTGATACCCTCCGGCTTGTGGGAAAAGTGCGGCTCGAACGCCTTTTCGTGCACATAAACCGGCGCATGGTCGTTGATTGCCAGAAACGCCGTCAGTCCGCCGCCATGGTCGTAATGCCCATGCGAGACAAAGGCCATGTCCACCGCGGACAGGTCGATACCGAGCGTCTCCGCGTTTTTCAAAAACAAATCGGTCTGCCCCATATCAAACAGCAGCTTACGGCCGCCCGTTTCGATAAAAAAGCTCAGGCCGTGCTCGCAGGCAAAGTCCGGCGCGCACACGGTATCCTCCATGAGTGTGAAAATCCTCATTTTCCTTCCTCCAGCGCCCGAATCTGGTCACGCAGCTGCGCGGCAATCTCGAATTCCAGCATCTTGGCCGCTTCCTTCATCTGCTTTGTCAGGCGGGCAATCTCCTGCTGCCGCTCGCCCTTGGTGCGCAGCTTCTTTTTGCTGCTCGTCGGCACGTTGGACGTAATTTCGATAACGTCCTGCACCTTCTTTTTGACCGATTTCGGCGTAATGCCGTGTTTTTTGTTGAACGCGTCCTGCAAGGCGCGGCGGCGCTCGGTCTCGTCCATCGCGCGGCGCATCGAAGGCGTGATGCTGTCCGCATACAGCACGACCATACCGTGCTCATTACGCGCGGCGCGGCCGATGGTCTGGATGAGCGAGGTCTCGGAACGCAGGAAGCCTTCTTTATCCGCGTCGAGGATGGCGACGAGCGACACCTCCGGGATATCCAGACCCTCACGCAGCAGATTGATGCCGACCAGCACATCGAACACGCCTAGCCGCAGATCGCGCACCAGCTCTTGCCGTTCGATGGTTTTCACGTCATGGTGCATATAACGCACCTTGATGCCCGCGGTTTCCAGATAGCCGGTCAAATCCTCGGCCATCTTTTTGGTCAGCGTTGTCACCAGCACGCGCTCTCCCTTGGCGGTGCGCGTGTTGATTTCGCCAATCAGGTCGTCAATCTGTCCCTCGACCGGACGCACGACCACCTCCGGGTCGAGCAGGCCGGTCGGGCGGATGACCTGTTCCACCACCTGCCCCGAGCGCGACAGCTCATATTCGCCGGGCGTCGCGGAGACATAAACAATCTGGTTTAAGCGCTCGTTGAACTCTTCGAAGTTGAGCGGGCGGTTGTCATAAGCCGAGGGCAGACGAAAGCCGTTTTCGACCAAACTCTCCTTGCGGGCGCGGTCGCCGTGATACATGGCGCGCACCTGCGGCAGCGTGACATGGCTCTCGTCCACGATCAGCAAAAAATCCTCCGGAAAGTAGTCAATCAGGGTAAACGGGGCGCTGCCCGGCTCTCGGCGCGATAGCACGCGCGAATAGTTCTCGATGCCGCTGCAAAAGCCGATTTCCTGCAACATTTCGATATCGTACCGCGTGCGCTGCCCGATGCGCTGCGCCTCAATCAGCTTGCCGTTCTCCTCAAAATATTGGATGCGCTGCTCCAGCTCTTCCTCCAAATCTTTGATGGCAGCCTGCAATTTATCCTTGGGCGTGACATAGTGGCTGGCGGGGAAAATGGCCGTGTGTCCGAGTTCTCCCAGCACCACGCCGGTGAGCGGATTGATGCGGCTGATACGGTCAACCTCATCCCCAAAAAACTCGATGCGCACCACGTCCTCATCCGAATATACCGGCCAAATCTCTACCGTATCGCCACGCACGCGGAAGCGGTTGCGCTCGAAGGCGATGTCGTTGCGCTCATACTGAATGTCAATGAGCCGGTGAATCAGTGTTTCGCGGCTGATTTCCATACCGGGACGCAGCGAAATAACCATCTTCTTATAATCTATCGGGTCGCCCAGCGAATAAATACACGACACAGACGAGACGATAATCACGTCCCGCCGCTCGGAGAGCGCCGAGGTCGCAGAGTGGCGCAGGCGGTCGATTTCATCGTTGATGGCCGAATCCTTTTCGATATAAGTGTCGGTCGAGGCGATATATGCCTCGGGCTGATAATAGTCATAATAAGAGACAAAATACTCAACCGCGTTATCCGGAAAAAACTCCCGCAGCTCGGTACACAGCTGCGCGGCGAGCGTTTTGTTATGCGCAAGCACCAGCGTCGGCCGCTGGGTCTGCTCGATGATGTTGGCCATGGTGAAGGTCTTGCCCGAACCGGTCACACCCATCAGAGTCTGCTCGGTCAGGCCATTATTGATACCCTCAACCAGCTTTGCGACCGCTTCCGGCTGATCGCCCGCCATTTTATACGGACTTACAATGTGAAAATCCGGCATATTCTACCTCCTCTGTCCCATCTGACCGGCGCGCAGCCTGCAAATGGATATGTATTTTCCGCGGGCGACCACGCAGTGATCAACCAGCTGCAATCCCAGTCCCGACAGGGTCTGCTCCAGCCGCCGCGTAGCAAGCATATCCGCTTCGGACGGTGTCGCCGTCCCGTTCGGGTGATTGTGTGCAACCGCAACGCCTGCCGCATGACAAATCAGCGCGCCGCTTGCGATTTTGTAAGCGTCCACCGGCACATGTGCGTGCCCGCCGCGGGCAATTTCCTCGCACTTGATGACGCGCCCTGTCCCGTCCAGATAGGCGGCGAGCAGCACCTCATCCTGTTCTCCCGCAAACTGCGGCATGAAATACTCTCCGATTTTTTCATAGCTGTTGAGCTTATCACTGTGCCGCTCGCTCTTGGCCACGTCCTGCTGATATCGCGCGCACAGTGCAAACGACAGCTTGAGCAGGTCGGCCGAGCGCGGCCCGATGCCCTGTACCTCGCAAAGCTGCTCGACCGGCGCTTCCAGCACCGCATGCAGCGAACCGAAACGTTCCAGCAGCCGGTGCGCGGTCGGGTTGGTATCCACACGCGGAATAGCGAAAAACAGCAGAAGCTCGAGCACTTCATGGTCGCTGAACACATCCAGCCCGAAGCGGCGGAACTTTTCCATCACGCGCTCCCGATGGTTTTGATGCAGTTTATCCGCCATGCGCCCGACCTCCTTTGCGTTTTACAGATGAATGCGCTGCTCCGCCTGCCGCAGCGCGCGGGCGACCAGCGGACTGTCCTTGATTTCGGGGAACGGGACGGTCGGCTGCGGTTCGCCCTCATGCGGACGCAGGCTTTTGCCCATCCACAGCACATCCCGCCACTGACCGAACTTGTACATACTCTCCTGATATGCACCCGAGATGATAAAGCCCATCGCCTTATGGAACTTCATTGAGCGCTCGTTGGGCGAAGTAATGCCAACATAGATGTTATAGTATCCCTGCATGGCAAGCAGCTCAAACAGCGCCGCGTAAATCGCGCCGGCAATGCCGTGGCGATGCCACTCCTGCGCGACATAAATCGACGTCTCGACCGACCACTGATACGCCGCGCGGGTACGGTGAGGCGAAGCATAACCGTAGCCGACCACTTCCCCGTCTACCGTGCACACCAGCCACGGCAGACGCTGGCCATAAGTGCGCATGCGCCCGAGAAATTCCTCCAGCGACGGCGGCGCGTACTCGCTCGACACCGTGGTTTGAATTACATACGGCGCATACAGCGCCAGCATATCGGCCGCATCCTGTTCGGTTGCGACGCGCAAAACGACTTCCGGCATAGTATTTCTCTCCCGTTGCGATAGTTTCCGTCTTTTCATTATACCGCGCGCGCCCTTGTTGTTCAACCGATTTTTACCGTCCTCGCCGCCAAAAATCGTACATGCGTTCGCCTGTTCTTTGTGCGCTTTTCCGTCAAAAACAAACAAACACAAACCGCTTGGACGCCCGCATCCTTGTCCGCTCAGCCGATTGCTTTTTCTTGCTTTTTGGGGTATACTACTTTAAGCGATTTTGTCAACAGAGGAGGCTTGCGCATTATGGTCCGTCACGGTTTTATCCATTCCAAAGAGGATATCAAATTTCTCATTCTGTTTTCTATGGATTTGCTGCCCTTTCCGGTCAATTTCAGCACGGTTGTGGACCTGACGACCTGGTGCGATGAAGGCTTCGGTTACTTTGAGCTGAGCGAAGCCTTTTATGAGATGGTGCCGACCGGCCACATCGAAGAGGTCCCCGGCGATGGGGAACCCGCCTACCGCATTACTGACAAAGGCCGCGAAGCCATCCGCGTGTTTGAAAAGCAGCTTCCCTATCCGGTGCGCGAAGCCGCACAGCGCTCCGCGCTGCGTGTCGTGCGCCAAATCCGCCGGGACGCTGCGATTCATACGACGGTGACCGAGCGCGCCGCAAACGACCTGACCATTCGCATGGAAATGGAGCAGGTGTTCGCTATCGAGATGGATGTGGTCAGCCGCGGACAGGCCGCGATGCTTGAGCGCACCTTCAAAACCAACGCGGAGGCGATCTACCAGACCCTTCTGGGCGCCATGACCGCAGACTACGAAACCGAGAAAGAAGACGAAACCCCTTGAACTACATTCGGCAACTGGGCGTCCTGATCGCCTGCTGCGTCGCAGGCGACGCGCTATCCATCCTCCTGCACGGCGCGCTGCCCGGCAATGTGCTCGGACTGACACTGCTGCTTCTGCTATTGATTTTCGGCCCGGTCCGTATGGACCATGTCGAGCATTCCGCAGATTTTCTGCTGCAAAACATGGCGTTTTTCTTCTTGCCCGCCTGCTTGGGCGTGCTGGAGATTTTCGCGCAGATCAAGAACGAAATTCTGGCTATGCTTGCGGTATGCGTGCTGACCACGCTTTGCACCGCCGCGGCCACTGCGCTCACCGTGCACATCGTGTTCCGTTTACAGCACCGTGAGAGTGAGGAGGCGTTTGACCATGACTAACCTGCTTTCCTCCTCCACCTTCTGGATGGCATTATCCATCGCCTGCTATGCACTGGGCGTTAAAATCCAGCAGAAAACCGGCTCGCCGCTGTGCAATCCGCTGCTGATCTCCGCCATACTGGTGGGGACGCTGCTGGTGGTGACCGGCACCTCCTATCAAACATACGAAAGCGCCGGTCAGCTGATTTCCTTTTTCCTGACCCCGGCGACTGTAGCGCTCGCCGTGCCGATTTACCGCAAGCTGGATGTGCTGAAAGAGAATCTAATTCCCATTCTGGCCGGCGCCTTGGTCGGTTCGCTGACATCCATCCTGAGTGTGCTGTTATTCTCCCGGCTGTTCGGCTTGTCCGACGCGACAACCCGTTCGCTGGTTCCCAAATCGGTCACCACGCCGATTGGCGTTGCACTTTCCGAGATGCTGGGCGGTCTGTCATCAATCACTGCGATTGCCGTGGTATTCACCGGCATCGTGGGCGCCATCTTGCTGCCGACTTTCCTCAAGTGCATCGGCGTGCGCAACGCCGTGCAGATGGGCCTGTCCATCGGCACCGCTGCCCACGCGGTCGGCACCTCGCGTGCCATTGAACTGGGCGAAACCGAAGGCGCGATGAGCGGCCTTGCCATTGGTGTGGCCGGTCTGCTGACTGCATTACTCGTGTCGGTCGGTTCGGCATTTTTCTAACGATATGAAAAGCGGTCTGCACCGGCAGGCCGCTTTTTTTCTGCAAAAAAGAAGGAACCGGAAATTCCGGTTCCTTCCTGACAGCTTCTCTTAGCCGAAGTAACGCTGCAGCAGGCCCTCGAAAGCCTTGCCGTGGCGAGCCTCGTCGCGAGCCATCTCATGTACAGTGTCATGGATTGCATCCAGATTGAGCGCCTTAGCGCGCTTTGCCAGGTCGAACTTACCAGCGGTAGCGCCGTTCTCAGCCTCAACACGCATCTCGAGGTTCTTCTTGGTAGAGTCGGTTACGACTTCGCCCAGCAGTTCCGCAAACTTGGAAGCATGCTCCGCTTCCTCGTAAGCAGCCTTCTCCCAGTACAGGCCGATTTCCGGATAACCCTCGCGGTGTGCAACGCGAGCCATTGCCAGATACATGCCAACCTCAGTGCACTCGCCCTCGAAGTTCGCACGCAGATCCTTCATGATGTCTTCCGGAGCGCCCTGTGCTACGCCGACAACGTGCTCAGCCGCCCAGGTCTTCTCGCCGGACTGCTCCTTGAACTTCTCAGCCGGAGCGTGGCAAACCGGGCACTCAGCCGGAGCTGCTTCGCCTTCGTAAACATAACCGCATACGGAACAAACAAACTTCTTCATGATTTTTTCCTCCTAATATCCTTTTTGAATGATTTTATTTTGGGGACGGAAGAAAACGATCCATCGTAATGGAACAAAGCTGCTCCCGCAGAGACCGGTTGATCTCGGAGAACACGCGATGAAAATCGCATTCCTTCCGGTTGCCTACACGAGTACACTGAAATTCATTGGCCAGGCAGTGGTTGATTGCAATCGGCCCGTCAATGCATTCAATGATCTCACCAAGAGAGATTTCCGAAGGCAGCCGATTGAGTTCGTACCCGCCTGCCACGCCCTTGTAGGACTTGGTGATACCGGACTGGGTCAGCTTGCGCAAAATCTTGAGTGCGAAGCGCAGCGTTACACCTGCCGACTCTGCCACATCTTTTGCACACTGCTTGCCCCCTGCCAGCGCCAGGCAATAGGTCACGCGGATTGCATAATCCGCTTCATGTGTGATTCTCAAGTCGTTCCTTCCTTTCTCTAATTGGAACATCATCAGTATAGTATTGTTCCGCGAAATTGTCAATAGTATTTTATGAAATTTAATAGATTTTTTTATTTGATATAAATTATCAATAAGTTCATTTATTTCATTCTTTTTTATATTGGGCAAAATGCTACTCAATAGGGTCAGTATATCATATATTCGAGTAAATGTCTATGAATTTTCCGGCTATATACCACTTTCACGCGTGTATAAACCGTTAAAATTTTTTCCAATCGAATGAACCAAATAATTCCATCTATTCTTTTTTTCGGAACGCTCTCTGCCGCGCCATACTAATATATAAAAGCAGGCCGCATGCTGCGGCCTGCTTTTATATCCTATATTCTTTTCAAAACAGCCAACCGGCCTGCGCTCAGTCCAGCTGCGCCAGCGCCTGATCGATATCGGCAATGATATCCTCGACATTCTCCAGGCCGACCGACAGACGCACCAGCCCCGGCTCAATGCCCGCGGCAACCAGCTGCTCGTCAGTCAGCTGGCGATGGGTTTCGGATGCCGGATGCAGCACACAGGTGCGGATATCCGCAACATGCACCTCGTTGCAGGCCAGCTTTACGCTGTCCATGAACTTCATCGCAGGAGCGCGGCCACCCTTGATATCAATGCTCATGACGCCCGAAGTGCCCAGCGGCAGATACTTCTGCGCGCGCTCGTAATGCTCGTTGCCCGGCAGAGCGGGATAACGAACAGAGAGGATCTTATCCGACTTTTCCAGATGCTTTGCAACCGTCAGTGCGTTCTCGCAGTACTGCTTCATGCGCACGGGCAGGGTTTCCAGACCAAGATTGAGCAGAAATGCAGAGTGCGCCGCCGGATAGCAGCCGAAATCACGCATGAGCTGCATACGCGCCTTGATAATGTAAGCAATGTTGCCGAAGTCGCGGGTATAAACGACGCCGTGATAGCTTTCGTCCGGCTCGGTGAAATCCGGGAACTTGCCCGAAGCCGCCCAGTCAAACTTGCCGCTGTCCACAATCACGCCGCCGCCCTGTACGGCATGGCCGTCCATGTACTTGGTGGTTGAGTGGATAACGATATCCGCGCCCCACTTGAACGGGCGGCACAGGATCGGGGTGGCAAACGTATTATCCACAATCAGCGGCACACCGTTTTTGTGCGCAATGTTCGCCCACTTTTCAATGTCGAACACAGTCAGTGCCGGATTTGCCAGTGTTTCACCGAACACCGCCTTGGTGTTATCCTTGAACAGCTTCTGAATCTCCTCCTCGGAGGCTTCCGCATCCGCCCAGATGCACTCAATGCCGAGTTTCTTGAGCGTTACGCCGAACAGGTTAATCGTGCCGCCGTAGATGGTGGAAACGGCGATGAAGCTGTCGCCCGCCGAGCACAGGTTGAGAATGGACAGCAGGCTGGCCGCCTGACCGGACGAGGTCAGCATCGCAGCTGCGCCGCCTTCCAGCGCGGCGATTTTCTTCTCAACCGCGTCGCAGGTCGGATTGGCAAAGCGCGAATACATATACTCGGTCGGCATATCGAACAGGCCCGCAATGTGTGCGGTCGAATCGAAGCGATAGGTGGTGGACTGGACGATGGGCATCACACCCGGACCGCCGTTTTCGGGCTTGTAGCCCTCATGCAGGCATTTGGTTTCAATTTTCATCTATAAAACTCCTTTGCAGGGATTTTTGATACAAGAGTATTGTATCACGCTGGGAAAAGTCGGTCAAGCATGCACATCCTTCGCTCGACTTTGCGCGCGCCGTTTGCTATAATAAGGACACATTCAATTTGATGGAGGAATACGGTTATGACCGATGAAAAAATTGCGCGCATCAATGCGCTTGCCAAAAAAGCCAAGAACGAGGGACTGACCGACGAGGAAAAAGCCGAGCAGCAGGCGCTGCGCGCGGAATATGTGGCAGGCTTTCGCCAGAGCCTGAAATCTCAGCTGGACAACACCGTGGTAATCAACCCGGACGGCACATCCTATAAGCTGCATCAGAAAGAGGAAAACCGTGATTGATCTGCCCGCACACGCTGCACGCGCCATCACGCTGCTGGAGGACGCGGGATATGAAACATGGGCAGTCGGCGGCTGCGTGCGCGACAGTCTGCGCGGCGCTGAGCCGCACGACTGGGATTTGTGCACAGCGGCAAAGCCTGCCGAGATGCAGGCGGTTTTCGCGGGAGAACGGGTGCTCGAAACCGGCCTCAAGCACGGCACGCTGACTGTACTGACAGGCAGCGGCCCGCTGGAAATCACTTCCTTCCGCGCGGACGGCGGCTATTCGGACGGACGGCATCCGGACGGGGTTCGTTTTGTCCCCGACGTGACCGCCGACCTTGCGCGGCGGGATTTCACCGTCGGCGCGATGGCGTGGCATCCGCAGCGCGGCCTGTGCGACCCGTTTCGCGGGCTGGATGATTTGCAGGATGGCATACTGCGCGCCGTGGGCGACCCGGACGCACGCTTTCAGGAGGACGCGCTGCGCATTTTGCGCGGCGTACGTTTTGCGTCGCAGCTGGGCTTTACGGTCGAAACCGAAACCGCTGCCGCGATGCGGCGGCAGGTCGGGCGATTGTCCTGCATCGCGGCCGAACGCATCCGCGAAGAGCTGACCGGCATGCTGTGCGGCCGGTTTGCGATACGCGCGCTGCGGGACTTTTCCGACATTTTAACGGCAGTGCTGCCCGAGCTTGCCCCGATGGTGGGCTGCGCGCAGCAAAACCCTTACCATCTATATGACGTTTGGGAGCACAGTGCCCGCGCGGTGGGGCAGGCGCCCGCCGAACCCTGTTTGCGTTGGGCAATGCTGCTGCACGACTGCGGCAAACCCGCCTGCAAAACCGTGGATGAAAACGGCGTCGGCCATTTTTACGGCCACCCCAAGGTGAGCCGCGATATCGCGGCATCGCTTTTGCGCCGCCTGCGCTTTTCCGGCGAACAGACGGCACGCATCCTGCTGCTGGTCGAGCAGCATGACCGCCCGCTGGGCGACAGCGACAAGCTGGTGCGCCGCCGTCTGGTGCAAATCGGGGAGGGCCGCTTCCGCGACCTGCTGGCAATCAAAAAGGGCGATGCGGTCGGACAGGGGACGCACCCGGAAAACGTGGCGGAACTATGGGAAACCGAACGGCGGCTGAACGAAGTGCTCGCGCAGGACGCCTGCCTGTCGCTGCGGCAGCTCGCGGTGAACGGAGACGATATGACCGCACTGGGCCTGCACGGCCCTGCGGTCGGAGAAATGCTGCACAGACTGCTCGACGCCGTTGTGGACGGCACGCTGGACAACACGCAGCAGGCGCTGTTGGCCTTTGCCCGCGCCCGAATGGAGGAACAAAATGACCAATAAAGACCTGTTTATCGAAACCTATCAGAAAAACATCCATCGGCCGGGCGCGGATAAGCTGCTCGCATGGATGGAGACGACCGACTTTTTCACCGCGCCTGCGTCCACCCGCTTTCACGCGGCCTACGAGGGCGGTCTGCTTGACCACTCGCTGAACGTCTATAATGTGCTGATTTCCAAGCATTACAACCCGGAAACCGACAACCTGGAGAGTTTCACGCTTGTCTCGCTGCTGCACGACCTGTGCAAAGCGGGCTTTTACAAGACTGAGCTTCGCAACCGCAAAAACGACCACGGCGAATGGGAAAAGGTGCCGGTCTATGCCGTTGATGACCAGTTCCCTTACGGCCACGGCGAAAAATCAGTCTACCTCATCGAGCGTTTTCTGCGTCTGAAAACCGAGGAGGCCATGGCGGTACGCTGGCACATGGGTGGGTTTGACGATTCGGTGCGCGGCGGCAGCTTTGCACTGGCGCATGCGTATGAGAAATACCCGCTTGCGGTCAAGCTGCATCTGTCCGACCTGGAAGCGACCTATCTGCACGAGAACAGGAGTGAATGAGCATGAAAGCTAAGGAATTTACCCTGCGCACCGACCGCGAGGGCATGTATAACGTGACCGCCAGCCTGCGGGAAGTCATTCGGGACAGCGGCGTACAGAGCGGCCTTGCGGTTGTCTACTGTCCGCACACGACGGCCGGCATCACCATCAACGAAAACGCCGACCCGGACGTGCAGCACGACCTGCTGCTCGGCTGGGCCGCGGCATTCCCCGACCGGCCGCAGTTTCTCCACGCGGAGGGCAACTCGGCCGCGCACCTCAAAGCAAGCTGCGTCGGTGCCAGCCAGACCGTACTGATTGAAGACGGCCGTCCGCTGCTCGGCACATGGCAGGGCGTCTACTTCTGCGAATTTGACGGCCCGCGCACCCGCCGGTATTGCATCAAGGTGCTGGAAGACAGCAGGGAATAATTGTTTTATTTTGGTTATGTTTTTGTGATATTTAGTTGCATATACGGTGTACTTTTGGTACAATGAATTCATCCAAACAGCAAAAGGAGTCAACGCATATGGAAGCATTGGAATGTATCAAAACGCGCCGCAGCATCCGCAAATTCACCGAACAGCCGGTTGAGCGAGCGCTGATAGAGCAAATCGTCGCAGCGGCGGCATATGCGCCGAGCTGGAAGAACACACAAATCACACGCTATACCGTGGTCACAGATTGCGAGAAAAAGCAGCAGCTGGCAGACGAATGCATGATGGATTTTGCATTCAACCAGAAAACGACATTGCACGCCCCGGCGCTGGTTGTTCTTACTACGATAACCGGTCGTTCGGGTTATGAGCGAGACGGCTCGTTCTCCACCTCGCAGGGCACACACTGGCAATCGTTTGACGCGGGCGTTGCCGCGCAAACCTTCTGTCTGGCGGCCCATGCGCTGGGACTCGGTACGGTTATCATGGGTATTTTTGACGAAAACAAGGTGCGCAGCGTGTTGGAGCTGCCCGAGGAGCAGTCCGTCGCCGCACTAATTGCTATTGGCCATCCGGCAGAGCAGCCGGTCTGCCCCAAGCGCAAGGATGTGGAAACCCTGCTGCACTTTGTATGATTGGCCGAACGGAAAGTGTCCTCTCCATGCCATAGGATGGGACCGCTATACGGCGCTTTTTGTTGTGGAAACAGGAGGTTTTACTATGCTTATCCGGTCGATTGAGTCTGGCGACCGCGATTACTTTATCCGCAGCGTGCAGGCGTTTTATCACTCGCCCGCCGTCTGCCATGAGATTCCCGTGCAAAATGCGGAACGCACCTTCGAGCTGCTGCTGCACGGCAGCCCGTATGCCGACTGCCTGATTGCGGAGGAGGACGGCCGTCCGGTGGCCTACTGCCTGCTGGCGCTGACGTGGTCGAACGAGGCGGGCGGATTGTGTGTCTGGCTGGAGGAGCTGATGGTGGACGAGATGCTGCGTGGCAAGGGTGTGGGCAGCAAAATGATTGCCGCGGTGCATGAAAAATACAACACCGCCGCCCGCTATCGGCTGGAAGTGACCGAGGACAATCCACGCGCCGCGGCGCTCTACCGCATGCTGGGCTTTGAAGAACTGCCCTACCGGCAAATGGTGCTGGACACACCGGTTGCACTGTAACACAAGTGAAAAAAAGACCTGCCGAGGCAGGTCTTTTTTGTTTGCGCGTTTTCTGGTATGATAGAAGCAGAATCGAGGTGGTTTGATGGCGTCGGAAAACAAGATGGGCACCATGCCCGAAGGACGGCTGATTATAACAATGTCCTTCCCAATTATGCTGTCTATGCTGGTGCAGGCCCTCTATAACATTGTGGACAGTGCATTCGTCGCGCGTATCAGCGAGGACGCGCTGACCGCTGTCTCACTCGCCTTTCCGGTGCAGCTTTTGATGATTGCGGTGGCGACCGGCACGGGCGTGGGCGTCAACGCACTGCTGTCACGGCGGCTGGGGCAGAAAAAGCAGGAGGAGGCCAACGCGGTCGCCGTTAACGGCGTATTCCTGTCCGTGTGCTTCTGGCTGGTGTTTGCCGTGCTCGGTCTGCTGTTCGGACGCGGTTTTATCACTCTGTTCACTGACGTACCCGCTGTCATCGACATGGGTACCAGCTATGTGACCGTGGTCACGGTTGCCTCTTGCGGCGTGTTCCTGCTGTTCGTGGCCGAGCGGCTGATGCAGGCGACCGGCAACACGGTCTACCATATGGTTACACAGCTCATCGGCGCAGTACTCAACTGCATTCTCGACCCGATTATGATTTTCGGCCTGTTTGGCTTTCCCGCCCTCGGCACGACAGGCGCGGCGCTTGCCACCGTTCTGTCCCAAATCATTGCAATGAGCATCGGCTTTTTCATCAACGTACGCTTCAACCACGACGTCCGACTGCACCTGCGCGGTTTCCGGCCGGACGGCGGCATCCTTGGTGAAATCGTGCGTATCGGCTTACCCGCAGCGGTGCAGCAGTCGCTGCTGAGCATTCTGACCGTCGGCCTCAACCGCATTCTGATGCCGTTTTCCCAGACCGCCGTCAGCTTTTACGGCGTGTATTACAAGCTGCAAAACTTTCTGTTCATGCCGGTTTACGGCTTGAACAACGCGCTCATTCCGATGATTGGCTACAATTTCGGCGCGAAAAACCGCCGCCGCATCGAGCGCATCACACGCTATGCGCTGTATCTCGCCATCGGCATTATGGCGGCAGGTACCGTGCTGTTTGAACTGATACCCGTGCCGCTGCTGCGTCTGTTCGATGCATCGGACGCCATGCTTTTCATCGGTGTGCCCGCCATCCGCATCATTTCTCTTTCGTTTTGCTTTGCGGGCGCGTCGGTCATTCTGTCGGGCTGCATGCAGGGACTGGGACGCGGCAATGAATCGCTCTGGGTCGCGCTTACACGCCAGTTTATCGTTATCCTTCCCGCAGCGGTGCTGCTGTCCCGACTGAGCCTGACCGCCGTGTGGTTTGCGTTTCCGCTTGCCGAAGCCGTCGGCCTTGTCGCCGCGATTGCGCTGCATCGGCGTGTCACCCGGCGGCTGCTCCAACCCCTCGAGTAAAATGTCACAATAATGTAACAAATTAGTGCTTGTTTTTGTGCAGCGTGCGACATATAATAGAGACAGAAAATAACGAAAGGGGTGAGTCCATTGGACAGCGAGATTCAGCAGCTCGTGGGGCATATTCTGGAGCATCCACGCTTTCAGCAGCTGCGCTTGTTTCAGCATCACGGCGCCGAAAATTCGGTATACGACCACTCGGTTGCCGTAGCGGAGGCGGCCTATGCCATCGCCCGTCGGATGCGTCTGTCCGAGGACGAAACCGCTTCTGTCGTCCGTGCAGCGTTGCTGCATGACTTTTTCGGCTATGACTGGCGCGGTGATTTATTCCGCCGCTATCTGCACCGGTATTCCGGCATCCAGCGCATCATGCGCATGCACGCCTTTGTGCATGGACATATCGCGGCAGAGCGCGCCAGATGCATGTTCGGCCTTTCAAACGAAGAGTGCGATGCCATCGCACGGCACATGTTTCCTCTTGCAGCCATGCCGCGCACGCGCATCGCATGGATTGTCACACTTGCCGACAAAGTCGTCGCTTCCAGAGAAATGGCTGCCGCTATCGGCGGCTATCTGTCCCCCGCACGCCGCAAAGCGTTGCCCGAATCATAAAAAATCACCGCCGTTTGGATGCGTCTGTCCGAAACGGCGGTTTTTTGTGCTTATAGGTCTTGTATGTTCATCTTGTCGAGCTGCTTTTTGCGTTTTTGGCTGCGGCGGCACAGAAAATAAACTGCCAGCAGCACCAGTGTAAAAATGTTGCACTGCACAAACGCTAAGAAGGTGTCACAAATGAGCGAGGCTGTCACCGGCACACCCTTGCCATATACCTCATAATATCCGGCAATGGCAGAAGCGATTGCAAAAATGGAATAGGCCACTTCCAGCGCAGGAAGCACCAATCCCGGCCACCATGCCTTGCGGCGTGACAAAAACACTTGCAGGACAATGACGGCTGCAAGCAGCAACACCATCATCAAAATACGAAACGGCACAAACATCATCTTCCCTCCTTTCTTGGCTTACAGGTCTTGAATGTTCATCTTATCCAGCTGCTTTTTGTGTTTTTGGCTGCGGCGGCACAGAAAATAAACTGCCAGCAGCACGATTGTGGGAATATTGCTAACCAGCAGGAGCACGCCCAGCCGCGCGGTATCGCCCGCCGCCCAGTCATGCGCTTGCTGCACCTGCTGCGCCTGATAGACAACCGCACCGGTCTGCTCATCGACTACCTGTGTTCCACTCACCATGCTGCTCTGCGACAAAAACACAAAGTTACCCACCACAATCAGCAACGACATCAAGAACGATAGCACTGGCATCACCAGCCCCGGCCACCACGCCTTGCGCCGCGACAACCATGCCTGCAGCGCGATAAGCCCCACCAGAATCGCAAGCCACAGACACAGGTTGATTGCGGTCACTACAATTGACATCGTATCGAGTTTTGCCATACAAACGCACCTCTCTACCCATTCGCCGCGCCGTCCGCGCGGCGCTTTTTGTATTCGTGAATCAAAATCTTCGCGGTATCAAAATCCAGCTTGTCATTCACCGCCAGCCGCTTGATGAGTGCAACATACGGATCCTCATCCTCCCGCTCGCCCAGTTCAATCTTCTGAATCAGCCGGTCGAGCCGCAGGCGCACGGTCGGGTAAGTCACGCTGTATTCGCCCGCAATCTGCTTGAGCGACCCGGACGCAAGGACAAACCGCTTGATAAACGCCACGTCCTCTTCCTCCAGCTGCGCCATCCAGCCGGGGATTACCTCAATCGCCATGCACCCACCTCCTTCTGGTATCCTCAGTATATACTTTAATTTTGTTAAAGTCAATCTTTCATTTTATTTTTATCAAAAAGAAAACCACCTCTTTTCGAGGTGGTTTCTTTACGCTTATTCCCGCCGTTTCTGAAAGGCCAGCCGCTCTCCGCGGCCGTTTTCCAAATCAATCAGCCCGCAATAGGTGTACCCCAGCCGCGCGAGCAGACGCTGCATTGGCTTGTTGTCGCGATGTGTGTCAATGCGGATGTTGCCGCACTGCTCCAGACACCACTCCAGACAGTACGCCGCCGCGCCGCGGCCCTGCTCGGCCGCCGCGATGCGGTGCACCACGCCATAGGGCGCGTCATCCAGCCATGCCCCTTCTCGAATCACGCGGTAGGTCGGCTCGCCCGCTGTGGAGAGGAAAAACGTCGCTGCGATACATCCATCCTGTATGCAGACATAGCTGCACCCCGCCGCAATATCCTGCTCCAACGTTTCGCGCGTGGGTGTATGGTCGCCCCACTGGTTCGGATTGCCGTTTTCCGCCATAAAGCGACGCGCACCCGCAAAAATCTCAAGCAGCACCGGCAGGTCCGACCGCTGCGTGTGTCGTATTTCCATGGTCATAACTCCTTCAGCCACTCTGCGCACAATGCCTGCCACCGGGCCAGATGCCGGTCCGGGCGGCGGCCGCGCGCCGGGTCGTAGGTTTCAAAATCCGCCAGCGCCAGTCCGTGCACACCATGTGGAAACAGATGCACCTCATGCGGCACGCCTGCTTTGCGCAGCGCATCTTCCAGCAGCAGCGTATTTTCGACCGGTACGGTTGCGTCGGTCAGTGTGTGCCACAGGAACACCGGCGGCGTGTCCGCATCCACCAGCTTTTCCAGCGAAAATGCCTGTTGCTGTGACTCGTCCTCCCCTGCCAGACGCACAAAGCTGCCGCGGTGCGCATATTCGCCCGCGGTTACAACCGGATACCCCAGTACCGCCGCAAAAGGTCGGTGCAGCGCGAGGTCTGTACCCGCGTCAAACCACTCCGGCTTGTTCCAAACGGCCGCCAGTGTGCCCGCCAGATGCGCGCCCGCGGAAAAACCGCCGACC
Organism: Agathobaculum sp. Marseille-P7918; assembly: GCF_964248325.1. Lineage (NCBI taxonomy): Bacteria > Bacillati > Bacillota > Clostridia > Eubacteriales > Butyricicoccaceae > Agathobaculum > Agathobaculum sp. Marseille-P7918. Next base: position 160,167 of record NZ_CAXTXI010000004.1, on the reverse strand, counting down.
GCGATGCGGTTTACATCTATACCGAAGCGTGCAGCATTCTTCCGCACCCATGCAACCGCTGCGGACAGCGTGCGCACCGGCTGTCTGCCGAGCGGCACATCTGTGCAGTCATATTCCAGCACAAACGACTCGATGCCGTCCCGCGCAAACGCCCGTGCAACCGGTGCGCCCTCCCGAATCGAGCAAAATTCGTAGCCGCCGCCCGGACAGAGCACCAGCGCGGGCTTTTTCTCCCCCGCCGCCACGCCGAAATGGGTCAAAACGCCGTGCGGCAGCTGTATCTGTTCCATCATGCGCCGATTCCTCCTTCGCTGCCGTTATACATTGTACCGGTTGCGAATATCAATCCGCGCCAAAATGCGTTCGCTTTCGGGTTTTTCTCCCACCAGCAAATAGTCGAGCAGCAGCTCAACCGGCCGCACGCCCTGCAAATGCGCGTCCTGGTCAATCAGAAAGTCAATCAATCCCGCGCGGATGTTTTCCGCGTTGACCTCGGACAGGTCATGACAAATCAGATGCACCTTCCCCTGCAGACCCAGTTCGCGCAGCGCGTCGCACGCGCCAATCTGTCCGTTGACGGAAACATACACACCGCGCAATTGCGGATGCTCCTGCACCGTTCGGCATACAATATCATGAGCAAGCTGCTGATCGTCCCCGCAGGTCTCGGGCGGCAGCAGCTTCAAATCCGGAAAGTGCGACGCGGCTTCATCGCAAAAGCCCTCTACCCGCTGCCGGTGCGACAGGTTGTTTTCCTGTCCCGCCACCACCAGCACCTCGCCGCCGCCGGCGAGCAGCAGGTTCATCAGCCCTGCGCAGGCGCGTCCGCAGGCATAATTATCCGATCCGACATAGCACAAGCGGCCGGATTCCGATAAATCCGTGTTAAACGTGACCACCGGCATCTCATCGGACAGCGCCCGCAGGCGCGCGCGCACCGCGTCATCCTCTACCGGCGTTACCGCAAGGCCGTTCACGCCTTTGTCAACCAACTCGTCAATCGCGTCGAGCTGACGCGAAGCGTCTACCCCCTCCAACGGGCGCAGCAACACCTCCGCCCCCTCGCTTTTCAAGCGCGCACAGGCGCGGCTGGCTTCCTCATATACCATATGCATAAACATGGTTTCCACCGACTGTACAATCACGCCGATTTTAATCGGATGCTTGGCCAATGCCAGCATCCTGCCCGCCCGGTTGGGGCGGTATCCCATTTCCACCGCGATACGCCGCACCCGCGCGGCCACCTTGGGGTCTACCCGTCCGCGGTTATTAAGCGCACGGTCCACCGTGCCGCGCGAAACGCCTGCCAGCGCCGCGATTTCCGCCAATGTAACTGCCATTCATTCACTCCTGTTCTTCCATTCCGGAAACTCCATCCGGTTACGCCAGTGTATCACATCCGGCTCATGCTCCCGCCCAAAGCCGCCGCTATTTCATGGCATGCTGCCAGCAGCGGACCGCGCAGCAATCCGATGCGCTCATCCGACATGCGGCTGATTGGCGCGGAAACCGAAACCGCATAGGACGCACGGCCGCGATAGTCCGGAATGGCGGCGGCAATGCAGCGCACACCCAGCTCGTTTTCTTCATCATCAAGCGCATAGCCCAGCCGGCGTATTCGCTCCAGCTCATGGAAAAAGGCGTCCTCGGACACAATGGTATGCGCCGTCCACGGCTTAACGTCGCTTTGCTGCCAGAGGGCATGCACCTCGCTGTCCGGCCAGGTGGCAAGAATCGCCTTGCCCACTCCCGTACAATACAGCGGCCGGCGCATACCAATACGCGAAAACATGCGAATCGCACCGCGGTCGCTTTCCACCTTATGAATATAAACGATGTCGCGCTCCTCCTGCATCACCAGATGCACCGTCTCCTCCGTTTCCCGGCTCAGACGCTCCATCGGCAGGCGCGCACGCTCCACCACATCCAGATTGTCCATGATAAAGCTGCTCAGTTCGCACAAACGCATGCCGGCGCGATAAATACTGGTCGCCGCATCACGCTGCACATAGCCGCGTGTGCACATGCTCGACAGCAGACGGTGCACCGTGCTTTTATGCAGGCCGGTTTCGGCCGACAACGCACCGATGCTCATTCCATTCCTGCTCTTGCACAGCAGCTCCAGCAAATCGAACGCACGGTCGAGCGACTGCACAGACGAGGATTCTGCCATAATGAGGCTCCTTTCGTTCCGCATTATAAAACTTTGTTCCATTTTAATGTATTTTCACCAAAAAAACAAGGGAAACTTTGCATAGATTGTTTGTGAAAAACTCTTGCAATCTGACGGTAAAGTTTTATAATAAAAGCATCAAATAAATCTATGAAACGGCATTCCATATTATGAAACACGGAGGAAGATTGCAATGAATGAAATGGAAAAAAAGGTTCAGTCCATCGGCGTTGTGCCGGTCATCAAGCTCAACCACCCCGAGCGTGACGCAATCCCGCTGGCCAAGGCCCTGATTGCAGGCGGCGTGCCGGTAGCGGAGGTTACCTTCCGTGCGGCAGGCGCGGCCATCGCCATCAAGGCCATGCGTGAGAATTTCCCGGAAATGCTGGTCGGCGCCGGCACGGTGCTCACCACCGCGCAGGTCGACGAAGCTATGGCTGCCGGTGCGCAGTTCATCGTTACCCCCGGCATGGACCCCGAAATCGTTGCTTACTGCCAGAAGGTCGGCATCCAGATCTTCCCCGGCTGCACCACCCCGACCGATTATCACACCGCCTACAAGTTCGGTCTGGAAGTGCTCAAGTTCTTCCCCGCCGAGCAGTCCGGCGGCATTGCCAAGATTAAGGCCATGAACGCACCGTTCCCGATGTTTAAGATTATGCCGACCGGCGGCATCTCGCTGAAAAACCTCGCGGACTATGTCAAGAATCCGGTTATCGCTGCCTGCGGCGGCTCGTATATGGTCACCGCCGACCTCATCGACAATGGCAAGTGGGACGAAATCACTGAGCTGTGCAAGAAGTCGGTTGAGATCGTGAAAGAGGCGCGCAATGGTTAAGTATTCGCTCGCACATATTGGCATCAACGCTGCAAACAAGGAAGAGGCGCAGAAAGCCGCGGAACTGTTTCAGGCCCTGTTCGGCTTTTCGGTCAAGGAGGGCAACAGCTCCTTTTTTGCCGGCGACATCGAGCTGATGAAGGAGCCGTATATGGGCAAAAACGGCCATATCGCCATCGGCACACCGGATGTTGCGGCGGCCAAGGCTGAGCTGGAAACGCGCGGCATTGTCTTCAACGACGCCACCGCCAAATATAAGGCGGACGGCACCCTGAATGCTATCTATCTGTCGGATGAAATCTGCGGCTTTGCGATTCATCTGGTCGGCAAACAATAATCATAAAAACACGGAGGAAATCACATGAAAATCGTTACTTTCGGCGAGCTGATGGTTCGTCTGCAGCCGTACAACTATGAGCGTTTTGTACAGGCTGACCACCTGGAGTTCACCTTCGGCGGCGGCGAGGCCAACGTTGCCGTTTCGCTGGCCAATTACGGTCTGGACGTGGCTTACGTCACCAAGCTGCCGACACATGCAATCGGTCAGGCGGCGGTCAACTCCCTGCGCCGCTACGGCGTAGACACCAGCATGATCACCCGCGGCGGCGACCGTGTCGGCATCTACTACAACGAGAAGGGCGCATCCCAGCGCGGCTCGGTCTGCATCTATGACCGTGCACACTCCGCCATTCAGGAAGCAACTACCGCTGATTTCGACTGGAACAAGATTTTTGAGGGCGTAGACTGGTTCCACTTCACTGGCATCACCCCGGCGCTCGGCCCGAATGTAGTGGAAATCTGCCGCGAGGCCTGCCAGGCAGCCAAGGCGCACGGCGTAAAAATCTCCTGCGACCTGAACTACCGCGGCAAGCTGTGGACCCGCGAGCAGGCACGCGAGGCGATGACCGAGCTGTGCCAGTATGTCGACGTATGCATCTCCAACGAGGAGGATGCTAAGGACGTATTTGGCATCGAGGCCGAGGCGACCGACATTTACGCAGGCGAAATCAACCGCGAGGGCTACAAGTCGGTTGCCAAGCAGCTGGCTGACAAGTTTGGCTTTGAGAAGGTTGCCATCACCCTGCGCGAGTCCCATTCTGCGTTTGACAACGGCTGGAGCGCCATGCTGTATGATGTAGCTTCCGACGAATACTGCTTCTCCAAGAAGTACGAGCTGCACATCATCGACCGCGTTGGCGGCGGCGACTCCTTCGGCGGCGGTCTGATTTACGCCCTGCTGACCGGCAAGACCACGCAGGAGGCGGTCGAGTTCGCGGTTGCGGCTTCCGCACTCAAGCACTCCATCGAGGGCGACTACAACATGGTAACCGTTGCCGAGGTTGAGAAGCTCGCCGGCGGCGACGGCTCGGGCCGTATCCAGCGCTGATTTTTCTGCAAGCTATTCCGGCTTTGCCGGAGTTGCCACCATATTGATAACCATTCCTATCCTACAAACGCAAAACACCCGTGCCCTCTCCACGCACGGGTGTTTTGCTGTCTGCTTAAAAAATCCCGCAGAATATTGCAGGATATTGCATTTCCTTCTTGACATACGCACAAAACCTGCGTATAATATATTTTGTCGTCAGAATCTGTTGACGGACATTTTGATGGGGGCGTAGCTCAGCTGGGAGAGCGCCACACTGGCAGTGTGGAGGTCATGAGTTCGATCCTCACCGTCTCCACCAAGTAAAACCGACTTGTTTTAGCAAGTCGGTTTTTGTTTTACCTCACCGACCACAGCTGCGCACCATTCGCGGCCATGGCTTGTCATACGGAAAAGGAGAAAACAAGATGGAAATACGCAATATTCTGCAATCCCCGGAGGGGTATGCGGCACAGAACCGCGCTATCCCGCCGGAATTGAAAGCAAAAGCACAGCGGCTTTGCTGGGAATACAATCGCTCTGCTCCTGACCAAAAGCAGGAACGACAGGATATTCTGGCCGAGCTGTTCGGCACCTGCCATCCGCTGACCTTTATCGAACCCAGCTTTCATTGTGACTACGGATTCAACATCCACACCCACGGCCTTACGGTCATCAATTACAACTGTGTGATTCTGGACACCTCGCCCGTCCATATTGGCGCCGGCGCATTTATCGCCCCGGGCGTGTGTCTCAGCTGCGCCGGTCACTCCATCGATGCCGGCCAGCGCTCCGAAGGGATCAGCACCTCCAAGCCTATCCGCTTGGAGGAGGATGTGTGGATCGGCGCCAACGCTGTGGTCTGCGGGGGCGTCACCATCGGAAAGGGTTCGGTTATCGGCGCCGGCAGCGTAGTCATTCACGACATTCCGGCCGGCGTCGTTGCAGCAGGCACGCCCTGCCGCCCGATTCGTCCCGTGACAGAGCAGGACAGAATTCCCTCGGAGCAGATGGCATTTTAAATCCGAGAGCGCAAAAGCATCCAACGCATACGGAACACGATAATAAAAGCAAGGGAGGGGAAACCGCATGAAACTGCGCGAGACTTACACCTGTCCGCTGGAACTGGTGCATGACATGATCAAAGGCAAATGGAAACCCATTATTTTGTGGCGTCTGCGCTTTGGAAAAACCACGCTGGCCCAGTTGGAGCGGGATATCGAAGGCATTACGCAGAAAATGCTGCTGGAGCATCTCAAGGAGCTGACCGCTTTTGGTTTTGTCGATAAAGAGGTGTCCGGCGGCTATCCTCTCAAAACGGAATATTATCTGACCCATCCCCAGGGAGAGCAGATTCTGGCTGCACTGAAGATCATGCAGGAAATCGGCATTGACTATATGATGCGCCACGGGATGGAGGAACCGCTCCGGGAACGAGGCCTGCTATAAAAAAAGCGGATACCCACAAAAAAGTGGGTAATTTACCTTTGGGAAAAACCCTGTTATGATAACCCTGTCAAACATCACAAGGAGGTTTTTCCCATGAAAGTAATCAGTCATGGTATTGTAGACGGAATCATCGAGGATCGCTTCGGCAAGCACGGCGAACATCATAACGAAAACGGTGTACCCAGCTACTCCCTGCCGCTGGAGATTCTGGAAGCCCCCGAGGGCACCAAGAGCTTTGCGCTTTTTTTAGAAGATAAGGATGCCTGCCCCGTCAGCGGCGGCTTTTCCTGGATTCACTGGGTAGCGGCTAACATCACCCGCACCAAGCTGGAGGAGAATGACAGCCAGGCCAATGCGGATTTCGTGCAGGGTCTTAACAGTTGGGTGAGCATCCAGGGCGGACAGCAAAGTCCCGACCTTTCAGCCTGCTATGGCGGTATGGCGCCCCCCAATGAGCCGCACACCTATGAGCTGCATGTCTATGCACTGGACTCGATGCTGGACCTGAAGGACGGCTTCTGGTTCCATGAGATGTTCCGCCAGATGGAAGGACATATTCTGGAGCAGTCCACTATCAAAGGGGTGTACCGCAGTTGAGCGGTCTGGAAGCGCTGATGCTGCTGTGCTTTGGGGCGGCATGGCCCTTTTCCATCGTGCGCTCCTGGAAATCCCGCTCCACCCAAGGAAAAAGTCTGTTCTTCCTTCTGGTACTCATTCTGGGATATCTGGCGGGCATCGCCAACAAACTGCTTTACCATTTTGACGCGGTTCTCTTTCTCTATTTGCTCAACGTCCTGATGGTTTCCGCCGACGCAGTCCTTTGGCTGCGCAACCGGCGATATGAAATCACAAACGCTGCTGCTTCTTCCCAAAAATGAGCCGTCAAAAACGGGGTTTGAGGTCAACCCAAAGAGGTTGACCTCTCCTTTTTAGGAAAAATAAAATTTTCAAAAAAACACTTGACACTCACGTATTGCCATAGTATAATATACAAGTCGCAAGGATGAAAAAAGAAAATACAGCCGAATTGTGTAAAGGTAGCACGACAGACTCTGACTCTGTTTGTGAGGGTTCGAATCCTTCTTCGGCTGCCAACGAAAAGCAGCTTTTCTTCGGAAAAGCTGCTTTTTTTATATTTTAATTACAAAAAAGAGGAACGGCGCTGCCTGTGCTGCGCCGCTCCTCAGGAAAGGGATAGCTAAAAACTTTATACCATTCATACCGCCGGAAACGATACGAAACGGTACTCGTTATGGGAATATCCTTGCCTTTTCATTATTTTGCGATATTTTCACAAAAACGCATCAGAATGGTTGCAACCTCTGCACGCGTTGCATTGCCCACAGGGTTGAGTGTTGTGCTTGTGCTGCCGGTAATCAGACCTTCCGCATTCGCCCACTGCATGGCTGCGATTGCGTAAGAGCTGAGCTGAGAAGCATCTGCATAGCTGTTCAGGCTGTTCGACGCCGTCACAGAGTAACCCTTGAACTGCGCATAACGATACAGAATTGCTGCCATCTGCTCACGAGTCACAGCGGTATTCGGGGCAAAGCTGGTTGCGCTGACACCGTTGACAATACCGTTTGCAGCGGCCCAGTTAACCGCATCCGCATAATACGAACCCGATACTACATCCGTGAAGCCGGAAGACGAAGCTGCCGGTGTATCCTCCAGACGGTACAGGATGGTAACAATCATTGCGCGGTTTGTCGTCGCATTCGGACCGAAGGAGTTCGCCGAAACACCGTTCATCATGCCGTTTTCATATACATAACGCACAGCTTCTGCATACCAGGCCGAAGAGGCAACATCCCCAAACGGAAGTTCCGCAGGCTGCTCGCCGATTTCAGTAAAGGTTGCCTTTACCGTCACGCGGGAATCCGGCATCTTAAAAGTATACTTGCCGTTACCGGCCTCGGTCAGAGTGACAGCCTTGCCGTTCTGATCGGTAACCGTCAGGCTGCTCAGCTCATAGCCCTTATCCGGTGTAACAGTAACCGTAACGGTAGCGCCCTTGGACGCATTCTTCGGGGAAACAGATACGGTGCCATTCTGTGCCGTTGCCACACTTACCGAATAAGTACCCGTGGCAGTGCCGCCGCCACCGCCGCTGGAGCCGCCGGAACCGCCGGAGCTGCCGCCAATTTTTTCGTATTGTACCGTCAGCGCAACGTTCTCCATGGGCATATCTTCAACAAATGTATTGTCTCCTACCGCTTCCATGGTGTTGAACTCGCCCCAGCCAGCCAGATTGCCCGGCTGGAATACCACATACTTTGCCTGATAACCGGTCTCCGGCGTGACTTTCGCTACCAGCTTTGCGCCGGCATCAGCGCGCACGCTGTACAAATTGCCAACTGGATCGGTTCCGTCAAGCGTACCCATGTCTGTTGCATTGTATCTGGTATCTCCGTCCAGCGAATAAATTTCTACCGTGCCATGGTTTCCGCCGCTGGGATAGACGGCAACAAAAATGGAAGAGATATTGCCGGTCTGGGTGCTGCCGATTTCCGCATCTGCATCAATCGTGATATCGGCATCATTCATATCAGCCGGCAATTCGAGCACCTCGACCTTACCGTTAATTACCACAGAAGCGCCCGCTTGAACAGAAATCGTTTTAACATTGCCGTCTACATTCAGCGTGGCACCATTCTCAACGACAATTTGACCATCGACTGCCGCATCTTCCGGCACGACAGCTTCCAGATTTTCACCAATCGTGACCGGCTCCGTATAAGTGCCGCCCTTGATGACCACCTTACCATTGTCCTCCTGATTCATAGCGGCACGGTTCATCGGCATTACGCTCTTCACCGTCGCCGTGTCAGGCGTGAGCTTATAAATCTCTATCGGGCTGCTAAACGTCACATTCGGACCCAATTCCAGCGAACCGTCCACATGAAAGGTGATTTTTCCATCAGCATTGGATGCTTGGACAGAACCGCCCTTGTCCGCATTGCTGCTGTTGATAATCAAACCGCTGTTCTGACCTACATTCAATGTGTCTACCTTCAGAGTGTATGTATCCACATCAATGGTATAGACCGTATTCGTATCCGCTTCGATGGTATACACACTTTTCAGGGTAGCTTCTTCGCTCAGCTTATATGTCCCTTCACCGCTCCACGGAATATCCTCTACGGTATCCGCTGCAAATGCTGCCGGAACCATTGTCAGCACCATGGATGCAGCCAGCAGTGCTGACAACATTCTTTTTTTCATCTTCGCATTTCCTCCTTATTTCAAAATGAAGTCTGTATTTTGGCAAGGCTTTGCCCTCTCACCCCTTTCACAGTTTTGAAAAGTGTACTTTTACAAATGAGGAAAAACGGCGACCTAAAGTTTATGGAAACACTTGAAAAAACTTACTTTTGGTAGTATCATTTTCATGGGTGCTTATCCTTGCTGTAATTCCAAAAAGTACACTTTATTGTATTATTTGTCAGGTTGAATTAAGTGCCTTTTTCTTGACGTAATGCTTTTGCATAAAACGTGCTGGGCGGCATCCCGCACGCCCGTGCTGCCTGTTTGAGCGTCATTTTCCTGTCTCTCCACGCTTGATGTACTTCACCAAAATTTTCCGGTGTTGCAGCAGGTGGTCTGCCGAACTTTACCCCGCGCGCTTTGGCCGCTGCAATCCCTTCTGCCTGCCGCTTACGGATATTGGTGCGCTCGCTTTCCGCCACAAAGGACAAAATTTGCAGCACAAGGTCTGCAATGAACGTTCCCATCAGGTCTTTTCCCTGCCGTGTATCCAGCAGGGGCATGTCCAGCACGCAGATATCAATACCGATTTCCTTTGTCAGCACCTGCCACTGGTGCTGTATTTCTTTATAATTGCGTCCCAACCGGTCGATGCTCAAAACATAAAGCAAGTCGCCCGGCTTTAATTTTTTTATCAATCGCTTATATTTCGGACGCTCAAAGTCCTTTCCGCTTTGTTTGTCTATGTAGATACGGCAATCCGGTACACCCTTGCCTTGCAGTGCAATACGCTGCCTGTCCTCGTTCTGGTCCACGCTGGATACCCGGATATATCCGTAAATATTTCCCATATTTTGTTCCTCCATTCCAATTCATGGGCCATATCCTGTGTTTATTGTACAAAAACGGGCAACTGCCTGACCATAAAAAAATTCCCCTTATCCGTTTGCCGGCACGGATAAGAGGCATATTACTGCAAAAGGCTTGTTTTCCAAGGAAAACAAGCCTTTTTTATCTGCGCTGTGCGCAATGCGTCAGCACCGTTCCAGTTTTGCACGGAAGGAGATTTTGCGCGGGGTAGGCATATCGTCAAACTGCACCAGATGCGCCCCGTTGTCCCTGTCCACTTCGAGCACGGTTCCTTCGCCAAACAGCAGGTGTTTGACCCGCTGGCCGACCGGAAACACGGTATCGCTGTCCTGCGCCGGGAAAAAGCGCTGCGTAGCCGCGATATAGTCCTCCGTTTCACGAATGAGCCCTTCCTGCGGCGGATGGGTAAAAGCGATGCAGTCGCGGCCGATATCCAGCACAAACCGCGACGGATACCGCGGCGAACCGTCAAAGTTACGGCCGTCCGCCTCGGACAGATACAGCCGCCGCTCCGCGCGCGTGAGCGCCACGAATGCCAGACGGCGTTCCTCCTCCATCCCCGGCAGCGTGCGCACCTTACGCGAGGGAAAAATCCCCTCATTCATGCCGCACAAAAACACATAGGGAAATTCCAGTCCCTTGGCAGCATGCACGGTCATGAGCTTGACCTTGTCCCCCTGCTCTGCCGTATCGCTGTTGGTCAGCAGCGCCACATGGGACAGGTAATGCTCGAGCGTACACTCCTCGCCGCAGGTGGTTTCGTACAGATAGACCGACTGCTTGAGCTCCGCCAGATTATCCAGCCGCTCCTGACTGCCTTCGGTGCGCAGCATGGCTTCATAGCCGCTTGCGTTGAGCACCGCTGACAAAACTTCGGACACAGGCCGTCCCTCATACCCCTCTGCAAAGGACTGCACAAGCGACATAAACTGCCGTGCGCGCGTGCCTTTGAACAGTGCATCTTCGATATTATCCTGCAAAGCGCGATACAATGTGCAGCCGTGCTGCTCCGCGTACTCCTGCAAAAAGGCCATGCGCCGTTTGCCCAGATTGCGCTTGGGTACATTAGCGATGCGCCGGAAGGACAAGTCATCCTGATAGACGATCATGCGCAGATAGCTGAGCGCATCCTTGATTTCCATGCGACTGAAAAACTGCACGCCGCTGTAAATGGTATACGGAATTTTTTCCCGCAGCAGCACTTCCTCCACCGCGCGCGTCACATAATGCGCCCGATACAGCACCGCCATGTCCCGGTACGCCGTACCCTCCTCGTGTAGGCGCTGCATCTCCTCCGCCATCCACGCGGCTTCCGCCTCCTGCGTCTGCGCGAAGTGACACAGGACCGGCGCGCCGTCCGGCAGCGTGGCCAGCAGCTCCTTTTTCATGCGATGCTGATTTTTGTCAATCAGGGCGTTCGCAGCCGCCAAAATCTGTGGTGTGGAGCGGTAATTCTGCATCATCATGATGGTTTTCGTGCCCGGAAACGCTTTGTCAAAGTCCAGCAGGTATTTGACGTTCGCGCCGCGCCAGGTGTAAATCGTCTGGTCGGGGTCGCCTACGATAAACAGGTTTTTGTGATATCCGCAGAGCACCTCCATCAGCTCATATTGCAGCTGGTCGATGTCCTGAAATTCGTCAATCATAATGTATTCCAGCCGCTGCTGCCACTTGCGCCGAATATCCGCATGCTCACGGAAGATATACAGCGAAAACTTGATTAAATCATTGTAATCCAGCCCAAAACACTTTTTCTCCTGATATAAATAGCCGTAAAAAATGATATCCGTGGTCGAGGTCGCCCGCTCGTACTTCTCCCGCAAGGTATCCAGCGGCAAGGTAATCATATCCTCGTAATACGTCGGGTCCTTGAACAGCTTGCGTATCTCAATCATATCCCGTGCAGCGGAAAAGGTCATGTTGCGCAGCGTCAGTCCGCGTTCTTCATAGATGATTTGCAGCATCGCATCGATATCCGCATTATCCAGCACCAGAAAGCTCTTGGGATACTGCACCGCATTGCTGTCCTCCTGCAAAACCGAAACGCAAAAGCCATGAAAGGTGTTGATAAGGCCGGTGTCGTTATCTCCGGTCAGCTGATGAATGCGCTGCCGCATTTCGGCCGCCGCTTTGTTTGTGAAGGTGACGCACAGGATATTCCCCGGCAGAATCCCCAGCTCACACACCAGATAGGCGAACCGATGGGTGAGTGCGCGGGTCTTGCCCGAACCGGCTCCCGCAATCACGCGCACAAAGCCCTCCGTCGCGGTGACCGCCTCCCGCTGGGCCTGATTCAGTCCTTGCAGCAAATCCATCCTGTCCCCCACTCCCTTGATAGAACATTTGTTTTCTTCATTATACAATGAATCGCCGCTGCACTCAACAGAAAAAGCAAAACCGCTCTGTCGTCGAAGCAGGCGGCTTTTTGTTGCTTTTTTCACTTAGCTATGCTAATATTTAGGTTAGCTTAGCGAATTATCAGAAAGGCGGTGCGAATATGTCCAGTGCGGAACAGCTCAACTCCTTTCTGGTCGACGTATTCGGCCGCATCAACAAAATCGAGGAGCGCGCCATGGCAGGTGGTCTGGGCAGCGCCATCTCGATTACGGAAATTCATATCATCGAAAAAATCGGGGCGATGGAACCGGTGCGTATGAGCGAGGTCGCCCGGTCTATCGGCGTCACGCTCGCCACGTTGACCGTTGCCTGCGATAAGCTGGAGGCCAAGGAGCTGGTCAGCCGCGCACGCAGCAGCACCGACCGGCGCGTGGTCAACATCACGCTTACGCCAAAAGGCCGCGCCGCCTATGAATATCATAAGGCATTTCATGAGCGCATGATTGCGTCCGTGATGGAAACACTGTCGCCCGAACAGGCGGCGGTACTCGCGCAGAGTCTGGAAAAATTGCAGGATTTCTTCCGGCAGGAGGAATCCGCCGTAGGAGGGGAATACAACGGATAATCTGATTTTCTGCCTCAACGCAACCGTCCCTATTTTTGCAATCATTTTGCTGGGCCGCGTGCTGCGCGGCCGGCATTTTTTTTCGCAGCAGACACTGGCCGACCTCGACCGGCTTTCGTTCAAGGTGCTGCTGCCCGTTCTGCTGTTCCGGGACATCGCGGCCGGACGCATCACCGAACAGTTCGACCTTCGGTTCTTCCTGTTCTGCGCAGGCGTCACGGTGGTTTACTTTTTTGCCATCTGGTTCGGCGCGGCAAAGCTGTTGCCGGATAAAAGCATGGTCGGCGCGTTCACACAAGGCGCGTTTCGCGGCTCACAGGCGATTTTGGGCGTGGCGTTCGTGCAAAACCTGTACGGAGACGCGGGACTGGTGCCGCTGATGATTGTCGCAAGCGTACCGCTGTACAACATTTTTTCGGTGCTGGTGCTGACCGTCACCGCGCCGGACGCCAAAAACGCTCAGCGCAAGGGCATTGTGTCACGCACGCTGGGCGGCATCATCACCAATCCCATCATTTTGGGTATTCTGGCAGGCCTGCCGTTTTCGCTGCTGCAAGTGGATTTCCCGCCCATGCTGTCCAAGGGGCTGGATATGCTGGCCTCCTGCGCCACGCCGGTCGCACTCATCAGCATCGGTGCAGGCTTCGAGGGCGCCAAGGCCATCAAAAAGCTCGCCCCGACCTGCGCTGCGACCTTTATCAAGCTGATTCTGCTGCCGGTCATCTTCCTGCCCATTGCGGCGTGGATGGGCTTCCGCGACCAGGCAATGGTCGCGCTGGTCATCCTGTGCGGCGCGCCGAGCACGGTATCCGGCTATGTAATGGCCAAAAATATGGGCGGCGACCATGTTCTGGCTGCGTCCATCGTTGTACTCAGCACAGCGCTGAGTGCTGTCACACTCACCGCTATCCTGTTTATCCTGCGCACGGCAGGTTTGATTTGACATTATCCCTCCATACTGGTATTGTAAAAACAGCAATGCCAGTTTGGAGGGATTTTTTCTTTCCGCAGGCGATACGGAGGAATCTGCTATGCTCACCTATCATCTTGACCCGCACAGCAAGACCCCGCTGTACGAACAGCTATACCGTGCGGTGCGCGCGGATATCATGTCGGGCGCACTGGCAGGCGGCGACCGGCTGCCCAGCAAGCGCCAGCTCGCCGCTAACCTGCATGTCAGCCAAATCACGGTGGAAACCGCCTACGGACAACTGCTGGCCGAAGGGTATCTCGCCTCTGCGCCGCGCCGCGGCTACTTCGTGCAGCCGCAGCTTGCCGTGCCCGCGCAGACGCAGGCGCCCCGTGTCGCGGTACAGCCATCCCCCGCGGAAGAGCAGCACTATCTTTACGACTTCCGCACCAATATTGTGGACAACGGCTGCTTTCCATTTTCCACATGGGCGCGGCTCAGCCGCAGCGTGCTGAGCGAATATTCCGACCGGCTGCTGCGCGCAACCGACCCCTGTGGTGCACCCGAACTGCGTGAGCAAATCGCGCGCTATTTATACGACTTCCGCGGCATTAACGTCTCGCCCGACAACATTCTGGTCGGCGCAGGCTCGGAATACCTGATGCAGCTGGTCATCCAGCTTTTGGGACGCGACCGCGTATATGGTCTGGAAAATCCGGGCTACCGCAAACTCTATCAGATTTTTGCCGCGGGCGGCGCAGCAGTACGTCCCCTGCCGCTGGACAAAAGCGGTCTGCGCGCGGACGCACTGACCGCGTCCGACGCATCGGTCGTGTACCTGACTCCCTCGCATCACTTCCCGCTCGGCACGGTCATGCCCGCCGCACGGCGGCTCGAGATTCTGCGCTGGGCGTCCGCTGCGCCCGACCGCTATATCATCGAGGACGACTACGACAGCGAATTCCGCTATGCCTCGCGTCCCATCCCCGCGCTGGGTGAGCTTGACCGCGCGGGGCGGGTCGTGTATGTGAACACCTTTGCCAAAAGTCTTGCGCCCGGCCTGCGCATCGGCTATCTGGTGCTGCCGGACGCGCTGATGGCGCGCTACCGCGAGCGGTTCTCACTCTACTCATCCACCGTGCCGAGCTTCGAGCAGCACACACTTGCGGCCTTTCTGCGCACCGGCGCCTTTGAGCGGCACATCAGCCGCAGCCGCAAGGTATATCAGGCGCGGCGCGACGCGCTGCTGGCGGCGCTTGCACGTGAACTGGCCGACCTGCCGCATGAGGTATCCCGCTCGGAGGCGGGCCTGCACCTGCTGCTGCACATGCGAAACGGCATGCTGGAACGTGAGCTGATGGAGCGGGCCGCGGCCGTCGGCGTGCGGGTGTACGGTCTGTCCGCTTATTACACCCCACCGGTTCAGCCGCCCAAGGCGACGCTGGTGCTCGGTTACGCCGGTATGACCGAGGCGCAAATCAACCAGGCCGCAGCACTGCTGCGTCAGGCGTGGACGAAAAAAGAGCCATGATAAAATCATGGCTCTTTTTCATCTTTTTTCCCGTTTTCCTTTGGTTTACGAACAGAATTTGCAAAAATGACCGACCGGTTCCCAAACCGCTGCCGCAATGCGTCCACGGTCTTATCCAGTTCGCGCTGCTTTTGCCGTGTCTGCGTCTGCTGCGGACTGTCAAACAGGGAAAGCTGTTCACAAGCCTGATTTTCCGACAGCAGGTTAGCCGCTGTGACCGACAGCAGCCGCACCGGCTTATCCATCGGCCAATGCGCGCGCAGCAGCGCAAGCGACGTCTCAAACAGCACGCGGGTGGAGTTGGTCGGCTGCGCCAGCGTCATCTGCCGCGAACGGTTGTGAAACTCCGGGTCGCGGATGCCAATCTGCACGGTCTGGCACACCATCCCGCGCGCCCGCAGACGGCGGCCGACGTTGTCGCATAGTGCGGTCAATCCCATGCGGCACGCCTCTTCGCCCAGCAGATTATGCGCAAAGGTCATGCCGTTGCCCACGCTCTTGACCTCGCGCTCGGCATAGAACGAGCGCACCGGCTCATCATCCTCGCCGCGGGCATAGCGCAGCAGCATATCCCCCTGCTTGCCGAAAATACCGTGCACAAATGCAGGCTCACACGCGGCTAAGTCACCAATCGTATGCACGCCCAGCCCGTCGAGCCGCGCGGCGGCGCGCTTGCCGACGTACAGCAGCGTATTAACCGGCAGCGGCCAGACGCGCTCCCGGAAGTTCTCCGGAGAAAAGACAGTCGTCGCATCCGGCTTTTTGTAGTCGCTTCCGAGCTTGGCAAACGCACGGTTGAACGACACGCCGACCGAAATCGTCAGCCCAATTTCCTCGCGCATACGGCGGCGCAGTTCGTTCGCAATCTGTTCGCCCGTGCCGAACAGGTGCATCGAACCGGTCACGTCGAGAAAGGATTCATCAATGCCGAATGGGTCGACCAAATCGGTATATTGCAGGTACAACTCGTTGCAGCGGCGCGAATACTTGACGTATTCCTCGCGGTGCGGCGGGACCAGCCGCAGGTCAGGACATTTGCGTTTTGCCTGCCAGATGGTTTCCGCCGTCTGCACACCGAACGCCTTGGCCTTTTCGTTTTTGGCAAGGATGATGCCGTGGCGGCTCTCCGGGTCGCCGCAGACCGCACTCGGCCCTTCCGCCAGCGTCGGGTCAAGCAGCGTCTCGACCGATGCGTAAAACGAATTGCAGTCACAGTGCAAAATCGTGCGCTCCACGGCGTCCCCCTCCCATCGAACATTTGTTTTCTTTTATTGTAGCAGAGAATTTGCGCCTTGACAACCACTTTTCACTGGTCTATACTGGATTTGCAAGCAAGGGTGCCGTGATGAGCGGCTGAGAGGGCGAGAGCCTAACCTTTTGAACCTGTTGGTTAGCACCATCGTAGGGAAGCTGTCGCATCGCAAAAACTCAATGCCCCGGTTTTACCGCATGGTGAAACCGGGGTATTTTTATTTCCTGAAAGAAGGGATTTTATGAAAATAAACGGCGAGGCGTGTACCTGTTCCGCGGGTATGACTGTGCTGTCTCTTTTGGAGCAGCGCGGAAACGACCCGCAGCGCGTCGCGGTCGAGCGCAACGGACAAATTGTGCCGCGCACACGCTTTTCACAAGAGACACTGCACGAGGACGATGTAATTGAAATTGTGCAGTTTGTCGGCGGAGGCTGAAAGCATGCATTTGACCAAAGAAGAACTGCACGCCGCGCTCGTCGAGCGGCACGGCGCGGACATCCAGCAAAAGCTCGACCACGCTTCAGTCGGCATCGCAGGACTGGGTGGACTTGGCTCCAACATTGCCGTGCATCTGGCGCGGCTGGGTGTGGGACGGCTGGTGCTGGTGGATTTCGACACGGTGGAAATCAGTAACCTCAACCGGCAGCACTACACGATGAAGGACATCGGCATCCCCAAAACGCTGGCGCTGCTCGAACAGCTGGAAGCCATCAACCCCTATCTGCAATACGAACCGCACACTGAACGCATCGTCCCGGCCAACGCCGCGCGCTTGTTTGCAGGCTGCGACGTTGTCTGCGAAGCATTCGACCGCGCTGACCAAAAAGCCATGCTGATTGAAACACTGCTGGAGCGTTTGCCGGACACGCCTATTGTTTCGGGCAGCGGCATGGCGGGCTGCGGTTCAGCAAACCTGATGCGCACCGAGCGCCGCTTCGGTCGGCTGTACGTCTGCGGCGACGGAACGAGCGACATTGCGGACGGTATTGGACTGATGGCGCCGCGTGTCGCCGTCTGCGCTGCGCAGCAAGCCACTATGGTGCTGCGTCTGCTGCTCGGACATACCGAACCTTAACACAACTTTTCACATAAAGGAGAAGAACAACCATGGAAGATAAGCTGATTCTGGGCGGACACGAATTCACCTCCCGCTTTATTCTAGGCTCAGGCAAATATTCGCTCGATTTAATCAACGCCGCCGTACACAATGCAGGCGCACAGATTATCACGCTCGCGCTGCGCCGCGCCAACGAAGGCGGCACGGCGAACATCCTCGATTATATCCCCAAGGGAGTCACTCTTCTGCCTAATACCTCGGGGGCACGCAACGCGGACGAGGCGGTGCGCATCGCGCGGCTCTCGCGTGAGGTTGGCTGCGGCGATTTTGTCAAAATCGAAATCATGCGCGACAGTAAATATCTGCTGCCCGACAATCAGGAAACCATCCGCGCGACCGAAATCCTCGCAAAAGAGGGCTTTGTCGTCATGCCGTACATGCATCCCGACCTGAACGTTGCGCGCGACTTGGTCAGCGCGGGTGCGGCCTGCGTGATGCCGCTCGGCGCACCCATCGGTACCAACAAGGGACTTGCCACGCGCGAGTTCATTCAAATTCTGATTGACGAAATCGACCTGCCGGTCATCGTGGATGCAGGCATCGGCCGGCCGTCGCAGGCGTGCGAAGCGATGGAAATGGGTGCGGCCGCCGTGATGGCAAACACTGCAATCGCCACGGCAGGCGATATTCCGGCGATGGCCGAGGCATTCAAAAAGGCAATCGAGGCCGGCCGCACGGCTTATTTGTCCGGTTTGGGCCGTGTGCGCGAGTGCGCCTCGGCATCCTCCCCGCTGACAGGCTTTTTGCGCGACTGAGGCACCTCCTCTGGGGTGGCAACCGCCCTTGCTGTTCTGATTCTGTAAAATGGGCGGCAAGCAAAAACCGGAACTCTGCTTTGCGCGCGCAGCGCGCCCTGAAGGGAAAGCGGTTGATTCACAAGAAGGGGAAAACCGCAGGTTGTCTCCTTCTTATGCGCCCGCCGCGCGCAGCGGCATTGCCCGCACCGCCTTGGGGGAAGCACAAACCAAGAAAGGATTATTGTCATGTATGAAAACAAATCGGAGGTTATCTCCGCAAAATATATCACCGCCGAGACCGACCACATGGCCTATCAGCCCGGCATGGACAACATCGGCTCGGAGATTCAAGACGAAGTCATCTCCCGCATGAACGCCTACGATGCGGATTCCTACACCGCCGCCGATGTACAGCGTGCCTTAAACCGCGATGTGCTCCAGCCCGAGGATTTCGCCGCGCTGCTCTCCCCTGCCGCCTTACCGTTTCTGGAACAGATGGCGCAGCGCGCACAGATGGAGACGCGCAAGCATTTCGGCAACTCGGTACAGATGTTCACCCCGCTGTACATCGCCAACTATTGCGAAAACTACTGTATCTATTGCGGCTTCAACTGCCACAACAAAATCCGCCGCGCTAAGCTCGACATGGATGAAATCGAGCAGGAGCTTCAGGCCATCGCCGCAACCGGATTGCAGGAAATCCTGCTGCTGACCGGCGAGAGCCGCACGATGTCGCCAGTGGAATACATCGGTGAGGCGGTCAAGCTCGCGCGCCAATACTTCCGCGTCATCGGCATCGAAATCTATCCACTCAACGTTGACGAATACGCTTATCTGCACGAGTGCGGCGTGGATTACGTCACCGTGTTCCAAGAGACCTATGATGCGGATAAGTACCAAACCCTGCATCTCGGCGGCCACAAGCGCATTTTCCCCTACCGCCTGAACGCGCAGGAGCGCGCTCTGATGGGCGGCATGCGCGGTGTGGGCTTTGCGGCACTGCTGGGCCTTTCCGACTTCCGCAAAGATGCCTTTGCTACCGGCCTGCACGCCTACCTCCTCCAGCGCAAATATCCGCACGCGGAGATTGCCTTCTCCTGCCCGCGTCTGCGTCCGATTATCAACAATGACAAAATCAATCCCAAGGACGTACACGAACCGCAGCTGCTGCAGGTCGTGTGTGCCTACCGCATCTTTATGCCGTTCGCGTCCATCACCATCTCGACACGCGAACGCGCGGGTTTCCGCGATAACATCATCGGCATCGCCGCAACCAAGATTTCGGCGGGCGTGGACGTCGGCATCGGCGGCCACTCGGGCGAGGACAAGGGCGACGAGCAGTTTGAAATTTCGGACGACCGCTCGGTCGACGAGGTCTATCAGGCCATTGAGGCCCACGGCTTACAGCCTGTCATGGCGGACTACCTGTATGTATGACAATCTCCCGGCAAGCGCGGCATTTCTCTCCCCGCAGCTTTGTCCCGCCGAATAAACAGGAGCCGGACGCAGATGCGTCCGGCTCTTGTCATATGTTCCACAGCAGCGCAAAGACCACGCGCAGCAGCGCACCCGCTGCCGCCAGCAATAAACACACCGCAAACGGTGCGCGGCAGGCGCGCAGCGAATACCGTCCCATTGCCTCCCCGCTCTGCCACACCATGGAGCAGGCGGCCAGCAGCGCTGGCACGCCCAGCATTGCGGGCAGCGCCGCCATGCCGAGGGACAGCAGCGCCCCTTCCTCCTGTCCCAGCCCGACCGCCATCGTCAGCGCCAGCACAAAGCCGCGGGCGGCTACCACAGCGGACAGGAACAGCGGTGCTGGCCGCAGCAGCGCACACAGCGGCGCAAGCATAATCCACAACAGCGCGCACAGCACGCTTTTGAGTGCCTGTCCCGGCAGCTGCGCCAGAAACGCTGTCAGCTCCACTGCGCTGTCCCCTTCGCTGGCACGCAGACCGGTCAGCCCGCCCGCTACCGCACCGCACAAAAACATCGCGCACAGAAACAGAAACGCGGGCGTGCGCACCAGATCATCAAAAAAACCGAGAATATGCTGTTTATTCATCCGTCTCCCCCTCGTGGAAGGTCATGATACAGCATATTCCCGGTTTGACCGTTTTAGAACTCAGCCCATTTCATTGATTCGCTCGCACATGGCGTTGACCAAATCACGGCACGGCTGATGCAGGAACAGGCGCGCCTTCTGGCTGATCTCATACGTGGCGTACAGCTTTCCGTTCTCGTCCCGATGCAGCACGGCGGCAATCAGCTCGGTTGCGGCTGCGATGCGATCGGCTACATAAGCCAAGTCGACCTTTTCGCTATCGCACACGGTAACAACCACACGCTTCTGCGAGCTGCTGGAGATCATAGCCAACTGGGTCGGCATTTCGCGCTTGGACGCTGTCACCAAAACGATTTCGCTTTTGATCACAGCGGAAAGGTCATCCTCACAGATGCGCACATCATAGCCCTCGGCCGCCTGACAGGCTACCTGATTTTTAGAGGACAGGAACAGGTTGCGCGCCGGAATTACCTCTTTTTCCAGAATGGCACGAACCAGATGGGGCAGATATTCCCCCTCACCCAGCACGGACACCAATACGTTCTGCGGCATATCATCATCTCCTTCACCGAGGGACATTGAAAAATACAGTAGTCATTATACGGCAGCTTTGCAGGTGTCCGCAACGACTTTTACGGTTTCTTGATACATTTTTGTCGCATTGACTAATCTGCGCAAATTTTCTCCGCCGCTTTCAGATAAATTGCACATTCCAATCGCTTGCGCTCCATCTCGCAACCGAGATCATACGAATCATTCATATCATGATTCATGTTGTAGTTTGCCGCCGAGCAGCCGCCTGAACAGTAGAACTTCGCCCAGCACTTCTGGCACTTCGGGCGGGTATAAATGTTCATGCCCGCAAACTTGGCCGCTATGTCCATGTCGAACGACTGGTCAAGCACGCTGCCCTGCTTGAATTCGTCTTTGCCGACAAACTGATGGCAGGGATAGATATCGCCGTCCGGCGTGACGGCCACATATTCATAGCCCGCGCCGCAGCCGCGCAGACGCTTGACCACGCACGGACCCTGATCCAAATCGACCATGAAGTGGAAAAACGAGAACGGCTTGCCCGCCTTTCTGCGCTCGAGCATAATCTCGGTCAGGCGGTCGTATTCTGCTTCAATTTTTGGCAGATCCGCTTCGGTTAAATCGTAGCCGCAGCCGCACTCCGCCGTTACCGGCTCAACCGACAGGCGGTCAAAGCCCGCGTCCGCAATGTGCACCACATCGTCGGCAAAATCCAGATTATGCGAAGTGAACGTGCCGCGCGCATAGTAATCCTTCTCCGGATCGCGCGCATCCACCAGCGCCTTGAACTTGGGCACGATAACATCGTAGCTCCCTGCGCCCGACACGGTCTTGCGGAACTCGTCGTTGACCCCGGGACGGCCGTCGAGCGACAGCACAACATTATCCATATTTTCGTTGATATAGGCGCGCTTGTCCTCATCGAGCAGCAAACCGTTGGTGGTGATGGTGAAGCGGAACTTTTTATCGAACTTCTCCTCCAAGCTGCGCGCATAATCCACCGTCTGCACAACCGTATCCCACGCCATGAGCGGCTCGCCGCCGAAGAAGTCCACCTCGATATTATGCCGCTTGCCTGAGCGCGCGATAACAAAATCTATCGCCTTTTTAGCAATTTCCGGCGGCATAATCTTGCGTCCCTGACCAAAGTCACCCGTGGATGCAAAGCAGTATTTGCAGCGCAGGTTGCAGTCATGCGCGACATGCAGGCACAGCGCCTTGACCGGTGCACCGACCGGAATATACTTGCTCACATCGATGTAATCATCCTGCGCGAACAGCTGGCCCGCCTTTTTCAGCTCTGCCAGCTCACTGTACGCCTCG
Organism: Agathobaculum sp. Marseille-P7918; assembly: GCF_964248325.1. Taxonomy (NCBI): domain Bacteria; kingdom Bacillati; phylum Bacillota; class Clostridia; order Eubacteriales; family Butyricicoccaceae; genus Agathobaculum; species Agathobaculum sp. Marseille-P7918. The sequence continues at coordinate 137,832 of NZ_CAXTXI010000004.1, read as the reverse complement.
CGCACTTCGTCCGCCGGATACTGCGAAAGCTCGTCCACAATCTGCTGCGGGCAGGTATCCGCCATATTCTCGTCAATCAGGCCGGACACCGCATAGCTGATATCATCCAGCACATGCACTGCGCCCGAATTGACGTCCAGCACAAAATTCAAACCGTTTTTTTGATAACGATGAATCATTTCTTTAATCTTCCTCCGATACGCAACAAACAAGGCGCGCCGCAACCGGCACGCCTTGCGATTGACTTCATAAAACCCGCGATTACTTCGCGTGCTCGCACTTCTGGTTTGCCACCGTGCAAGAGGTCTTGCACGCGGACTGGCAGGAAGTCTGGCACTCGCCGCAGCCGCCGTGTGCTGCAGTCTGCTTCAGGGTTGCAGAGGTCAGCGTAGATACATGCTTCATGGAAATTTCCCTCCTACTTTTTTAAATGACGATATTTGTTCCGTTTACGCATATTGGCGCCGGCAAAGCCGCCGAGCGCCGAAGCTGCCAGCGCACAAAGCAGGCTGACCGCCATACGCACAACATCCATCGGCTGGGCGAGCGGAATGATGCTCACCAACAGCAGAATCAGAAAAACCAGAATGCCGGCGCCCATCGCCCACAGGAATTTCCCTCCCGGAGCGCGCTTTGCCGAAATCAGTGCGGCGATTGCACAGCCCACTGCCAAAAAGATTAATGCGCATGGGGCGATTGCCTGTTCTGCCAATACTCGACGATGCACAAAAATCGCACCAATCAGCATCAGCAGCAAGGTTGTCAGCAGGCCGACCACTGCCGCCGGCAACAACACGCCGACGGGCGAAGGTCCTTCATTGGTTTTTCTCATAACTTACGCATCCTCCCGCCGAATGATTTTGCTTTATCCTATTCGGCAAGAAACCTGTTTATTACTTTGCGTTCTTATCCGCATCCTTGGGCGCCTCGACCGTTTCCGTCGCCGGAGCCTCCTTGCCGCGAATCGCCCAACGGTAAATCTTGAGCTTAGTACGATCGCTGGATGTTTCGATTACCAGCACATCATCCTTCACGCTGACAACACGGCCGATAAAACCGCCGATCGTGGAGATCTCATCGCCCACATCAATCGAATTGCGCATCTCGCGTTCGGCCTTATCGCGCTTACGCTGCGGACGGATCATCAGAAAATAGAACAAAACGATCAGGACAACAAGCGGCGCGAATTGACCAATCGCTGTCAGGTATTCCTGAGCACCTGGCATTGCTTACACCTCCTCGTGCATTTTTGCCATGAATACTACCATATTATAATGGATTCGTATGAAAATTACAAGCCCTATTTTCTGCGTCATAGGACAGCCATCGACATGCATAACGTAACGGTATCCTGAAAAAAGTGAGGTGCGTTTGCATGCTGTTTCCCGCCCTGTTTGCGCTGGGCGGCGCATTCTTTTTTCTCGTCCTGCGCGTGCAGGGCGCGGACGGGTCGTTCCCCAAGCCGCTGCCGCCGGACAAAGAAGCAGAGCTGCTGCGAAAAATGCAGCAGGAAGGAGACGAAAAAGCCCGCGAACAGCTGATTGAGCACAATCTGCGGCTGGTGGCGCATATTGTCAAGAAATACTACGCCTCCAGCGCCGAACAGGATGACCTGATTTCCATCGGCACCATCGGACTGATTAAAGCGGTCAGCACATTCCGCCCGGATAAGAGCATCCGTCTGGCAACCTATGCTTCCAAATGCATTCAAAACGAGTTGCTGATGCACTTCCGGCAAAAACGAAAAAATGCAGGAGAATTATCGCTATCCGACACGCTCGAAACCGACGGAGACGGCAATGCGCTGGCCTTGCAGGATATCATTTGCTGCGAGGACGACGGCCTTGCAGCGGTGGAAGAGCATGACCGCTATCTTGCCATGCATCGCGCGCTCGCCGCATCGCTCTCCCCGCGCGAAAGAGAAATCATACGGCTCCGGTATGGACTCGGCATGGCCGCACCGCTGCCGCAGCGCGAAATTGCCAAACGCTTCGGCATTTCACGGTCGTATGTATCGCGCATTGAAAAACGGGCACTGGAAAAACTGCGCGACGCGCTCCAAGAAAATGCATAACGATTCCAAGCGCATCCCGCGCGCGCTTTGTGCAGGCCGCTGCTGTGCTGTAGAGCAGCGGCCCGCACGGATTTCTACGGTCTGATATTGCGGCGCGATTGCAAACATGCTATAATCAACGTAAAAAAGTGAGGGAACACCGATGAAAACGTATTTGAATCAGATTTCGGGCATCGACGACGCAATCGTTTCCATGTTCATGAGCAAGCGGTCATGGACACGCGAAAAGGAATTGCATATTCGGGAAGTTTGCCGCACGGTACTGCGTGCGGACGGCGGCTTGCGGGAATATGACAGCGCTCAGGCGGATGCATTTGCCGAATTCGCCGACTGGATGGACAAGCTCACCAAATGGGGCTGGAAGCATACCACCATGCTGCGGTTTATCGACATGTCTGTCACCGTGGAGGGACTGCACCGCGCCGGTCAGGATGACTGGGACGCACATGCCAAGCGCTTTAACAACCGCATCATCCGTTCGAGCACCCGCCTTGCCTCCTTTTCTTACGAAATGTCGGCGTGGTATCAGGACAAAATTCTGCCGACCGACCTTGCTTTGCAGGAACTTGGACTTGCGGTACCGCAGACCATCGAGCACGACGGGGTGAAATACGTCAAGGCGGTCAACGGATATATCCGAGAGGATATGGCGGACAATCCGGACGTCAAGCGCGGGCTGTATATGCTGAGCATTCCGAGCAACTTCATTTTTAAGATTGACCTGACCGAGTGGGGGCATGTTTTCAAAGAGCGCAACGCCAACGGTTCGGCCAATCCCGAAGTCAAGCAATGCTGCGAAAGCATTGCCGATCAGGTTGAGCAGTTCCACAAACAGTTCAACCGGGAGCTGTTTCTCAAGATTCTCAACTGAATGCAAAAGAGACGCCCCACGGCGTCTCTCATCAGAACCATTATTAAATACAAACGGCATGGCTTTTCGCCATGCCGTTTTCTGTTTTCCCTATCGGCACTCCCGCTTCATGGCGAAATAACCCATCAGTACGGCCCATACATATGCGCAGGTCTTGGGAATCATCAGCATCCCGACCGCCGGCACAACATCGGCCCACAAAACCACCGGAATATAGAACGCAAAGCTCAGCACGATGGTCAGCCACATCCAACGAAAGGCACGATCCTGATGCTTTTTCGCCGCCTGATAGAACAGTACGATCACCAGCAGCCCCAAAAGCGCAAACGGAATGTTGCGGTAAATGCCCCAGGAAAGCGGTGCGTCCGCACTTAACCACTGATTCTGCGGCATCAGACACAGAACAATGCGCAGCCCGGCCAGACCGTACACCGCTGCCGTTAAACCGCCGCGTCCGGTGACCTGATACCGCTGCCGCCAGACACGATACAGCAGCACATAGAAAATCGTCATGGTAATGGAAGTGACACACTTCCCCAGCCCCAATGCAGCCGTATAGTTTTCCAGACCTGTCGTGCAAAGCGCCACCGCACGCGGCACCAGATGAAAGGCGTCGCCGCTCCCCAATATGACAGCCATCCATCCGAACAAGCGGAACTGGCGGTTGCCCTTACTGCCCCGAATCATCAAAACTCCAACAGTAATGACCAAAGATAGATATACAATATCAAAAAGTGTTTCCATAATTGCCTGCATGTGTTACACATCCTTTCCTTCTGCTCGTTCCTGCACCTTGACAGCGGCCAAGGCCGCTTTACCATAGTTGCAGCCAAACCAAATGCCGGCCAGCAGCAGCGCAGCACCCAATCCGGAATAAAACACTGCGATAAACCGGTCGGGCGCAATGCCGGACACCCGCAAACCGATACCTCCGGTCATCATCACCGCCATGATGCCGAAGGCCTTTCCGTCAAAAAATTTGAGGAAAAACTGCCGCTCCTCTGCATAGCCAGTAATGCGCGCCGTGTGCTTCTGCACCAGTTTCCCGAAAATAAACTTTTGGAAAACAGCGAAAACCACCACGGACAACAGCAGATTCCATACCGTGATATAGGCCGGATAGGCCAGAACCCCGATACGGAAAATATTAAATCCCGCTGCACACCATACCAGACAGGCAATGAGCAGCAGTGTATTACGCTTCACTTTCATATCTTGCTTCCTTTCCCGTGAACATCGTTCAGTTTTCAAGACAAAATTCCCACCGCAGTACAGGATGCATCAATAAAGCGTCCTGCGAACAATTTCCAGAACGACCGAGGGGTCATACTCCTGCCGCTGCAACGCAGACAGCATCAGCGAAAACAGGATATTCGCGAACTTCTCAGCCGTGAACTGTTCATCGAAAGCATCAGGCCGAATGTTGATATCCCGCTTTAAAACCGCGCATAATCCATCTAAAATATGCTGCCAGGTTTGCTGCATCCGCCGTCTTCCATCCGGTTTATCCTCCTGCATAAAGCCCAGCGAATGCATCGCAAAAAAACCGGGATATTGCTTGCAGCCGTATTCCATGCGCTCGTACATCCAGGCGATGCATGTCCGGATATCCTGAAATACCGCCTCGTCCTCCGGACGATGGAAAATCTCGCACCAAACGCTTTCTACAACAGCGCCCACCAACTCTGTTTTGGAGGCAAAATAATTGTAAATGGACCCGACCGAAACACCGCATGCCGCCGCAACCGAGCGAATATTGACCGCTGACCAGCCCTGCTGCTGCATCAGTTCCCGGCTTGTTTTCAGAATTTCTTCCTTTGATGTCACGACTGTATTCATTCCATCACCCCAATATGAACATCGTTCATTATAGTCTGTCGCTGCCTGCATGTCAAGCAGAATACTGCACAAAAAGCGTATTCATTAAGCAAATCGCTCCTGCACCAACTCCCCTCTATTTTCAAGACGAAAAGAGTGCTGACGATTCCATCAGCACCCTTTTCTCGGCAGTTATTTATTCTTCACACCGTATTTTCCGCGTTCGGATGCACCGACTGTCCGCCGTCAGTCCGATGTGGCGGCGGTGTCTGTCTCCGCAGACGCTGCGGTTTTGCGCGCAGATTTGCGCAGATCCACCGCGGGGTTGAATGCATAGTAGTTTTTGCTGTCCAGATGATCCTGTACCACACGCAGCGCATCGCCGAAGCGCTGGAAGTGTACAATTTCTCTCGCTCGCAGGAACTTGAGCGGTTCGCGTACATCCGGGTTATCAATTAAACGCAGCAGGTTGTCATACGTTGTGCGTGCCTTTTGCTCGGCCGCCAGATCCTCAAACAGGTCGGTAATCGGGTCGCCCTTGCTTTGCAGCGCAGAGGCCGAAAACGGAATGCCCGCCGCGGACTGCGGATAAATTCCGGTCGTATGATCGACGAAGTAGGCGTCAAATCCACCCTCCTTGATCTGCTCGGGGGTCAGGTTGCGCGTCAGCTGATAGACGATGGCTGCGATCATTTCCTGATGCGCAAGTTCCTCTGTGCCGATGTCCGTCAGAATTGCCTTGCCCTCTTTGTACGGCATGGCATAACGCTGGTTGAGATAGCGCATCGCCGCACCGATCTCGCCATCCGGTCCGCCAAGTTGTGTAATGACAATTTTTGCCGTCTGCGGATCGGGATTTTTGATGTTAACGGGATATTGTAAGCGTTTATCGTATGACCACATTAGTTATCCTCTCCTTCCCACGGCCACGGGTCGTCAATCCAGCGCCAGTTGCCGACACGGGTATCCACTTCACGTGCGGTCAACGGGCCGAAAGCATCCTCGTATTCGGCTGCGGCCTTATCAAAGGCAGTGCGCATTTTGCTGTAATAAGCCAATGCCGCAGCGTTTTTCGGGTGGCCGTCAAGGTATTGGATCACATCCACCAGCGCAAAATCATACATGCGCACACGACTGAGCAGTTTTTCGCGTTCGGTCATTGCGGAACGGCCTCCTCTCCGAGGAAGGGTTTATCGAGCGCCGGAAAAATCGTACCGCGGCTGAAGGCCAGCGCGGGTTCATACGGCGTATCAAAGCTTTGCGCCGGCACGAATGCCATGGCAAGCGAAAGCAGACGGGGATCAATGCTGTCCGCAGGCAGCGCCTGATCGCCCGAAGGATTGGTCGTATTCATATGCAGGTTGCTCCTTGTTTATCGGTTTGAGGCCTTGCCTCAATCTCAATGTATGCCGCAGGAAAAAAGACGGTGAAAGCATGGATAAACTGTGGTATACTGTAAATATCAAAGGAGGCATAAAATATGGAGCTTTCTGAAATCAGAGAACAGAGCGCCAAGGCGGCAGCTTTGGTGTGCGACGCAGCAAAGCTGCGCGCAGGCGATTTGTTTGTGGTCGGCTGCTCATCGAGCGAGGTGTGCGGAGAAAAAATCGGCACGCATTCCAGCGTAGAGGTGGCCGAAGCGGTGTTTGAGGGCATTTATGGCGTACTGCATGAGCGCGACGTCTATCTTGCCGCGCAGTGCTGCGAGCACCTCAACCGCGCGCTCATTGTTGAGCGGGCCGCGTGCGAACGGTTCGGACTGGATGAGGTCAACGTTATTCCGCAGCCCAAGGCGGGCGGTTCGTTCGGAACCACCGCTTACAAGCGGTTTGCCGACCCGGTCGCAGTGGAAAGCCTCAAGCAGTCCGCATACGCGGGCATGGACATCGGCGGAACGCTGATTGGCATGCACATCAAGCCGGTTGTCGTGCCGCTGCGCATTGAGGTCAAGCACATTGGCGAGGCCATCCTGCTTTGCGCACGCCGTCGCGCCAAATTCGTCGGCGGCAGCCGCGCGGTGTATAACGAAAAACTGTTGTGAGGGATTTATGGGACTGAAAGCGGTACTTTTTGATTTGGACGATACGCTGTACGGCAGTTTCGGCGTGTGTGACGCCTATGCGTATGAGCGGCTTGCCGTCTGGGCGGAACAGGAATTGGGGCTCTCCGGCGAGGACTTTGCGCAGGCGTTTCGTGTCAACCGCCACCGACTGGGGCGGCAGCAGCCCGGCATGCCGCCGATACACGACCGCGTGCTGTTCGCGCAGGGCGCGCTCGAGCGGCTGGGCTGCAATGCGATTCGTTATGCGCGCAAGGCGCATCGGGTTTACTGGGATGCGGTGCTCGAAAAAATGGAGCTGCGCCCGGGCGTGACCGAGCTGCTGGACGATCTGCGGCAGGCCGGCGTTAAGACTGCCGTCTGCACGGATATGATGGCGGATATCCAGATGGAAAAACTGGAGTATCTCGGTCTTGCGGACCGCGTTGACTATCTGGTTTCCAGCGAGGAGGCGGGCATGGATAAACCGGGCGCGCCGATTTTCTGGCTGGCGCTGCAAAAATGCGGCTGTCTGCCGCACGAGGCCGTGATGGTGGGCGATAACTTCCGGCATGATGTCCAAGGCGCAATGGATGTCGGCGTGGCGGGAATCTGGCTCAACTGGACCGGTCTGCCGCAGCCGCAGGAAACGCGCGCATACTATCAGGCGGATACATTCATGCAGGCGGCGGACCATATCCGCACGCTGCTGTAAGGAGGACAAAAGCAAATATGCAACATTTCGATTACAAGCCGCGCGGCGTCTGCCCGATGCAGATTTCATTCGATTTGGACGGGGATAAGGTGCACAACGTCTCCTTTCAAGGCGGCTGCAACGGCAATTTACAGGCCATCAGCCGTGTGGTGGAGGGTATGACCGTCGACCAAATCGAGGGGTATTTCAAAGGCATTTCGTGCAGCGGCAAAGGAACCAGCTGCTCGGATCAACTCGCGACCGCAGTACGCGCTGCATACGAACAGAAAAAAGCATAAGAAAAAAGGACGATGCGACAGGCATCGTCCTTTTTCTTTGGATATGTCAGTTCATGATGTGCAAAACCGGCTGCTCTGCGTTCGCCTTCTCCACACACACCGCAAGACGGTAATCCCGGTCGGCAAACTCGGGCAGGAAAAGCGAATAGCTGCCGGCGACCTCGTCACAGTCCAGCCGCGGCGGCATGCGATGAATGTCAATCCAGAAGCTGCGCAGCGGCAGGTCGAGTCCCCGTCCGGTGGATTTGACAAAGCTCTCCTTGAGTGTCCAGAGCTTATAAAATGCATCATCCCGCGCGGAAGGCAGAACCGTGTTGAGGTAACGCACCTCCTCACGGTGGAAAAAGCGGGAGGCAACATCCCGCCGCCCCGGCTCGCAGCGCTCAATATCCACACCGACCGGATGGTCGCTAAGCGCGCACACCGCCCAGTCGCCCGAATGAGACAGGCTGAAATGGATGCCGGGTTCGGATACCAGATACGGTTTCCCGCCCTCAGCAATCGAAATGGCAAGTGGGTGAACCACCCACGGATACTGCTGCGAGACCGCATATTCCAGCAAAAGCGATGCCGCAAAGCCCTGCGCTCTGGCTGTTCCGTGGCGTCGGTCCATCTGTTCCAGGCGACCACGGGATAAGCGGGCACGAGATGCGCTGTCGTCCGGATTCACGGCGGATACCGGAATGGCATATACAGCAGTCAAGAAAATTCCCCCTAAAGATTTGCGTGTTGGTGTAATGCGTTGAAGTAAATGGTATCCCTATTATACCACGATGAAACAGAGGTTGACAATTATCTTTATCCGACTCCGCGGAAAAAATACATGCATCCCGCTTCAGGCATCTTTTCGCCGCTGTCCTTGGCAGGGATTGACCGTTTCAATCGCACCATGCGGACAGGCGCGCCGACAATCGCCGCAGCGGATGCATTCCATGCTGTTTGGCGTTTGCCACACAGAGATATCCAGTTTGCAGGCCTGCCGGCAAGCGCCGCACTGCGTGCATTTTTCCGCGTCAATCCGGAACCGGTACAGTGCAATCGGATTAAACAAGCCGTAAATCGCGCCGAGCGGACACAAATAGCGGCAGAACGGGCGGTATACCGCCACGCTCAGCACCAGCAGCACGACGAGAATGGCTGCCTTCCAGGTGAACAGCCAGCCGAGCGCTGCGCGCAGCGGCGGGTTGGATGCAATCAGCGGAATTCCAGCAAACAACGTACCGGACGGGCAGATATATTTGCAGAACCACGGCTGGCCCTGTCCCACGATATCCAGCACAGTCAGCGGCAAAACAATGACAAACCCGACAAGAATGACGTATTTCAGATATTTGAGCACACGATCGCCCGGCAGTCGGCGCAGCTTTTTGGGAAAGGGTATCTTATGCAGCAGATCCTGCACCAGCCCGAACGGGCAGAGCCAGCCGCAGACCAGTCTGCCGAACAAGGCGCCGAACAACAGCAGAAAGCCTATCACATAAAAAGTGAATTTGTTGGTGCGGCTGGTGATGACGGCTTGAAATGAGCCAATCGGGCAGGAGCCGAGCGCGCCCGGACAGGAATAGCAATTAAGCCCCGGCACGCAAATCAGCTTGCTCTGTCCCTTATAGATGCTGCCTTTGGCAAAACCGGCGGCGTAACCGTTTGTCAAAGCAGCGAAAAGCAGCTGGACCAGCGTGCGGGCATGGTCGCGCAGCTTACCCAAGGCCGATACACTCCATACAGATATTGACCGCCTTGCGGAATACGATTTGCGTTTCTTCGCGCAGTACGCCCAGCACAAGAAACAGCACAGCAACCGCCAACGTAATTACAGCGGCGCGGTTACGGCGAAGAAAGCTCATCCCTGCACCTCTGTCAGCATCGCATCTATAGTCTGCACCCATTTGTCCTTGCTCTGCGCGCTGACGATAGCCGAACCGACCTGTTTCCCTTCACTGTCGACAAAAAACGTGGTCGGCACAGCGGAAATCTGCCCCAGAACGCCATACAAGTCCTCGGAAGGCAGCAGATGCAGATAGCTTGCGCCGGTTTGCTCCACGATATCGCGGGCGGTTTGCACCTGCTCCTCACTGATCGTTCCGTCCGTATTGAGCACATCGGACACCAGACCGATGATCTGCACCTTTTTATCGGCATATTCCTGTGCGAGTTCACCCAGATCAGGCATTTCATTGATACAGGGACCACAGAAGGTTGCCCATACGTTGACCATGGTCAAATCATAATCCGCCAAAACCGACTGATCAACGGTATTTCCATCCAAATCGGTGGCAGAAAAGCTGCTGAGCACACCGGCTTGCTCGGTGGTCTGTCCGCTGCCGCTTTGCGCATCGGTGATGCCTTGTCCGGTCGTGTTCGTACCTGCCGTTTGATTGGTTGAAGAACACGCGCTGAGCGCCAGCATACCGGCCAGCGAGATGCCCAGCAACGCAAATGGGATTCGTTTCATAGGACGATCCTCCGCAATTCTGATTTGTCTTATTATACGAGGTGTAAAACCGTTCTGTCAACACAAAAGACGTCTGCTTTACTTACTTGTAATCATTTTGACGGACACATCCGATTCCCCGGGAAACACCCCGCACACAAAAATGTCCTGCTCCCATTTGCATAAACAGCACAAACGGAAGCAGGACAATATTTTTATCGTTCTCTTGCCGAACAGGCGATTACGCCATGCCAAGCTCCTTCACACGGGCCTGCGCCGCCGCCAGACGGGCAATCGGCACACGGAAGGGCGAGCAGGATACATAGTTCAGGCCGACATTGTGGCAGAACTCGACGGAGGACAGATCGCCGCCGTGCTCACCGCAGATGCCCAGCTTGATGTCCGGACGGGTGCGGCGGCCTTCTGCTACTGCGTAGCGGATCAGCTTGCCGACGCCGTTCTGGTCGAGACGGGCAAACGGGTCGGACTCGAGAATCTTCTTCTCGAAGTAAGTCTCCAGAATGCGGCCCACGTCGTCGCGGGAGAAGCCGTAAGTCATCTGGGTCAGGTCGTTGGTACCGAAGGAGAAGAACTCAGCCTCCTGCGCAATCTCGTTGGCAGTTACGGCCGCACGCGGCGTCTCAATCATCGTACCAATCATATACTTCATCTTGAGGCCGGATGCTTCAATCAGCGCATCCGCCTTGGCCTTGATAACCTTCTTGACAAAGCGCAGCTCGTTGATTTCGCTGACCAGCGGCACCATGATTTCGGGCGTGATCTTCAGGCCGTCTTCCTTCCAAACGTTGATCGCAGCGGAAATGATGGCTTCGGTCTGCATCTCGGCAATCTCCGGATACAGCACGTCCAGACGGCAGCCGCGGGTGCCGAGCATCGGGTTGAACTCGTGCAGGTCAGCAACCTTGGCCTTGAGCTTCTCAAACGGAATACCCATCTCGCTTGCCAGCTCCTGAATATCCTCATCCTCCTGCGGCAGGAACTCGTGCAGCGGAGGATCGAGCAGACGGATGGTTACCGGCAGACCGCCCATTGCGCGGTAGATGGCTTCAAAGTCGCCGCGCTGCATCGGCAGAATCTTGGCCAGCGCGGTCTTGCGCTGCTCCACGGTATCGGAAATGATCATCTCACGCACTGCCTTGATGCGCTCGGGTTCAAAGAACATATGCTCGGTACGGCACAGGCCGATGCCTTCCGCGCCGAACTTGCGCGCCTGCGTTGCATCGCGCGGGGTATCGCCGTTGGTGCGGACCATGAGCGTGCGGATTTCGTCCGCCCAGCCCATGAAGCGGCCGAAATCGCCGGTCAGCTCCGCGTCCTGCGTATCAATCTTGCCGAGATATACGTTACCGGTCGAGCCATCGAGCGAAATGAACTCACCTTCCTTGACGACCGTGCCATCGGCAAAGGTCAGGGTCTTGTTTTCCTCGGAAACCTTGATGCCGTTGACGCCGGCCACGCAGCAGGTGCCCATGCCGCGTGCAACAACCGCTGCGTGCGAGGTCATGCCGCCGCGGGCAGTCATGATGCCTTCGGAAACCGCCATGCCGTCGATATCCTCCGGCGAGGTCTCCTGACGGACCAGAACAACCTTGAGACCGGTCTTATGAGCCGCCGCAGCCTCTTCCGCGGTGAAATATACCGCGCCGCAGGCAGCGCCGGGAGATGCCGGCAGGCCGGTGGTAATCGGGGTGGCTGCCTCCAGAGCCGCCGGAACAAAGGTCGGGTGCAGCAGCGCGTCGAGCTGCTTCGGCTCCACCTTCATGATGGCCTGCTCCTTGGTGCAGACGCCTTCGTCCACGAGGTCAACTGCAACCTTGAGCGCCGCCTGTGCGGTACGCTTGCCGTTACGGGTCTGGAGCATATAGAGCTTGCCGTTTTCAATGGTAAACTCCATATCCTGCATATCGCCGTAGTGCTGCTCCAAACGGGAGGAAATATCCACAAACTGCTGATATACTTCGGGCATGGTGTCCGCCAGTGCGGAAATCGGCTGCGGGGTACGGATACCGGCCACAACGTCCTCGCCCTGTGCGTTCATCAGAAATTCGCCGTACAGCTTCTTTTCACCGGTTGCCGGGTTGCGGGTGAACGCAACGCCCGTACCGGAGGTATCGCCCATGTTGCCGAATACCATGGACTGTACGTTAACTGCGGTACCCCAAGAGTGCGGGATATCGTTCATGCGGCGGTAGGTGTTGGCACGCGGGTTGTCCCACGAACGGAATACCGCGCGGACCGCTTCCATCAGCTGCTTCTTGGGGTCCTGCGGGAAGTCCTCGCCAAGGGACTTCTTGTAGTGGTCCTTGAACAGAACAATAAGCTCGCTCATATCGTCTGCGTCCAGCTCGTTGTCCAGCTTGACGCCCTTCTTCTCCTTAACCTGGTCGATGAAGGTCTCAAAGGTGGATTTGGGCAGCTCCATCACGACGTCCGAGAACATCTGAATGAAGCGGCGGTAAGAGTCACGCGCAAAGCGCGGATTATTCGTCAGTTTTGCGACTGCGTCGCAGATTTCATCGTTCATGCCGAGGTTCAGGATGGTGTCCATCATGCCGGGCATGGAAGCGCGCGCACCCGAACGAACCGAAACCAGAAGCGGCTTCTCCGGATCGCCCAGTGTTTTGCCGGTGACCTTTTCCAATTTATCGAGGTACTCAAGAATCTGATCCTGAATGTCCGGATAGATCGTCTTGCCGTCCTCATAATACCGGGTGCAGGCCTCGGTGGTGATGGTAAAGCCCTGCGGTACGGGCATGCCGAGTCCGGTCATTTCGGCCAGATTCGCGCCCTTGCCGCCAAGCAGCTCACGCATTTTTCCGTTGCCTTCCGGGAACATGTAAACGTACTTCTTCATTTGGGTCTTTCCTCCATTTCGTTTGGTGCTCTCTTAAACACACTTCAATCGCGCAAGAATATTATAGCATGCCGGACGCTTTGTGTTCCATTGTAGGAATTCACCGATTTGCCCCCTCCTTCTTGTGCAAATTGATGGATTTTATTGTTATTTCCGCAAAAATCAGGAGATTATACTTGTATATATTATCATTTCTTTCGCATTTTTAAACAAAAAAATTAACAATTTTATCATAATTGGCACTTTTAGCGCACTTTTTGTGAAATCAAACGAAATGCCGGGAGAGTTTCATGAAAAGCCGCAGGATGCACAAATACCTGCAAAAGAAAGATCGGCGGCCTGTACAAGGCCGCCGATCGGCTGCGAGGAGATACCGGACACACAGATGCCCAATGCCTGCACCCCGCGATAATTTGTTTCCACCATTTTAACAGACAGCAGATACCCCGCCGAGGAGGTGAATACACCGTCCGAGAACTGATAAAAGGTATTGCCATTGAGCGCGGCAAAGTATTGCAGCATCTGCTGTGTACCGTCCCCGCTCAGGTCGGATAAACGGTAATAAAAATACGTTGTGCCGCGATCCTTAACGCTGCCGAGCAGTGGCACGCCGGTAATCGCTCCAAAATCCGGCACAGGATACAGCTTGGCATAGCAATTGGATGCATCCGGCTGGTGCGTGCTGGTATAAACCGCCGGACTGACCGCTGTACTTCCCTCCAGCGTCTCCAAAACCGAAATCGGGACCGAATACGAGGGTGTACCGCTGCCGCGGCTGCTGACCGTAACGCCGATCAGACGGCCTTGTCCATCCACAAGCGCGCCGCCCGAGTTGCCGCTGATGACCGAAGCGGTGCTCTCAATCAGCGTGGTAAGGTAGTCCTGATTGCGCGGATTGGTCACCACGCCGCTGGTCACCTTCGCACTGCCGCCGCCGGGATACCCGAGCGCATACACGGTATCCCCGGTCTGCACATCGGTTGAGGTTTCCAGATAGGGCAGACCGCTGCCTACCACGCGAATATGCGAGATATCCGCGGTTGTGTCAATGTCGTATATGGTGACCTCCCGCTTGGTGCCGTCCTTCATTTCCGCGACCAGACGCTGCACCCCGTTGGCGATATGCCCGCAGGTGACTGCATCGCCGTTCGCGCTGATGATTACGCCGCTGCCCATACTGAGCACATTGCCGCGCGCATCATAAGAATAGAGCTTGAATACCGCCGGCATACAGCGCTCAAAAATTTCACTCGCCGTCAGTTCGGTCGATACCGCGAGCGAGAACGTGCGCCGCAGGCTGGGGTCCGCCATACGGGTGACGATAGCGGCGGCCTCGCTGCGCTTGATTGTGCTGGACGGCATAAAACGGCCTGCACTGTCCGAGCCGGTCAGCACGCCGGCGCGATACAGCTGGTAAACCGCATCTGCATAGGATGCGGAACTCGATACATCCGGAATTGCTCCGTCCTCAATCGTATTGATGGCACCCAGCGCATCGGCCGGCAGCGCCGCCGCCAGCACGGAGGCAAACACCGCGCGCGACGCCGGCTGCGTATAGTCCGAACGCTCGGCGGTCAGGATGCCGTTTTGCAGCGCATAATCCACATAGGTCCGGTACCATGGGGAGGAGGATGCAAATTCCGCGCTGCCGGTGTTGTAAATGCTGTGTAGACAGGCTGCCAGCTTAACGGCCTCCGCCACGGTCAGTGAGCTGTCCGGTGCAAAGCGGGTGGCAGACTGACCGTTAATCAGACCATATTCATAGGCCGCGCGCACATTATCCGCATACCAGGCGTTATCCGCCACGTCGGTGAACTGTCCCAGCGTGTATGTTGTCTGCGCGGTAAAGTTTTCATAGCCTGCAAATGCGCTTGGCAGCAACCCTAACATGAGCGCCGCTGTCAGCAGCAGACTGCATATTCTTTTTTTCACTGCGATTCCCTCCGGTTTCGGGCTGAATACAGACAGCGGAGACATGCTCCGCCGCCCTCCTTCTTCCAGTATAGGCCCGAAGGCTTGTCGGTTTGGTGAACAATCTGTGACGTTTTTTATTTTTCCGCTCGATACGCCGCGACAATTTCCCCGATATACATGGTATGGTAATCCTTATCGCCATACCATCTGTCGAGCGTCTCCTGCTGAAGAATGTCCTCGGGTGCAATTTCGCTCTTGCAGCGCTTACGGCAAACCAGCACCAGCTCCGCCTCGGCAAAAGCCGGTTGCCCGTCCACCATGACCGGCGTCAGGCCGCTGTCATGCATCTTATCGATATCGCGGCCGGACTTGCTGCCCAGCAGATTCAAGGCGTCGCGGTGGCCATCCTGTAAAAAAGACAGCGTATAATACTCTGAGTTATCAACAAACTCCTTGGTATAACGGCTGTGGCGGATATAGCAGGTTGCCGAGGGTTTGCCCCAGATGACGCCCACGCCGCCCCAGCTGGCGGTCATGGTATTCCACTTTTCCTCTGTACCGGCGGAAATCAGCATCCACTGCTTGCTGATTAACTCAAACGGGTTAAAACTCTGTTCTGCGATGTTGATTTTTGTAAAAGACATAGGGATTCCTCCTTGCATGGTTATGGGATATCGTGCCGCCGCAGCTTCATTTCCTGCCACTCATCTCTGGTTATCAGGATTTGCCGCGGCTTGGAGCCTTCCGACGGCCCGATGATGCCGCGTTCCTCAATCTGGTCGATGATGCGCGCGGCACGCGCATAGCCCAGCTTGAGCCGACGCTGCAGCATGGACGTGGACGCCTGCCGACAGTCCATGATAACGTCGATCGCTTCCTCAATCATCTCGTCCTCGTCACCGCCCGCATCGCCGGACGCGCCGCCGCCCTTGCTGTCCACCTGTTCGGCTTGACGCTCGATATGTTCGAGGATCTCCTCATTATATTCGGCAGTGCTCGTCTGCTTGATATGCGCGATGACCGCTTCAATTTCGTCGGACGAGATAAAGCAGCCCTGCACACGGGTGGGCTTGCCTTCGCCCAGCGGCGCATACAGCATATCGCCCTTGCCGATGAGCTTTTCCGCGCCGGTCGTATCCAGAATAATGCGCGACTCAATCTGGCTGGCCACCGCAAACGCGATACGGGACGGGATGTTCGCCTTCATGATGCCGGTGATGACATCCGCCGAGGGGCGCTGCGTCGCAACAACCAGATGCATGCCCGCCGCGCGCGCCTTCTGCGCGATACGGCAAATCGAGGTTTCGACCTCCTTGGCGGCGACCATCATCAGATCGGCCAGCTCGTCGATGACAATGACAATCTGCGGCAATACCTGATACTGCTCAGGCGTGCCGCCCTCCTCCTGCTCGACCTTCGCGCGTTCGGCGCGCATCAGGTCGTTATAGCCCACCAGATTGCGCACCTGATGGTCGGCAAACAGCTTGTAGCGCCGTTCCATCTCGCCAACCGCCCAGTTGAGCGCACCCGCCGCCTTTTTCGGGTCGGTCACGACCGGAATCAGCAGGTGCGGGATACCGTTATAGTTGCCCAGCTCGACCATCTTGGGGTCGACCATAATCAGGCGCACCTCTTCGGGCGTGGACTTGTACAAAAGCGAAATCAGCATCGAGTTGATGCACACAGATTTACCCGAACCGGTGGTGCCGGCGATCAGCATATGCGGCATCTTGGCAATATCCCCGATAACCGGCTTGCCGGTGATGTCCTTACCGACGGCAAAGGACAGGCGGCTGCGCGCGTTGGTGAACGCGGGAGACGAAATACACTCGCGGATGAACACGGTGTTGACCGTCTTATTCGGCACCTCGATGCCGACCGCGATTTTATCCGGGATGGGCGCGATACGCACGTTTGCCGCACCCAGCGACAGCGCAATATCGTCCGACAGGGCGGTAATGCGCGAGATTTTGATGCCGCGCGGGATGGTCAGCTCAAACCGCGTAACCGACGGGCCGCGCACGATGCCGATAATCTGTGCATCGATATTGAACGATTCCAGCGTATCAATCAGGCATTCGGAATTTTCCTTCAGCTCTGCTTCTGCACCGGCAACCGAGGTATGTTTTCCCTTGCTCAGCAGGTCAATGGGCGGATAGTCATACACCGGCACAGGCGCCTTCTGGCTCTCGTCCATCTGCTCACTCAGCTCCGCCTGCTCATTTTCACTGATTTTTTCCGCCTTTTCCGGCTTTTCCGGCTTGGGCGCAGGCTCGGCCGGCGGCTCCTCCTCACGGTTTTCCACAAGGTCAAGGATGCTCACCTGCTCGCCCGTGGTTTCCTCCTTCAAAGAGCGCAGATATTCATCCGGCGCCATCGGCTTGCCGCCATGCGTGCGGCGCACGGGCGCATCCGGGTCCGCCCCCGGCTTGTCCTCGCCGGGCGGCTCGGTGTCGAGCGGAATATCGATATCTGCCTTTCGGCGGGCCGCACGGCGCTCCTCACGGCGCTGCGCGTGCGCATTGACCGCCTCGTGTACGTTGGGCAGCTTGCGCGGCGCCTCATAGCGCTCACGCTCTTCTTCATCCTCATACTCATATTCCGGCGGGCGGAACATTTCCAGTAAAGCCTGCGGTGTGATGCGGCACGCGACCAGAATCGCCGCGACCGTCAGCACCAGCAGCACCAGCAGCGCTCCAACCGAGGACAGCGCCCACTCCAGCACAATATACAGGCCGCCCGCCAGCAAGCCGCCGGACTTCCCCTCCATGCCAGTTGTCAGCAGGTCGAACAGCGTTTTCATGGAGAAATCATATTCATTTGCACAGGCAAATGCATGGACAATGCTGCCGATAAACAGCGGCAGCAGCGCGATGCTCGTACCGCGCAGCCGCACCGGCCCCTTCTGCCGCGCAAACAGCAGGCCTGACAGCGCGAGCAGCGCAAACGGCAGCAGATAGCCGCCCTTGCCAATCAGTGCGCCGATGCCGCGGTGCAGCCAGTCGAGCAGCACGCCGTCAATCGGCAGAATCGCCAGCAGGCATAAAAGCCCGAGTACGCCCCAGATTGCGCCCCATGTGGCACGGGACATAACCGGCTCCGGCTCGGGCGCACGCCGCGCGGCTGTTTTCCCGCGCGACGAAGTCTTTTTGGTTGTGGTTTTCTTTGCAGCCAAAGTGTTTTTCCCTCGCTTTATTTGCTTTCCCGCACGTCTCAGTGTGCGGATGATGCCGGCCAATGGCCGGTATTTTTCGGATAAGTGCGAAGAAAAGTCCCGTTATCCGGAACTTTTCTCAACCTCTGCGGTATATGCGCCCGCAGACGGCATTATATCATTTTTATCAGGCTTACCACGATGGTGATGGTACCGATCAGAGTGCAATACACCACGAACGGTCGGAAATTGCCGCGCTTGGAAACAAAGCGCACCATGCGAATCGCCGCAAGGCCGGACAGCATCGCCGCTATAATACCCACCAGATAGCAGGCAATGGACACATCGCCCATTGCCGCCGCCGGGTCCTTGAACACGTCGACCAGTTCCAGAATATTCGCGCCCAGAATCACCGGCAGGGACATGATAAACGCGAAACGCACCGCAAAATCACGCGAAAAACCGCGGAACAAACCGGTGCAGATGGTGGTGCCCGAACGGGACAGGCCGGGCAGAACGGCAAAGCACTGGCCGATGCCGACAATCAGCGCATCCAGCCAAGTGGCGTTTTCCTCGGTCTTATGCTTTTTCGGCGCTTTCTCCGACAGGTACAATATGGCTGCCGTCACAAGCAGCAGAAGGCCTACCAACAGCGGAGAGGAAAATGCTTCCTCCAGCTTGCTCTTGACCGGCAGAATCGCAAACATCGGCACAATGGTCAGCAGCAGCATGACAATAAAACGGCGGTACGGATGGCCGTTAATCTTGAATCCGTCATGAATCCAGCCGAAAAACTCCACAAACAGCTCTTTGATGTCCTTCCAGAAGGCCACGATAACGCTCAGCAATGTGCCAAAGTGCAGCAGCACATTAAACAGCATATAGTTGGTTTCTACACCGTCGCCAAACAGAGTCTGCACCAGCACCAGATGACCGGACGATGACACGGGCAGAAACTCGGTCAGGCCCTGTACCAGACCCTGCAAAATAGCAAACCATAAACTCATGAAATATGTCTCCTTTTGATGGGGCAAATATTACATACAAAATTATTATAGCATATCTACGCGCCGGATACCACCATTTTCCGCAAAAATGATGTGTTTCGCACGATTATCCGTTCTCCGCCAGAATCCGATCAATCGCCGCAGCCACGCCGTCCTCCGCATTGGTCAGCGTATGCCGCTTGCAGATTGCCTTAACCGCGTCATTGGCGTTGCCCATGGCGATGGGCAGCTCGACCGCGCGCAGCATTTCCAGATCGTTTTCGCTGTCACCAATGGCCGCCGCATGAGACAGATCGGTGCCCAGCTCCCGACACAGCATCCCCAGCGCCGTGCCTTTGTCTGCCGCAGGCGTGACCACTTCAATATTGTCCTCCGCCGAGCTCATGACGCGCACGCCCGGTATCTGCCGAATCTGATCGCGCACCATCTGCAGAGTGACCGGATCTTTGCTGCGGGCGAAAATTTTATCCACCGACACATGTCCCTCCGCGATAAACTCCGCAATTGAAGGCACAACCTGCTTGACCGCAAGATAACCCTCGTTGGATCTGTATTTAGCAAACTCCATTTCATCATAAGGGGTAATGAGCAGGGTTTCTCCTACGTAAACCATCACCATCAACCCGATGCGCTCCACCGCCGCCGCCGCACGCACGGCAGGCTCCCACGGCATGGACATGCGCATCATGCACCGTCCGGTAGACACACGCGAAATGGACGCGCCGCCGGCGGTCACCATCAAATCGTCCGCTTTCATCTGCACGGCAAAATCACGCGCCTCACCACAGATACGTCCGGTCGAAATCACGACATGCACGCCCGCCTCCCGCGCACGACGCACTGCGTCAACCGTTGCATCAGACACCGTATTGTTCGGTGTAAGCGCTGTTCCGTCCAAATCGAGCGCGATCAGTTTGATGTTTTGCATGTTTCTTTTTCCCCCTGTATATTCCCATTTCCTATTCAGGATACCGCAGAGGGCAATAAATTGCAAGCCTGAAAAACATCAAACATTTGTTCTTGTTATTTTTCCGTTTGTCGGCTATTCTTTGTCTCACGGGAAGACAAGCAAATCCACCCCAGAAGGAGTTGATGCCATCTTGCGAAGTTCAGACGACCCCGGGAGACTCGTCGGGATGCTCTACGAGATCGCCGGGGACGCCGATGCACCGGCAAACAGCCGACTGAGCGCGATCAAGGAGATCCTCGACCGGACAGTCGGCAAGGGCGCGATGCTGGTGGGCGAAGAGCAGGAAGCTGCACCGATCGAGATCGTGTTCCGCATAGTAGACGATACGAATTCCCCGTAACCCGACGGCAGGCGGCATTCGTGCAGTCGGGCGCGTTTGAAACACTGTTCGGCGGCGCGGCAGGTGGCGGTAAAAGCCACGGGCAGCTGCTCGACGCGCTGCGCTTCGCCGTCTGCTACCCCGGCTCGCGGCAGCTCATGCTGCGGCGCACGATGCCGGAGCTGGAGCGCTCGCTCGTGCCCGCGTCTCTGCGGCTGTTCCCGCGGTCGATTGCCAGTTACAAGGTCAGCGACCATCTATGGCAGTTCAAAAACGGCTCGACGCTTGAGTTCGGCTACTGCGACGCGGAAAGCGATGTGACCAAGTACCAGAGTGCGGAATACGATGTTTTGCGTTTCGATGAGTTGACCCACTTCACCGAAAGCCAGTTCACCTATCTCATCTCGCGTGTGCGCGGGGCGAACGACTACCCCAAGCAGGTCAAAAGCACGACCAATCCGGGCGGCGTGGGGCATCAATGGGTCAAAGCGCGTTACATCGACCCGATGCCGCCCGACACCCAAACCGAATTTGACGGCGGCTCGCGGCTGTTCCTGCCCGCGCGGCTTACGGACAACCCCTTCCTGCACCGCGCGGACGCAGGCTATGAAAAGCGGCTGCGGCTGCTTTCGGTACGCGACCGGCGCGCGCTGCTGGACGGTGTGTGGGAGCTGGACGAAGGACGATACTTCAGCGAGTTCAGCCCCGCCCTGCATGTCGTGCGGCCATACCCCATCCCCCGTGACTGGCGGCGGTATCTGACCATCGACTACGGTCTGGACATGCTGGCCGCGCTCTGGATTGCGCAAAGCCCGGACGGGTACAGCGTCGTATACAGAGAGTTATATCAGTCCGGTTTGATTATCTCAGAAGCCGCGGCAGCTATTCTCGCCTGCGAGCTTTCCGGCGAGCATATCGACTGCCGCCTGGCCCCGCCTGACTTGTGGAACCGGCGGCAGGAGACCGGCAAAAGCGCGGTCGAGCTGTTTGCAGACTGCGGACTGGATTTTGAAAAAAGCTGTAACGAGCGCGTTGCCGGCTGGCTGGCGCTGCATGAACTGCTCGCCCCGCGCAAGGACGAGCAGGGTCAGCCCCGCCCGCGACTGACCATCTTCGACACCTGCCGCAACCTGATTCGCACGCTGCCTGCCTTGCAGCACGATGCGCGCAATCCGTCCGACGTGGCAAACACGCCGCACGAGCTGACCCACGCGCCCGACGCGCTGCGCGGTTATGCCGCAACCGTGTACGAGCCGCCCGCACCTGTCCGCCCCACGGCATATGACTGTGAAGTCGGCGAATTTCTCGCCTATTAAAAGGAGGAACCCAATGACCATTTTACTTTACTGCATCGGCGCGGCACTTCTGGTGCTGACCGGCGCGGTCGTATCCGGCGGTCTGCGTCTGCCGCACCGTTCCGCAAAGGGCGACAGCGATACGCCCACACCCGCGGACGATGCGCTCAGCCGCGATTTGGCCGCGCTGATGGCTTACGGACGGGAGGACAGCAGCGATGAAATTTGACCCGTCCCCTACCGCCATCTGGCGGAAATACGAGCGCGACCGCGACTATAAACGTTCGATTGACCTGTACGACCGCGTGCGCCGCAACGAGGCGTTCTACCTCGGCCGTCAGTGGGAGGGGCTGCGCGTGCAGTCGCTCGACCCGCTGATTTTCAACGTGCTGCGCCGCTGCGTCAACCTGTTTGTGTCCATGCTGGTCTCGGACGATGTAGCGGTACGCGCCCAGCCGTTCGACATGGACGGCGACGGCCGCAAGACCGCCCGTGTACTCGAGCGCGCGTTCGCGTCGGCCATCGAACGCTCGGGCGTGAAAGCGCTTGGCCGCCCGCTGCTCAAAAACGCCTGCGTGGACGGCGACGCATGCTTCTACATGCACTTTGACCCTGCGCTCGAAACCGGACAGGCGGTGAAAGGCGATATCGTGGCCGAGTTGATTGATTCCACCAACGTCTGCTTCGGCAACCCAGCCTCCGACGAGGTGCAGCGCCAGCCATACCTGATTCTTTCCATGCGCCGCGATGTAGACGAGGTGCGCAAGGAAGCGCGGGAAAACGGCCTGTCCGCAGCCGAAGCCGAGGCCATCGTGCCGGACGACACCGAGGACTATCTGCGCTATCGCTTAAACGGCGAAAACGACCGTGTGACCGTGCTGCTGCACATGCGTCGGACCGAGCATGGCATTGCGTTCACCAAAACCACGCGCACCGCGACCGTCATGCGCGAAAAGGAACTGCCTTACCGCTATTATCCGGTCACGCACCTGTGCTGGAACCGCGTACGCGGCTCGTGCCACGGCGAAAGCCCACTGACCGAGGCCATCCCCAACCAAATCGCCATCAACAAGCTGTACTCCATGTATGTGCAGTGCATCAAGCAGGTGGCGTTCCCCAAAATCATTTACGACATGACCCGTTTCCCGAACGGCTGGTCCAACGATGTGGGCAAGGCGGTCGGCATGCGCGGCAACCCGAACGAGGCGATTGCAACCGCGTTCAAGGCACCCGACATTTCCTCGCAGGTGCTGGGGCTGCTCAAACAGATGATGAGCGATACCGCCGAGCTGATGGGCGCCAGTGAAGCCGCGCTCGGCACAGTAAAGCCGGACAACACCTCGGCTATTGTGGCGGTGCAGAACGCGACCGCCGCCCCGCTTGAGCTGACCAAAATGGAGTTTTACCGCTTCACCGAGGACTGGGCGCGTATCTTCCTCGACCTGATGGGCGCGCACTACGGCATCCGCACGCTTGTCGTGGCTGACGAGGAGGGCGAGACACCCTACCGACAGAGCTTTGACTTCTCCCAGCTCGCCGGACAGGATTTGCGCTTGCAGGTGGATGTGGGTGCGGCGAGCTACTGGTCGGAAACCATGCAGACCATGACCAATGACCATCTGCTCGAAAGCGGCGTCATCACCGACCCGCTTGTGTATTTGGAAAACGTGCCTGATTATCAGGTGCGCGGCAAAAACGACCTGCTGCACGCACTCCGCATGCAGCGACAGCAGCAAAAGGAGGCAAATACAAATGCAAACCAGACAGAAAACGACCAGTAACCAGCAGACCGGCGCAGCCCCGACCGCACCCGTCGACCCGTTTGCGGTCGACACCGCGCAGACCGCACAGGTGCCGCCCAACGAGCAGGCGGCACAGGCTGGGCAGCAGACCTATCCGGTGCCGGTCGACGGCGAGATGCGTGAGCTGACGCTGGATGAGCTGATTCAGGCGGCAAGCCTGGGGCTGTCCAAGCAGAACGCTTACATTCGCCGTAACCGCGCGGCAAACGGCATGCCTAACGGCCAGATTTATGCGGCGTTTGTCGAGGAATATCCGAATGTGCGTCCGGAAGAAATCCCGCCGCAGGTGTGGGAATGGGCGCAGCAGGAAGGCTCGCTCGTCTCTGCCTACCGCAAGTGGGAGATCCTGACGCTCAAGGATGAACTGGCCGCGCTCGAGATGAACCAGAAAAACCGCCGCGCCGCGGTCGGTCCTGCGCAGAGTGACGGCGAACCGTCGGGCGTTGACCCGGTCACGCTGGCACTGCTAGGAAAGTAAACAAATCGTATAATCAGGAGGTATTATACTTATGGCTATCAATCTTGCAACCAAATATTCCGATCAGATTGCAGAAGTATTCACCCGCGCATCCTTCATCAAGGGCAAGACCGCCGAGACCTTTGACCTGACCGGTGTGAAAACCCTCAAGGTGTACACGCCGATCACGGTGGAAGAGGTCGACTACGACCGCGACGGTGGCCTCAAGCGCTACGGCGACGTGACCGAAATGCAGGACGTTGTACAGGAACTGACCATGACGCAGGACAAGGCTTTCACGCTGACCATCGATAAAGGCAACAACCTCGACCAGAATCTGGTCAAGAATGCGGCCGACATGCTGCGCCTGCAGCTGAACGAAAAGTCCACGCCTGCGGCAGACAAATATGCCTTCCAGCGCTTTGTCACCATGGCGGGCACGCTGGCGGAAAGCGAAAAGCCGACCAAGTCGAACATCATTTCCAAGATTGCAGACGCTTCGCAGGCGCTCGACGACGCGCTGGTGCCGGACGATAATCGCTATCTGTATCTGACCAGCGAAATGTACAAGCTGGTCTGCACCTCGGACGAATTCGCAGGTGTGGACGTACTCGCGCGTCAGTCCATCGCCAAGGGTGTCTGCGGCGAGGTGTTCGGTATGAACGTCGTGCGCGTACCCAAGAGCTACCTGCCGGACAACGTCTATTTCCTCGTTACGCACAAGGATGCGGTGCTCATGCCGTACAAGATTGCGGACGCGAAGGTACACGAAGACCCGGTCGGCGTGTCCGGTGCGCTCATTGAGGGCCGTCACTACTACGACGCCTACGTGCTGGGCGCGAAGTGCGGCGGTGTGTATGCGCTGGTGGCATCCGGTTCGATTTCCGCCGCACCGAGCATTTCGGGCAAAAAAATCACCGGTTCCGGCACGATCCGCTATACGCTGGACGGCTCCGACCCGCGCTACTCGGATTCCGCCAAGGATTATGTAGCGGAAACCGAACTGACCGCCGAGGACGGCTGCCAGATCCGCGCCTATGCAACCGAAGAAAGCAAATATCCGTCCCCTGTGGTCGCAGGCTAACCCATGACCGGCTGTTCGGCCACTGCTCCGGCAGTGGCCGCAGCCGCCGCTTTCCGGTGACTGCAACCGGAGGAAAGGAGTTTTTATGACCGGAACTGAATGCTACTACGCTGCGCTCAATCTCTTGGGAGAAACACGCGACACCGGCGCATACTACGAGCAGTTTGCGCTTGGCGCACTCAATCAGCTGCTCACAAACAGCCTGCGTGAAATCAATGCGCTGCGCGCGGCACAGCACGAAGAGCTGCTGACCGTGCCGCCGCGCTTAACTTCACTGGAGGAGGACATCCCCGCGGATAACTGCCTTGTCAGCGAATGCTTTCCTTATGGATTGGCTGCATTGCTTGTGGCCGATGATGACAAAGCAAAATTCAACTGGACTGCCTCGGAATATGCCGAGCGTCTGCTGAGTCACTGCCCGGCGCAGCTAACCGCCGTACAGGAGATGATCTGATGCGCGCCTATCAATTTCCGCAGCCCGAAACCGTGCATGAAACTATCGTCAGCAGCTTCGGCGGCGTGGATTTCCGCACCCATCCAACCAAGCTGTCGCTCTCGCGCTCCCCTGATATGCAGAATCTTATCTGCGACCAGAACGACTATCTGGTCAAGCGCACGGGCTGGCAAACCAAGCACACCTTTGACGGGGCAATCTACGGTCTGTTTCCCCTGCCGGACAGTGCGGGCTGCGTAGTACACGCGGGCAAAAAGCTGTATGTCCGGCAGGCGGACGGTACACAAACCGAATTGTGCGCGGATATGAAGGAGGACTTCACTCAGTCATTCGTGATGAGCGGCGTGCTCTATCTGCTCGACGGCGCAACCTTCCGCGCCGTGCGCCGCAAGCAATCCGAGGATGGCTGGGAAGCTGTGCGCGTGCAGGACATCGCCTATGTGCCAACCACAACCATTTCCGCGCAGCCAACCGGCGGCGGCACCAGTTATGAAGCAGTCAACCTGCTGACCCCCAAGCGCATCAACACCTTCATCGGAAACGGCTCGGCGACGCAGTTTCAGGTGGATGCAAAGGATTTGGATGATGCCACGGTGACTGCCGCGGTTGACGACAAAGCGGTAACGGTTTCATCCGTCGATCGTTCCACCGGACTGGTGACGCTTGCCGCTCCCCCCGCCAGCGGCAATGGACTGGCAAATGTCGCCATCACCTTTTCCAAAACGGTCGAAGGCTATGCTGACAAAATCAACCGCTGCCGCTTTGCGGGGCTGTACGGCGGCAAAAACGACACCCGCGTATTTCTCGCGGGCAACCCGGACGAGCCTGCCTGCGACTGGCAAAGCGGCCTGTACGACCCAACCTACTTCCCGGATACCGGCTATACCCGTATGGGCACGGACGCCTCCGCGATTGTCGGTTATCTCAAGCAGTATGAAAGCCAGCTCATTGTCAAGGCCGGTGGTGCGCAGGAATCCGCCAGCTACCGGCGCACGTTCACCCTCACCGACGATGGTACGGCGCTTTATCCGCTGACACAGGGTGCGCAGGGCGAAGGCGCCATTTGCTCACGCAGCTTCGCCTCCCTGAACGATTTGCCGCTGTTTCTGTCCGCTCACGGTGTGCAGGGTGTGTTCGGCACAAGCGTTGCCGAGCAGCGAACCATCCATTCTGTGTCAGATGTGGTAACACCCCGTCTGGAAACCGAGCCCGGACTGGAAAACGCCTGCGCAATTGTCTTTGAGGGCAAATACTATCTGGTGGTCAACGAACATGTTTATATTGCGGACGGCACGCTTGCCGATACCGACGGCAGTCCCACATGGTTTTACTGGACCAATGTACCCGCACAGTGTCTGGCCATTCTGGATAACGAGCTGTGGTTCGGCACGGCGGACGGCAGGCTGTGCCGCTTTCGGCAGGCAGAGGAGGACGACGCCTACTGCGACGACGACGCTGCCATCGACGCCTATTGGCGCACCCCCACACTGCCGCTCGGCGACTGGGGGCGAATGAAAACCGTGCGCGACGTCATTCCCACACTGATGCCGCATTCGCGATCGGGCGCAACCGTGCAGTACGAAAGCGAGGACGGCAAAGTCCTTGCACTCTCACGCAATATGGATTTATTTTCCTTTAAAACACTGGATTTTTCACGGTTTTCTTTCCGATGCATTCCGGGTGCGCTGAGTTACCGCACCCGCTATCGTCAGCATCGCATGCCGCTGCTCGCTGTGCGCATCGGCAACGACCGCATTGGAGAACCGTTCGGCCTGCTGGCCCTGACCATCCGGTGGACGACAGGACAAACCATTATCTAAGAAAGGAGGAGGTTTCGGATGGCATCCAATTACAAAAAGGATTTTGACTATGCCGAGGCGATTGCGAACACACAGGATGCCGGTGAGCGACAGCAGCTGCTTGCCGAGCGCCAGAACAAGATTGAGGCCGAGGGATTGGCAGGAAAGGTTGCGTCTAATGATGCCGTTTCCACCTGGAACGGCAATTACCGCCCCTATTCGGTTTCCAGCACCGAGCGCGGCGGCAGCGAGGTGAGCCAGTTGTACGACGCGGCAGAACAAGCACGTCTGCAACGTCTGGAAGCAGCACGCGCGCGTATCCAGCAGCAGCTTCAGAACAACCTTTCCTCAATCGAAAGCGATTACACCGCCAGCATGACGCAAACCGACATCAACGCACGCCAATCCGTCATTTCCAACGAGGAAAAGCTCGCTGCTCTCGGTCTGAACATGGGCGCGCGAGGCGCTGCCGCTACCTCTGGCGCTGCGGAAACCAGCCGCATCGCCATCGACAACCAATATCGCAGCGACCTTAATGCGCTCGGTCAGGCGCGCCTTACCGCGCGCGCAGCCGCACAGGACAGTGCCTCCGCGCAGGAGGCTGCTTTGGAGAACGAGTATTTCAACGCCACGGAAAACGCCGCACTCCAGCAGGCCCAGTCCGCGCTGACGCAGTTCAACGCCGACCGGGATTACAGCCTGTCGGTCGCCGGACTGACCGGCTTCCTGAACGGCACACCCACATTGGCCTATCGGGATTATGCCTCCGGGCTGACCAGTCAGGCGCAGACGCAGGCATACGAGCAGGCCTTCAACCGCTGGAAAACATCCGGCTACGTCCAGTCGGGTGACGCCGCCATTCTCGGTGTGCCTGCCGGCACACCGACCGCGGATGTCAGCTACAAAAACGCCAGTCTGGCCTTGCAGCAGTGGAAGGCCGGATATTGGTATTAAAATACATACAGTTGCATAAAAAGCCGGCCTCCGCCATAAAAGCGGAGACCGGCCTTTGAAAGAAATGAAGGTATGGGCTAAGTTATTGGATATTATGCGTTATAGTTGTCTGTTATTTTAGGATGCACCAATGTTAAATCTTGTATAAACAATCATAGCACACCCCTATTCTCAGGTCAATACTTTTGCCTTACAAATACTTGTATTTTTTCTTATATGTTCCATAATTTTAGCTTTTTATGCCTTTTTCGCAAAATAATTCGTGTATTCGACCGATTCCTGCCCTGTTCTCTGCAAAGCAAAAGCCGTTCATCTTGCGATGAACGGCTTTTTTGAAAGCATGTGCTGATGCTTACTTGTTCTTCAGGTTGAAGAAAGCATCCTTGCCGAGGTACTTTGCAACATCCTCGCCCAGTTCCTCCTCGATGCGGAGCAGCTGGTTGTACTTCGCAACGCGGTCGGTACGGCTCGGTGCACCGGTCTTGATCTGTCCAGCGTTGAGCGCAACAGCGATATCAGCAATGGTAGCGTCCTCGGTCTCGCCCGAACGGTGAGAAACAACCGCGGTGTAGCCCGCACGGTTTGCCATCTGGATAGCGTCCAGAGTCTCGGTCAGAGAACCGATCTGGTTTACCTTGATGAGGATGGAGTTTGCAACACCCATGTCGATGCCCTTCTTCAGGCGGGTGGTGTTGGTAACAAACAGGTCGTCGCCAACCAGCTGGATCTTGTCGCCAAGAGCCTTGGTCAGCATCTCCCAGCCTTCCCAGTCCTCTTCAGCCATGCCGTCCTCGAGGGAGATGATCGGGTACTTCTCAGCGAAGCCCTTCCACATCTTAACCAGCTGCTGCTGGGTCATCTTCTTGCCGGACTTGGGCTGGATATAGCACTTCTCTTCGTCGTTCCACCACTCGGAGGAAGCAGCGTCAATTGCAATCATGAAGTCCTCGCCGGGCTTGTAGCCAGCCTCTTCGATTGCCTTAACGATAACCTTAAGCGCATCCTCATCCTTCTTCAGGTTGGGAGCGTAGCCGCCCTCGTCGCCAACGCCCGCAGCCGGGGTGCCGTTCTCCTTAAGGGTGGTCTTGAGCTGATGGAATACTTCTGCACAGCGGCGCAGCGCCTCACGGAAGGACGGAGCGGAAACCGGCATAATCATGAATTCCTGAATCTCAACGTTGTTAGTCGCATGTGCGCCGCCGTTGAGGATGTTCATCATGGGCATCGGCAGGGTCTTGGCATTGCAGCCGCCGATGTAGTTGTACAGCGGCAGGCTCAGAGCCTCAGCAGCAGCCTTAGCAACCGCCAAAGATACGCCCAGGATAGCGTTTGCACCGAACTTGGTCTTGTTCGGGGTGCCGTCTGCATCGATCATCGCCTTGTCGATAGCCTGCTGATCGAGCGCGTTCATGCCGATGATGGTCTCAGCGATCTCGCCGTTAACAGCGTCAACCGCCTTCAGAACGCCCTTGCCATTGTAACGGGACTTGTCGCCGTCGCGCAGCTCGCAAGCCTCAAAGATACCGGTGGAAGCGCCGGACGGAACAGCCGCGCGGCCCATATAGGCGCCGGTGTCGCCCTCAACGTAAACCTCAACCTCGACGGTCGGGTTGCCACGGGAGTCCATGACCTCGCGGCCGAGTACATCAACAATTTCAATGTAGCCCTTCATAATTCTTACTCCTTTTTATTTGAAATTTGGGGGTACGCAATAGTTTACTTGATGAGCAGGCTGTGGCCGGTCATTTCCTCCGGCTGCGGCAGGCCCATCATTTCCAGCAGCGTCGGCGCCAAATCCGCCAGCACGCCGCCCTCTGCCAGCTTGCCCGGATGGCCTACCATCACAAGCGGCACCGGATTGGTCGAGTGTGCGGTGAACGGCGTTACACCGTCTGCATCGAGCATCTGGTCAACGTTGCCGTGGTCAGCGGTAATCAGGCACTGGCCGCCCATCTTGAGGATGGCGTCCACAACCTTGCCCACGCCGTCATCGGTCGCTTCGATGGCCTTGACGGCAGCATCGAACACGCCGGTGTGGCCAACCATGTCGCAGTTGGCGAAGTTCAGCACGATAACGTCATACTTGCCGGACAGAATGCGCTTAACACACTCTTCGGTCACGGCAGGCTCGCTCATCTCCGGCTGGAGGTCGTAGGTGGCCACCTTGGGAGACGGAATCAGCGCGCGGTCCTCGCCCGGGTATTCCTTCTCTACGCCGCCGTTGAAGAAGAAGGTGACGTGTGCATACTTCTCGGTTTCTGCAATGCGCAGCTGGGTCAGGCCCTTGTTCGAGATATATTCGCCGAAGGTGTTCTTCAGGCTCTGCGGCTTGAAGGCAACCTCTACGCCGGCGATGGTCGCATCATACTGCGTCATGCAGACATAGTGGATGTTGCGGCGCTGACGCTTAAAGCCGTCAAACTCATGGTCGACGAACGCGCGGGTGATTTCACGCGCACGGTCGGGACGGAAGTTAGCGAAGATGATAGCGTCGTCATCCCGAACCGTTGCGCCCTCGGTCACGATGACCGGAACGACAAACTCGTCGGTGACGCCTGCGTCATAAGACTTCTGCATCGCCTCATGCGCGGTGGCGGCATGCTCGCCGATGCCCTCGGCAATCGCCTGATATGCCTTCTCTACGCGGTCCCAGCGCTTGTCGCGGTCCATCGCGTAGTAACGGCCGGAAACCGTGGCAATGCAGCCAAGCTCCAGCGTATCAATCTTGTTCTGCAGGCGGTCGATATACTCGATACCGGACTGCGGCGGAGTGTCACGGCCGTCCATGAAGCAGTGGAAGCATACCTTGCGCAGACCGTTGCGGCGCGCCAGCTCGAGCAGCGCGAACATATGGTCGATATGCGAGTGTACGCCGCCGTCGGACAGCAGACCGAAGATGTGCAGCGTGGAATTAAACCACTTGCACTGGTTGATTGCGCTCATCAGCGCTTCATTCGAGAAGAAATCGCCGTCCTGAATGGACTTGGTGATGCGGGTCAGCTCCTGGTATACGATGCGGCCCGCGCCAATATTGGTGTGGCCGACCTCGGAGTTGCCCATCTGGCCGTCCGGCAGACCAACATCCAAGCCGGAAGCGCCGATATAAACCAGCGGATTTTCCTTGAAGATGCGGTCAAGATTCGGGGTGTTGGCCGCCTCAATCGCGTTACCCTTTTTCTCATCGCGGTGGCCAAAGCCATCCATGATAATCAGCGCGGTCGGCTTCTTCGGCTCGTCCGCCTTCTTGACCGTCGTCTTGCGGGTCGTGGTCTTCTTCGCCGTCGTGGTCTTTTTCGCAGCGGTCGCCTTAGGGGCTGCGGACTGTTCCTCAACCTGAGTCTCCGCAGCCGCAGTCTTTACCTCTTCGGTTGCCGCCTTGCTCGGCACATTTTGCTTTTTCATACTCTTACTTACTCCTTTACAAAAGCGGACGAAAGGGGACAACGCTGTTTCCGATGTCCCCTCCCGCACGCACGGCGCGGGGAGTAAACCCTCACCGTAATCCTTATCTTATTGATTAGCTGCTTCGACGATGGTTGCGAAGTCAGCGCTCTTCAGGGAGGCACCGCCGATCAGGCCGCCGTCAACATCCGGCTGAGCCAGCAGCTCGGCTGCGTTCTTGGCGTTCATCGAACCACCGTACTGGATGGTGATGCCGCGGGCTGCACGCGCGCCATACTTCTCGCGCAGGCAGTCGCGGATAGCGCCGCAGACCTCGCCCGCCTGCTCAGCGGTAGCGGTCTTGCCGGTGCCAATCGCCCAAATCGGCTCGTAAGCGATAACAACCTTCTTGATATCCTCCAAAGCAACGCCCTGCAGAGCGATCTTGATCTGCTTGCGGATAACCTCCATGGTTACATCCTGCTCACGCTCGGTCAGGCTCTCGCCAACGCACAGGATCGGACGAAGGCCATTTTCCAGCGCAACCAGAACCTTCTTGTTGCAGGCCTCGTCGGTCTCGTTGAAATACTGACGGCGCTCAGAGTGGCCGATGATAACGTACTTTACGCCCAGCTCCTTGAGCATATCGGCAGAAATCTCGCCCGTGAACGCGCCGGACTTCTCAAAATGCATATTTTCCGCACCGATGGCAATCTTGGAGCCCTTGGCAGCCTTCACAGCAGCCTGAATATCGGTAAACGGCACGCAAAGAACCATCTCGCACCACTTGGTCTTGGAAAGCAGCGGCTTCATCTCTTCGATGAGGGCCTTTGCCTCGCTCGGCGTCTTGTTCATCTTCCAGTTGCCGGCGATGATGGTCTTACGGTATCTGCGATTCATTTTGGTTTTACCCCTTTCAAACTTTTCGACGGCGTATCCGTCCTGATCAATATGTATTATAGCGGGGCAGCATACGCCCCGGTATAAAGCACATTTTCGCGCAAAACGCGCAAATTACTTGTCCTGCAGGCAAGCAATGCCGGGCAGCTCCAGACCCTCGAGGAACTCGAGAGAAGCGCCGCCGCCGGTGGAGATGTGGGTCATCTTGTCCGCAAAGCCCAGCTTCTCAACCGCAGCCGCAGAGTCGCCGCCGCCGATGATGGAAACCGCACCGGAAGCCGCGATTGCCTTGGCAACTTCCTTGGTGCCGACTGCAAAGGTATCGAACTCGAACACACCCATCGGGCCGTTCCAAACAACCGTGCCGGCGTTCTTAACCGCATCGGAGAACAGCGCAATGGTCTTCGGGCCGATATCCATGCCCATCATGTTGTCCGGCAGCTGACCTGCCTCGTAAACGACCGGCTCTGCGTCCGCGCCGAAGTGGTCGCCGCAAACCGTGTCAACCGGCAGCAGGAGCTTGACGCCCTTGTCTTCCGCCTTCTTGATAAGGCCGAGCGCGAGGTCCATCTTGTCATCCTCGCACAGCGAGGTGCCGATCTTGCCGCCCTGCGCCTTGGAGAAGGTGTAGGCCATGCCGCCGCCGATGATGACGGTGTCGCACTTGTCAATCAGGTTGTTGATGACGTTGATCTTATCGGAAACCTTCGCGCCGCCCAGAATAGCAACAAACGGACGAGCCGGATCGGAGAGTGCCTTGCCCATGATGGAGATTTCCTTGTTGATAAGGAAGCCGCAGACAGCCGGCAGATAGTCGGCGATACCTGCAGTGGAAGCATGAGCACGGTGAGACGTGCCGAATGCATCGTTAACAAAGATTTCAGCCATATCGGCAAACGCCTTGGCCAGCGCGGGATCGTTCTTGGTCTCGCCCTTCTCAAAGCGGACGTTCTCAAGCAGAACAGCCTCGCCCGGCTTGACTTCTGCCGCGAGCTTCTTGGCATCCTCGCCGACAACATCCTTAGCCAGCTTCACTTCCTGACCGAGCAGCTCGCTCAAGCGCTTGGCAACCGGCGCGAGAGAATACTTCATATTAACTTCGCCCTTCGGACGGCCGAGGTGCGAACACAGGATCACAGCCGCGTTGTGATCCAGCAGATACTTGATGGTCTCGAGCGATGCGCGAATGCGCTTGTCGTCGGTGATGTTGCCGTTCTCATCCTGCGGAACATTAAAATCGCAGCGAACGATAACCTTCTTACCGTTTACGTCAATGTCCTCAACGCTCTTCTTGTTATACTGCATAAATATCCCTCTCCCTTTCTGAATATAAAAGTTAGCGATACGGAGCAAATTTCCGGCCTTCCCATAAAAAGAATTCCGTTTCCATTACAAAATTATACTCGTTTCTCCTGTGATTCGCAAGCCAAATTGTGAAAAACCTTGTCTTTCCGTTCTCTTTTAGAGGATTTTTGCGTTTTGCCGGAAATAATTGTGAAATATTAAACAATATGACCAATTGACCTTAGCTGCGAGGCTGTCCATAGAACGCAACGGCCAGTGCCTGCGGGCCGGTATTGGTCAGCACAGACGGTCCAATCGGACTGCGCAGCACGTCCTTGAAACCTATCTCCGTGCGCAGGCGTTTTTCCATTTCATCGATGCGTGCAGCCGGTACATCACCGTAGAGCAGCAGCGCCGTCTGCTTTTCCGGCTGCACCACGCGGCCGGATACCTTGCGGATCATGCCGCTGACCAGCGCTTTCTCTCCGCGTACCTTGTCGCAAACCTTGACCGCGCCGCCATACACATGGCTGATAGGCTTGAGTCCCAACGCCTCCCCCACAAAGGCCGCGCCGCCCGAGATGCGGCCGGATTTCTTCAGATGCGTCAGGCTGTACACCCCGAGGAATGCCTCCACGCGGTTCAAACGGCTTTTTACCACGCCGCAGATCGCATCAAAGCTGTCGCCCTGATCGCGCAGCTGCGCCGCCATCACCACGATATGTCCATAGATATAGGTGTAAGTGGCCGAGTCGAACAGCACAATCTGCATCGCCTCTCCTGCCTCCTCGCGGAACATGTCGCGTGCAAGGCAGGCCGCCTGATAGG
Organism: Agathobaculum sp. Marseille-P7918; assembly: GCF_964248325.1. Classification (NCBI taxonomy): domain Bacteria; kingdom Bacillati; phylum Bacillota; class Clostridia; order Eubacteriales; family Butyricicoccaceae; genus Agathobaculum; species Agathobaculum sp. Marseille-P7918. Next base: position 103,130 of record NZ_CAXTXI010000004.1, on the reverse strand, counting down.
TTCCCGAACCGTTCGCGTTGATCAGCACGCCCAGATAATGCGTGCAGCCGCGCTCTGCCGCGCGCCGGTAGGAATCGAGGAACACGGTCGGCGTAATCATCGCAGTCGTCGGAATCTCGCGGCTGGTCTCCAGCAGCTTGCAGTATTCCTCTGGCGTGATGTCATAGTATTCGCGGATGGTTCGTCCCTCATGCGTAAGCGTGATGGGGATGATTTCAATGCCGTGCTTTTCCACCAGCGCCTGCGGGATATCCGCGGACGAGTCGGTCATAATATGTATTTTTTCCATACTTCCCTCCTTATCCCTGCGGGAACGGCCCCGCGAGCCTGAGGTTTTCAAAACCGGTCTGCCGCAGCGCTTCAAACGCAATCACCGCCACCGAGTTGGACAGGTTGAGGCTTCTTGCGCCCTCGCGCATCGGGATGCGCACGCAGCGTTCCGGATGCTCAATCAGCAGGTCCTCCGGCAGTCCCTTTGTCTCCTTGCCGAACATCAGATAGTCGCCGTCGCGGTACTCCGCCTCATGATAGGCGCGCGGCGCTTTGGTGGTCGCGTAGAAATAGCGGCCGTTTGGATTTTTCTCAAAAAACTCATTTAAATTTTTATACATGCGAACGTCCAGCAGGTGCCAGTAATCCAGCCCCGCGCGTTTCATCCGCTTATCGTCGATTGCAAAGCCGAGCGGCTCTATCAAATGCAGCACGCAGCCCGTCGCCGCGCAGGTGCGGGCAATGTTGCCGGTATTCTGCGGAATCTCCGGCTCGACCAGAACAATATGCAGCATATGTCTCTCCTCATTTTTTTCAAAGCTCTTTTTATTTTAGGCGATACCCATGCATTTTTCAAGGTATTTGCTGTTTTTTCGCAAAAATAAATCCCCCGATCGGAAAAGATCGGGGGAAAATAACACCTTGTTATGCAATTTCTGCGTAAACGCCGTAGACATAGCCCTGTTCTGATGCCTGTTCGTCGGTCAGCACCTCGCCGGTCAGCTGCGGGCCAATGCTGTCGTCGGTGTATGTGCAGCCCAGCTTGCCGGTGTGCAGCGTGAGCGTCTGCGTCTGCTGTGTACCGTCGGTGAAAGTGACGGTGACGGTCAGGGTCGCGCCGTCAAATTCGTCGATGCGCGCCTGCCATTCGGCCTGCATATCGCCCTCTCTGGTAATCTCTCGCGGCTCGCCCCAGAATCCATAACTTACTTCCGGGTCATAGTCGTCCACAAAACCGTTTTCCAGCTTGCAACAGGCATCGGCGCACCATTCCATCTCGGATTCATTCTCTGCTTCGCCCAAACCGTATGGCATTACCACATCTGCGCCTTCCAGTCTTGGGTCTGAAGCCGCCTCTGCTGCCGCAGACGCCGAATCTTCCCCTGCCCGTAAGGCCGCATCCGCCGCGGTCGCCATCTGATTGTAGGCTTCCATATCGAAATCCCTTAATGTTCTGGCGCGATAGAGCGCCCCTTTATCAATGGATGCACTGACAGTAGCAATATTCTCTCCTGTCACTTTAAACAGGCAACCCGAGAAAAAGCCATCAACCTGGCTTTCCATACCCGCACCATCGGCAAATACAATCCTGCTGTTCCTTGGCTCCAGTACCTCACCTGTATCCGCAGCATACGCCACAATGCCGAACGAGTGCGCAACGGTTTCCGCCACCGCATCCGCCGCAGGCTGTCCACTTTTCTGCGACTTCCAAACCGCCGTGCCGCCGACCACCACGCCGAATGCACATGCCACGGCCACAATCCGTTTTGCCATGCCGAACCGGCGGCTCGGCGCAGCTGCCAGATGCTGCGGTGTGTTCTGTTGCTCTTCCCGACGCGCCTGCCGCGCTGCTGCGAGGGTGCGCTCCTTCAGTTCATCTGGCGCTTTGATATTCTTCAGTCGGTTCCAGTTGTTCCGGTTGTCCATCATCATTTCCCTCCAGTTCGATTCTCAGTTTTTTGCGGGCGCGGTGCAGGCGGGTGCGCACCGTCGCCGGGCGGCAGCCCACCAGCGGCGCAATCTCGTCCGTGCCGTACCCCTCGACGTAGTGCAGCCAGACCACGATACGCAAATCGTCCGGCAATGTGCGCACCGCCTGCCAGAGTTCGTCGTTTCCGTCTTGTACCGGTGCTGCAGCATCTGGAGCGGCCTCAAGCGGCGCAGTGCGCCGAAACCATGCCGACCGACGCAGGTCGTTGCAGCAGTTGACTGTCACGCGCAGCAGCCACGCCTTGAGGTGCTCGTCATCGCGGAAGTCGGTCGTATCGCGCAGCAGCCGCAGGAATACCTCCTGATACACGTCCTCCGCATCCGCGCGCCCGCCCAGCCGGCACAGCGCCAGCCGATAGACCGCATCGCCGCAGCTCTCCATTGCGTCATACAGAAATGTGTCTGAACGCAGGTTGTTTTGCATCTTGCTCCATCCTCCTTTCTGCCAACAACACGAGAAAAAAAGCCGGATTGTTCCCGACCGGATACCGTCTTTTCCTCATTCTCCGCCTCTTTTTGTCTTAGCTTTGTTTACAATGCGCAATTTGCTCTTTATAAAATAGTCATATTCAACAATAATCTCTCAGATTCTTCGGAAATATTGAATAAATTTCATCTTGCAGTTTTATGTAAAATAACTATAATAGAATTATCAAATCGATGTAAAGTAAATGATACAACATGAAACGGAGGTCATTTCCATGCGTAAGAAGTCTTCTTATTTTGAAACGCTCGGCCAGATGCTGTCTGATGCCTATCGTGTAAACACCGCGCTGTTCCACATTCGCTCTGACTTCCCGTTTGACCGCACATCCCGCTGAGGCAGTGCGTCACACTGTTTTTTGATATTCCCAATTACCTTTTCTCTTTATACCATTCTCTTTCAGGGGGCTGTCCATATGGGCAGCCCTTTCTCTTTGCCTTAGCAGTAAACCAAACGGGCGGCATCCTTCGATGCCGCCCGTTTGGTATGCGTGGTTTATTTTGCAAAAAATTCCCGCGTCTGCTTCACATTCTCGTCGATTGCTGCGCGCAGCGCTTCGGCCGATTCAAAGCGTTTTTCCGGCCGCAGGAACTTGTGCAGCTCAACATGAATCATCTTGCCGTACAGGTCGCCCGCAAAATCAAGCAGATGCGGCTCAATGGTCGGCGCGCCGCCGTCCATAAACGTCGGCTTGATGCCGATGTTGGTTGCCGCAATGTAGCTTTTATCGCCCACCAGAACACGTGTCGCGTATACGCCATAAGGCGGCAGCGCCATTTCAGGCGGCAGCGCGAGGTTGACGGTCGGCACCTTCAGAACGCTTGTGCCCACACGCCGGCCATGCTCAACTACACCGGTCACGGTGTACGGATGACCGAGGAAGCGTGCCGCACCCTCCATGTCGCCCTGCGAAATCAGCTGCCGGATATAAGTCGAGGAAACCACAATTCCGTCCACCTTGATATCCTCAATGCAGTCATAGCCGATACCGGCCTTTTTGCATTCCTCTGCCATGCCCTCGGCATTTCCCTGCCCCTTATAGCCGAAACGGTTGTTGCGGCCCGAAATAATCCAGCGCGCGCCGAACTGCCCGATGAGCATTTTATGAATAAAATCGCGCCAGTCCATGTGCTGCATATGCTCGTCAAAGTGACCGAAGATGACCTCATCCACGCCGCCGAGCGTTTTAATTTCCTCACGGCGATAGGCATTGGCCGTCAACAGCGGCACCTGACGCCCCAGCACAACTGAATCCGGATGTACGTCAAACGTGAACACCGCGCTTGTGCCGCCAATCTGCTTTGCGCGTTCAACCGCGCGCTCCATCAGCGCCTGATGACCCAGATGGACGCCGTCAAAGTAGCCCAGCGCAATCGCACGCGGCTTTTGATATTCCTGCATAGGGTTGCCCCCTTCTGAACACCTGCCCGCAGGCAGGCTGTGTTATTTGAAATTCTTGTAGACGAACAGGCCCAATCCGCCTTTATTGAGCGCACGCACCTGTCCGAGCATGAGAAACTGCGCCTGATGGTATACGCGGCACAACGCGTTTTCGGTTTCGGGCATTCCTGCCGCCTGCCGCGGAAAAACCACCGCGCCGCGCGCAATGCGTTCCGCGCCCTCGTCGGTAAGCGTCACCGCCGGATATTCGGCAAACAGGCCGTCCACCGGCAGCAGTAAATCCTGCACTGTGCCGTCCTGCATCGCCCGCTCAACCTCATCAAACGTATGGCAGGCATCCAGCGGATACGCACCCGCGCGCGTGCGCACCAAGCTGTGCATCACCGCAAGCGTACCGAGCGACACGCCCATATCGTGCACCAGCGTGCGCACATATGTGCCTTTGCTGACCGTCAGCCGCAGCATGCCCTTCTGTGTGTTCTCATCGAAATCCGTCAGCGACATCTCATGCACAAAAATGTCACGCGCAGGCCGTTCAACCTCCTTGCCCTTGCGGGCGAGGTCATACAGCTTTTGGCCGTTCACCTTGACCGCCGAATACATCGGCGGCACCTGCTGCTGCGCGCCCAGAAAGTGCGCCGCCGCCTGCTCCACCTGTGTACGCGTCGCGGTTTGGTCACTGCGGCGCAGGGTTTCGCCGGTCACATCCTGCGTGTCGGTTTCATAACCGAGCGTAAAGCCCGCCACGTATTCCTTGTCCTGCGCGGCGGCGAAATCCGCTGCTTTGGTCGCCCCGCCGACAAACACCGGCAGCACGCCGGTTGCCAGCGGGTCAAGCGTACCGCCGTGACCGATGCGGCGCGTGTGCAGAATCCCGCGCAGCTTGGCAACCACGTCATGCGAGGTAAAGCCCTGCGGCTTGTCCATCAGCAGAATGCCGCAAAGCTCACTTTGCTGCATGGTACTGCTCCCGTGCGGCCGCAAGGATAGCCGCCTTGGCCTCCTCCATGCCGCAGTCAAAGCTCGCGCCGGCCGCGCGGATGTGTCCGCCGCCGCCGCATTTCCTGCAAATGGCCGATGCATCCATTTCCTTGGTCGTGCGTACGGACGCCTTGACCGTTTTATCCTTGTTTTCGGTCAGCGTAATACCGATTTGCACGCCCTCAATCTGCCGCGTGAGCGACGCAATCGAATCCAAATCGTCCATATCCGCGCCCGTGCGGTCGATGTCCGCGCGCCACAGCAGCGCAACCGCTATCGCACCGTCCTCATAAAACTCCATCGTCTCGAAGATGATACGCTCCATCTGAAAACGCGGCATGGTCTTGGTCTCAAACAGCGCGCGGTTGATTTCGCCGCCGTCGATGCCTGCGGTCAGGCATGCCGCCGCGACCGCATGTGTATGCGCAGTCGTGTTGGAAAACTTAAAGCAGCCCGTATCGGTCGAAACGCCGACATAGATGCACTCGGCAATGTCGGTGGTCAGCTTCACGCCGAGCGCCATAATCACGTCATACAACACCTCGGCGCACGCACCCGCGTCTGGCCGAACCAGATTTTTCTTGCCGAAACCAATATTCGAACGATGGTGGTCAATCACCAGATCGACCTTGCCCTTGTAATCCTCCGCTGTATCCGGAAACAGCTTTTCCTCCGCAATGTCGGTGGACACCACAAACTGCGGCTGAAAGCCCTCCGGCGGATAACAGGGCACAATCATCGGCGCATAACGTTTGGTAATCTCGGGATTTTCCAGGATAAACGCAGTCTTGCCGAGCTGCCGAAGCGCACGGCACAGCGCACCCGCGCAGCCCGTGGTATCACCGTCCGGGCGGCGGTGGCTCAGGATGAGGATATCGTCCGCGCCTTGCAGCGCCGCGGCAGCGCCCGCAACGTCTACGGTCATTCCTCGTCCTCCCCTCCGAGCTTGCCCTCGTTTTTCAACTCATGCAGCATTTCCGAAATGTGCGCGCCGTGGGTGATCGAATTATCCAGTTCAAACACCAGCTCAGGCGCATAGCGCAGCTGCACCTTGTGGCCCACCTCGCGCCGCAGCCAGCCCGCGGCGGATTTCAGGCCCTTCATGACCTCTTTGGCTTGCTGCTCGCTGCCTAGCACCGAAATAAAGCACTTGGCATAGCGCAAGTCGTTCGTAACCTCGCAGTGCACGACCGAAACCAGACCGTTCTGCACGCGCGGGTCCTTGACGGAACGCATGGCCTCGGCCAGCGCCTTCATCACTTCTTCCGAAATGCGGTCAATTCGTGTAGACAAAATACATTCCTCCTTTGCGAGGGATGGGTAAATATACGACACGCCGCAGCGTACCGCAATTTCAATTTCATGCAAGACGAGCTTTGCCCGGCTTGCATACTACTGCCCGCGCCGTCGCGGCGCGACCGCCCTTGGTTACAAGGGCGAGGGGGTTATTCCAAAAAGTTTCCTTGGGAACTTTTTGGATATCTAAGGGGGACAGCGTCCCCCTTAGAGCAATGTTATTGCTTTACTTCCTCCATCACGAAGCATTCAATGATATCCTGCTCCTTGATGTCGTTATAGTTTTCGATGCTCATGCCGCACTCGTAGCCGGAGGCAACTTCCTTGACATCGTCCTTGAAGCGCTTGAGCGTGTTGAGGTGGCCCTCATGGAATACGATGCCGTCACGCACCACGCGCACCTCGGCATTGCGCTGAATCTTGCCATCCTGCACATAGCAGCCGGCAACCGCGCCTGCGCCTGTAATTTTGAATACCTGACGCACTTCGGCATGACCGAGTACAACTTCCTTAAACTTCGGCTCGAGCATGCCCTTCATCGCCTGCTCCATTTCCTCAATCGCATCATAAATGACGCGGTACATGCGCATATCTACACCCTGCTGCGCTGCCGAATCGGTAGCCGTGCGGTCGGGACGCACGTTGAAGCCGACGATAATCGCACCGGATGCTGCGGCCAGCATGACGTCGGACTCGTTGATAGCACCAACCGCGCCATGGATAACCTTGACGCGCACCTCGTCGTTGGAGAGCTTCTCGAGCGAAGAGCGGATCGCCTCGACCGAACCCTGTACGTCGGCCTTGACGATGATGTTCAGCTCTTTCATCTCGCCTTCCTGAATGGAAGCGAACAGGTTGTCGAGCGTGACCTTGTGGAACTGCTTGTTGCGCTCTTCCTTTTCCTTGTCCTTGCGCTGCTCAACCAGTTCCCGCGCCATCTTCTCGTCGTCGACCGCGTCGAAAATATCGCCCGCGCCCGGTACCTCAGCCAGACCGATAATCTCCACCGGAACGGACGGGCCGGCTTCCTGAATCTTCTTGCCGTCGTCGTTGGTCATTGCACGCACGCGGCCGACCGCCGTGCCGGCAATGACCGTGTCGCCCGCATGCAGCGTGCCGTTCTGCACCAGAAGCGTCGCCACCGGGCCGCGGCCCTTGTCGAGCTTGGCTTCGATGACCGTACCATGCGCCTTGCGGTTCGGGTTGGCCTTGAGGTCGGCCATTTCTGCCGTCAGCAGCACCATTTCGAGCAGGTTTTCAATGCCCTCACCGAACTTTGCCGAAATCTGGCACACAATCGTGTCGCCGCCCCACTCTTCGGGGACGATTTCGTACTCGGTCAGCTGCTGGAGCACGCGGTCCGGATTTGCGCCCGGCTTGTCGATTTTGTTCACCGCCACAATGATCGGCACGTTTGCCGCCTTGGCGTGGTTGATGGCCTCAATGGTCTGCGGCATCACGCCGTCGTCCGCCGCAACAACCAGAATGGCAATGTCGGTTACCTGTGCGCCGCGGGCACGCATGGATGTGAACGCCGCATGGCCCGGGGTATCCAGGAAGGTGATAGGTTTCCCATTCACCTGCACGCGGTATGCGCCGATGTGCTGGGTAATGCCGCCGGCCTCGCCCTCGGTCACCTTGGTCTTGCGGATGGCATCGAGCAGGCTGGTCTTACCGTGGTCAACGTGACCCATAACAACAACGACCGGGTCGCGGGGCTGCAGTTCGTCCTCGCTGTCCTCATGCTCGTCAAACAGGCGCTCCTCAATCGTGACGTGTACTTCCTTCTCGACCTTGCAGCCCATTTCCTCGGCAACGATTGCAGCGGTATCAAAGTCGATGATCTCCGAGATGGAGGCCATTACACCCAGCTTGATGAGGCCCTTGATAACGTCCGCCGCGGTGCGCTTCATGCGGGAGGCCAGCTCACCGACCGAAATTTCGTCCGGAATCATAACCTTGACCGGAATCTTCTTGAGCGCCGCCATCTGCTGCTGACGCTGCAGACGCTTCATCTTCTCCTGCTCCTCCTGACGGCGCTTGTTGCCGAAGGGCTTGGAGCGCTGGTCGGACTTCTTGGTCAGCTTCTGCTTTTTCTGGCCGCGCGATTCCATGCGCTCGGCCTTCGCGTCAACCAGCTTGTCGACATGGTCGTCATACTTGGCAAGGTTGACGTCGCCGGTGCCGCGGGTATCGATGCGGTGCACCTGCTTGACCTTGGTGCTGGCCGGCTGGGCCGACTTCTCACTTTCCGCATTGGTTTCCTTCGCAGCGCCTGCTTCCTTCTGCGCATCCGAAGCCGGCTGCTCCTTTGCCGGCTTCTCTGCCTGCTCCGCCTTAGCGGATGTGCCGGACGACGCCTGATTGTTGAGCACCTGCTCCAGATCGGCAACCTGATGATGCTGCGTCAGATATTCAAAAATGACGCTCAGTTCCTCATCGCCGAGCACCTGCATATGATTTTTAGGCGTGGTACAGTACTCGGTCAGGATTTCCGTAATCTCCTTGGTGGATACACCGAAATCCTTTGCGACCTCGTGTACACGATATTTATTCTCTATTGCCATGGGCAACTCCTCCTTATCGAAATTTCGAGTGAAAGCACGCTTTCAATCGAGTTAGATGCGCCGTGCAACGCGCGGACACATCTTCTGCGCAGTTTTGCGCGTCGCTTTGCGGCACACAAAACTGCTTTCTTGTATCAAAACCGTGATGCATGCTCCCGGTTCTGATGGCAAACACCGCGCTGCGGGGTTTGCCTATTTCAATACGCGCTTTGCGCGTGGGTTTTCGCTCGGTTTACGTTGCGACTTGAAGCCGCTTGCTCTTCCGCCGGAACGTTTGCCATTTGCACTACGCTGCGAATGAAAGCGGCTGCCTGTTCCCTGCGGGCGCTTTGCAATCGGTTTGCGCGGTGTTTTTTCAGACGACTGCTCCGCCGCAGGCTGCGCCTCCCGGTTGCGGGGCTTCTTTTTGCCCCGACGGGACTGGATGCGCACATTCTTCTCGCTCAACTGTGCGGCAACCGCTTGATATTCCGGATGCTGCGCGGCCAGCTTGCCGATGGCCGCAGCCGCCATGCCGATATCGCTGAGTGCGCACACGGCGCAGCCGTTCTTGCCAATCGCCGCGCCCAGTTCCTCCTTGCCGTGCGGCAGGGTGATGCACGGCACGTTCGCCCGTGCAGCATATACCGCTGCTTTTTTCGCGGTGCTTTCGCCTGCGTCCGCCGCTACCAGCACACAGCGCGCTTTATGGTCCGCGCAGAGCTGACGCACCAGCTCATCGCCAAACGCCAGCTTGCCGGCGCGACGCGCCAGCCCCAGCATACCGAGACAGGGATCACTCGCCATGCGCACCCTCCTGTTCCATCTGCTGTTCCAGCTGATCGTAAACCTCTTCGGGAACCGTCACAGACAGCGCGCGCTCGATTGCGCGGCTTTTGCGTGCCTTTTTCAGGCACTCCGGCTTACCGCACAGATACGCACCACGGCCGGGCGCCTTTCCCTTGAAGTCAAGCGTTATCTCGCCTTCGGGCGAGCGCACCACGCGAATCAGCTCGCGCTTGGGAAAATGCTCGCGGCAGCCAAGGCATTGCCGCATGGGGATTTTCTTCTGCACCATATTCTGCCGCACCCCCGTAATGTTATTCGCCCTGAGATGCGGGAGCAATATCGATCTTGCAGCCGGTCAGCTTGGCGGCAAGACGCGCGTTCTGGCCTTCCTTGCCGATGGCCAGCGACAGCTGATCGTCCGGCACAATCACGCGGCAGGACTTGTTATCCGCCTGCATAGTGGCAGAGATGACGTCCGCCGGAGCGAGCGCCGCGGAAACAAACTGCGCGGTATCCTCGTTCCACTTGATGATGTCAATTTTCTCGCCGTTCAGCTCACCCGTGATGTTGGCCACACGCGCGCCGCGCGTACCGACGCATGCGCCGATGGGGTCGACGTTTTCATCGTGCGAAACGACCGCGATCTTGGTGCGGTTGCCCGCCTCACGCGCAATGCTCTTGACCTCAACCACACCGGAATGGATTTCCGGTACTTCCAGCTCGAACAGGCGCTTGACCAGACCCGGATGCGTACGGGACACGACCACCTGCGGGCCGCGCGTACCGCGGCGCACCTCGATCAGATACACCTTGATGCGCTGTCCCTCGACCAGTTCCTCGCCGCGGACCTGCTCGGAGGCAGAAAGAACCGCCTCGCTCTTCTCGCCGCCCGAAACCACGTCCAGATATGCATTGCCTGAGCGCGGATCGATGCGGGCGATAACACCGGTCAGGATTTCGTGCTCTTTGCTCTCAAACTCGGAAATCACCATGCCGCGCTCCGCCTCGCGGATGCCCTGAATGATGACCTGCTTGGCGGTCTGCGCCGCAATGCGGCCAAATGACTTGGTCGGGATGTCGATATCGATGATATCGCCTACCATCGGGTTTTTCTTGTATTCCATGGCCTCTTCGAGCGTAATTTCCTCATACGGCTCGTAGAGATCCTCCGCTTTGACCACAGTCTTGCGCACATACATGCGGATGGTTTTCTTATCGCGGTCCGGCTCGACAAACACGTTATCCGTCATACCGTCGTTGTCACGCTTGTATGCGGTGATCAGCGCCTGACCCACACGGTCGAGCATGTAGTCCACCGGGATGCCTTTTTCCTTTTCAAGCTGCTCCAGCGCGTCAAAAAATTCTGCGTTCACCATTTTTTCCAATCAAACTCCTTACTTATATCTCGACCGCGAGCCGTACTGCGGCAATATCCGCCGGCTCATATACCGTGCGCTGTCCGCCGGTTTCCAGCGTGACATTACCGTTTTCATAGGCAACCAGCGTGCCTTCCACCTGTTTTGCCCCATTCACCGGCTTATAAAAGCCAACCTCAACCGGATGGCCGAGGAACGCGGCAAAATGCTCCGGCTTTTTCAGCCGACGCGACAGCCCCGCCGAGGATACGCACAGCGTATAGGACGGCATGCTGTCAAATTCCTTTTCGTCAAGCATCGGGTCAAGCGCGCGCGAAACCTGCTCGCACTGGTCGATGTTCACGCCGTCCGGATGGTCGACGGTGACGGTCAGCATATACTGTCCGCCTTCCTTTTCAAATTCCACGTCCCACAGGGAAACACCGGCCTGTTCGCACAGGGGCCGAACCAGTTCCTCCACGCGGGCGACAATCTGCTTTGCCTGCAAAGCCGTCCCTCCTTCAAAAAAATTACTCCAAGCAAAGCGTAAGGAGTGGCTTTCGCCACTCCTTACGGTTACTTTCTTACTGAACGTGCTTAGTATATCACGTTTTCCCGGTAAATGCAAGGCATTTTCGTGCAGAAAACGTGTTTTTTCTAAAATTTGTTTATTTCTGCTGCCTGTACCGCGTATGAAAAAAGGTTATCCAGTAAGCACGCTACTGGATAACCTTTTTGAAAGCAGTCTTTACTTGACCAGCTCGATGATCGCCATTTCGGCAGCGTCGCCGCGGCGGGGACCGGTCTTGATGATGCGGGTGTAGCCGCCGTTACGGCTTGCATACTCCGGCGCAATCTCAGAGAACAGCTTTGCTACAACAGCTTCCTTGGTGATGAAAGCCATCGCCTGACGGCGGGAAGCCAGCGTGTTCTTCTTGCCAAGGGTAATCATCTTCTCAGTCAGCGGGCCGACTTCCTTGGCGCGGGCAACGGTGGTCTCAACCTTGCCGTTCTCCAGCAGGTAGGTCACCATCGCACGCAGCATAGCCATACGGTGGTCCGTCGGACGGCCGAGCTTGCGATTGTTAGCCATTCGTGTTTACCTCCAAAATAAAGTAAAGGCGGCGGCGCGGCTTATCGTGCCGCCGCGTTATCGTTCTTTTCATGAACCGATACGGTTACGCAGCAACCGTCCGGATCATTCCTCGGACTTGGCCAGATGCAGGCCCATGGCCTCCAGCTTGCCGATAACCTCTTCGAGCGACTTGCGGCCCAGGTTGCGGACCTTCATCATGTCCTCTTCGGAAGTGTTGATCAGATCCTCGACGGTGTTGATGCCTGCGCGCTTGAGGCAGTTGAACGAACGCACGGAGAAGTCCAGCTCCTCAATGGTCATTTCAAGTACCTTATCGTGCTGCGCTTCCGCCTTCTCTACAACCGTGGACTTGGATCCGATCTCCTCGGACAGGTCGACGAACAGGTCGAGGTGGTCGCGCAGGACCTTCGCGCCGAGCGAAACTGCATCGCGCGCGGTGATCGTGCCGTCGGTCCATACCTCGAGCGTGAGTTTATCATAGTCGGTCAGGTCGCGCACACGGGTGTTTTCCACTGTGTAGTTAACCTTGTAGACCGGCGTGTAGATCGAATCCACCGGAATGACCCCGATGGAGGTCTGATGCTGCTTGTTCTTCTCAGCCGGTACATAGCCGCGGCCGGAAGTCAGCGTGATCTCCATGGACAGACGCGCGTCGCTCATCAGGGTGGCGATGTGCATGTCAGGATTGAGAATCTCAACCTCGCCGTCGGCATGGATATCACCGGCCTTGACCTCGCCCTCACCGGCGGCCTCGATGTAGACCGTCTTGGGGCCGTCGCAATGCAGCTTGGCAATGATGCCCTTAATGTTCAGCACGATCTCGGTCACGTCTTCCTTAACGCCCGGAATGGTGGAGAACTCATGCTGCACGCCGGCGATCTTGATGCTGGACGCTGCCGTACCGGGCAGCGAGGAGAGCAGGATGCGGCGCAGGGAGTTGCCCAGTGTGGTGCCGTATCCGCGTTCCAGCGGCTCAACGACGAACTTACCGTAAGAACCGTCCTCAGCGAGCTGTTCACAGTCAATGCGCGGCTTTTCGATTTCGATCATTTGGTACCCTCCTTCACGTTGGTTGGAAACTTTAAGCGGAGCAGGCGAAGCAGACACCTCGCCAGCTCCAAAAGCGAGGGTCTATTATTTCGAGTACAACTCGACGATGAGGTGCTCTGCAACATCGTAGTCGATGTCATCGCGGGCCGGCATCGCAACGATCTTGCCCTCGAAGGAGTCCTTAGCCTTGTCAATCCACTTGGGGCAGGCCTTCTTGCCGTTCTCCTCCAGCAGGGTCTTGAACTTGGTGGAGGTGCGGGACTTCTCACGGACAGCAACAACATCGCCCGGCTTTACCTGATAGGACGGGATGTTGACGCGCTTGCCGTTTACGGTAAAGTGCGCGTGGTTTACCAGCTGACGCGCCTCGCGGCGGGTGTTGGCAAAGCCCATGCGGAAAACAACGTTGTCCAGACGGCGCTCAAGCTCCTGCAGCAGGATCTCACCGGTGATGCCCTGCTTGCGCTCTGCCTTCTCGTAGTAAGCATGGAACTGCTTCTCGAGAACGCCGTAGATGAATTTTACCTTCTGCTTTTCAGCCAGCTGCATGCCATACTCGGACTGCTTGCGGCGGGTCTGCTTGGGCTGACGCTTGGTGGACTTGGAGTAGCCCAGAACCGCGGGGGAGAGACCAAGCGTCTTGCAGCGCTTGAGAACGGGCTGTGTATTCTTAGCCATTTATCGGTTTCCTCCTCTATTAGACTCTTCTTCTCTTGGGCGGGCGGCAGCCGTTGTGCGGGATCGGGGTTACGTCCTTAATCATGGTAACCTCGAGGCCGGCAGCCTGCAGCGCACGGATCGCAGCCTCACGGCCGGAACCGGGACCCTTAACGTAAACTTCAACAGTCTTGAGGCCGTGCTCCATCGCAGCAGCGGCAGCGGTCTCAGCCGCGGTCTGCGCAGCGAACGGAGTGGACTTACGCGAGCCGCGGAAGCCCATTTCGCCGGAGGAAGCCCAGGAAATCGCGTTGCCGTTCAGGTCGGTGATGGTAACGATAGTGTTGTTGAAAGAGGAACGGATGTGAGCCGCGCCCTTTTCAATGTTCTTGCGCTCGCGACGGCGCGTACGGGTCGCCGCGCCCTTCTTCTGTACCTTAGCCATTTATACGTTCCCCTCCTTACTTCTTCTTGTTCGCAATGGTCTTCTTCGGGCCCTTGCGGGTACGCGCGTTGGTCTTGGTGCGCTGGCCGCGAACCGGCAGGCCGCGACGGTGGCGCAGGCCGCGGTAGCAGCCGATTTCAACCAGGCGCTTGATATTCAAACCGATTTCGCGGCGCAGGTCGCCCTCGACGTTGTAGTCGCGGTCGATTACTTCACGCAGCTTAGCGGCTTCTTCTTCGGTCAGGTCCTTAACGCGGGTGTCCGGATTGATACCGGTCTTCTTGAGGATCTCGTTGGACGTCTTGCGGCCAATGCCGAAGACGTAGGTCAGGCCGATCTCCACGCGCTTCTCGCGGGGAAGGTCAACACCGGCAATACGTGCCATATTTTCTATAACCTCCGATTTGTTACACTGAGGCGTGTTGGCAAACACAGTATAGGGACCGCCTCCGCCCCTGCAGCGCCGCACTCGCCGTGCGTGCTTGTCGTGTTCACGTAAACCATCATCCCGCGCCTTATCGCGCGGCAATTTATCCGAAAACGGGCAACCCCGGTTTTCGTACTGTTGCGCCGTCAGGCGCATTTCATCAGGCAGCCGCGTGGCGGTTGCCATGAAATGGACGAGCTTCGCCCGTTCATTTCATACCCCGACTCAGGCGCCCTGGGCGCCGTCATTCGGGTATCGAAACCAAGTTTCATAGGAAGTTGGTTTCGTATATAGGGGACTTTTGAAGTCCCCTATAAGGCCGTTAGGCTCTTAGCCCTGCTTCTGCTTGTGCTTCGGGTTCTGGCAGATAACCATAACCTTGCCCTTGCGGCGGATGATCTTGCACTTCTCGCAGATCGGCTTTACAGACGGTCTTACCTTCATGACATTTTACCTCCATCAAAATTTTTGGTGGGATGGGACACCGGAAAACCGGCGACCGCTGGCGCTCGGGTCACATACGCGCCTCCGCCCGCTTTTTCTTACTTGGAACGCCAAGTGATACGACCGCGGGTCAGGTCGTAGGGCGACATCTGAACGGTGACCTTGTCGCCGGGGAGAATGCGGATAAAGTTCATGCGGAGCTTGCCGGAGATATGGGCAAGAATCTTATGCCCGTTGGGCAGCTCCACCTGGAACATCGCGTTAGGCAGCGCCTCTATGACGGTACCTTCCAGTTCGATTACATCATCTTTTGCCATTTATGGGATACCCTCCTCGGTCAGTTTGCGTCCTCCGCCCCCGTCCAGAGGGCGAGCGCTTTACGAATATCGCTGTTGGTCAGGCGGCCGTTTTCCAGCAGCTTGCGCTGGGTGCGTTCATCGCACCGGCCCTGGCGGCTGACATGCCGGCGGCGCTTGCGCTTCGGGCTTTCCGCCCGACGGCCGCGCCCGTTGGCCAGCAGAAGAAAATCCCCCTCTTCCGCGACGACCAGCATCAGCAAGCCCTTGTCCCTTCCGGTCAGCGACAGGACAATGTCGGCTGTATGAGTCTCTGCCATTACAGTACCTCGCCGTCGATATTGGTCATAATCTCCGGCTCTCCATCTGTGATGGCAATCGTGTTTTCATAGTGGGCGGACAATTTGCCGTCCTTGGTTTTGACGGTCCAGCCATCCGGCAGGACCTTGATGTCATACACACCCACGTTGACCATGGGTTCCACTGCGATGGTCATACCGCGCTGCAAACGGAGGCCGTGGCCGGGGCGGCCAAAGTTCGGCACTTCGGGGGATTCGTGCAGATTCTCGCCCACGCCGTGACCGACGTATGCACGCACGACCGAAAATCCGTTTTTCTCCACATAGGCCTGCACGGCCGCAGAGATATCCGAAACGCGGTAGCCCTCGCGGGCAAATTTGATACCCTCATAGAAGCTCTGCCGGGTCACCTCGATCAAGCGCTTGGCCTCGTCACTGACCTCACCGCAGGGTACGGTGCAGGCGCAGTCGCCGTGAAAGCCGCCGATATAGGCGCCGACGTCAACCTTCACAATATCTCCCTCGTGCACCACGCGGGTGGCCGAAGGAATGCCGTGAATAACCTCGTCGTTGATCGATACACAGGCGCTGCCGGGAAAGCCGGCATAACCGAGGAAGGAGGGCTTGCCGCCCGCATCCTCGATTGTTTTGCGGACAATCCGGTCAATTTCGCCCGTAGTGACACCGGGATGGACGGCGTCCGCCGCCGCCTTGCGCGCAATGGCGGTCAGGCGGCAGGCAACGCGCATCCGTTCGAGCTCCTGCTCAGTTTTAATGCGTATCATAGCTTACAGACCCAACGCGGCAACCGCGAGCTTCTCGGTTTCCCGGATGCCCTGCGTACCATCGATGCTCTTGAGCTTGCCCTGTGCTTCATAATAGCCCTTGAGCGGCTCGGTCTGCTCGTGATAGGTTTCCTGACGGCGGCGGACTACATCCGGCTGGTCATCGCTGCGGATCACCAGCTTATCGCCGCAGATATCACATACGCCTTCCACACGCGGCGGGTTCGCCTCAATGTGGTAGGTGGCGCCGCAGCGCAGGCACACGCGGCGACCGGTCATGCGCTTCTCAATGACCTCGTAGGGTACCTCGAGGGAGAGTGCGCAATCAATGTCGGAAATCTTGTCCAGCGCTTCCGCCTGCGGAATGGTGCGCGGGAAACCGTCGAGGATGAAGCCGCTCTTGCAGTCGCGCTGCGCGATGCGCTCCTCGAGCAGATTGATTACCAGATCGTCCGGCACAAGCTGGCCGGCATCCATGAAGCCCTTAGCCTTCTGGCCGAGGGGGGTATTGTTCTTAATTGCCTCACGCAGGATATTGCCAGTGGAGATGCTGGGAATGCCCATCTTTTCAATCAGATAGGATGCAAGCGTTCCCTTGCCGGCGCCCGGAGCGCCCAAAAGAATCAATTTCACTTTTTAATTCGCCTCCAGCATTATTCCAAGAAGCCCTTGTGATGACGCATCAGCATCTGCGCCTCCAACTGCTTGACCGTGTCAAGCGCAACGCCGACCACGATGATGACCGAGGTGCCGCCCAGCGCCACATTGGACAGCGTGGGGGAAATCGCACCGACCACCAGCGGGAGAATCGCAACGATTGCCAGGAAGATTGCACCGACAAAGGTGACCTTGCCCAGCGCCTTGGTAATGAAGTCCGAAGTCGGCTTGCCCGGACGGAAGCCCGGAATAAAGCCGCCGTTCTTCTTAAGGTTGTTGGCGATCTCAATCGGGTTGAACTGAATGGATGCGTAGAAATACGCAAACGCAAGGATCAGCAGGGCATAAACCACGATATAGAACGGATTAGCCTGCGAGAACAGGTTCAGGATGTGATAGCCGACCGTACCCGACTCCGGCTGCCAGAACATCGAAATGGTCTGCGGCAGGGAGAGGATGGACGACGCGAAGATGATCGGCATAACGCCGGACGCATTGACCTTGATCGGCAGGTGGGTGGACTGACCGCCATACATCTTACGGCCAACCACACGCTTTGCGTACTGTACCGGAATGCGGCGCTCCGCATTGGACATAAACACAATGAACACCACGATGGCCAAACCGATGATAACCATCAGCACAGCCGACAGAACGCCCTGACTACCCGTCTGCACCAGATTCCACAGCGTGCGCAGCAGCGACGGGCCGCGGGATACGATACCGGCAAACAGGATGATCGAGATACCGTTGCCGATGCCGTTCTGGGTGATGTGCTCGCCCAGCCACATGATCAGCG
This sequence comes from Agathobaculum sp. Marseille-P7918, assembly GCF_964248325.1. Classification (NCBI taxonomy): domain Bacteria; kingdom Bacillati; phylum Bacillota; class Clostridia; order Eubacteriales; family Butyricicoccaceae; genus Agathobaculum; species Agathobaculum sp. Marseille-P7918. Next base: position 85,343 of record NZ_CAXTXI010000004.1, on the reverse strand, counting down.
CGGTACCAGCGGTAAAGGTCAGGATGATTGCAGCGCCGGCAAGCGCGCCTGTGTTGGACAGGAAGCCCTGATTGCGCAGCAATGCGTAGTAAGAGAAGCCCTGCAGAAGGCCCAGGATAACCGCCAGATAGCGGGTCCAGGAAGCGATCTTCTTGCGGCCTTCCTCGCCGCCGTCCTTGACCATGCGCTCGAGAGCGGGAATGGCAACGGTCAGCAGCTGCAGGATAATGGACGCATTGATATAGGGCGTGATGGACATGGCGAAGATCGTCGCTCTGGACAGACCGCCGCCGGTGAACATATCCAGATAGCCGAGCATCGAACCGCCGACCGCCGCCTGATTAAAATACTCAGACAGCAGCGAGGTATTGATGAACGGAACGGGAATGCACGAGCCGAAGCGGAAGATCAGCAGGATAAACAGCGTATACAGGATCTTCTTGCGCAGCTCAGGCATACTCCAGGCGTTTTTAAGGGTTTGAAACACCTTAAATCACCTCGGCCTTTCCGCCTGCGGCTTCGATCTTCTCCTTTGCGGACGCGGAAAATGCTGCGGCCTTAACCGTCAGCTTCTTGGTCAGCGTGCCATTGCCAAGGATCTTGATGCCGTCGAGAGCATTCTTGACGATACCGGCCTCGCGCAGGAACTCTGCGGTGACCTCGGTGCCGTCTTCAAACTTCTCCAGAGCGGAAACATTGACCGGTGCGTAGGTGGTGCCGAAAATATTGTTGAAGCCGCGCTTCGGCAGACGACGTGCCAGAGGCATCTGGCCGCCTTCAAAACCGGGACGGACGCCGCCGCCCGAACGGGCCCACTGGCCCTTGTGACCGCGGCCTGCGGTCTTGCCGTTGCCGGAACCAGCGCCGCGGCCCTTACGGTAGGCCGGCTTGGTGGAACCCGCGGCAGGCGATAATTCGTGAAGCTTCATGGGTTACGCCTCCTCTACAACTTCGAGCAGGTAACCGATCTGCTTTACCTTGCCGCGCGTCTGCGCGTTGTCCGGCTGAACGGTTACGTCGTTAATCTTCTTAAGCCCCAAAGAATGAGCGGTCGCGATGTGCTTATCCAAGCGGCCGACCAGGCTCTTTTTCAGGGTAATCTTCATGTTAGCCATTGTGAGTTACCCCTTTCTTACAGTTCTTCTACGGCTTTGCCGCGAACAGCTGCTACCTGAGCAGCGTCGCGCAGGCTCTTGAGGCCTTCCATCGTTGCGGTAACAACATTCTGCGGGTTGTTGGAACGCAGGCACTTGGTACGGATGTCCTTGATGCCGGCAGCCTCAACGACCGCACGAACCGCACCGCCGGCGATAACGCCGGTACCGGGAGCGGCGGGCTTGAGCAGAACGCGGCCCGCGCCGAACTCACCGATCACCTCATGCGGGATGGTGGTGCCCTTCAGCGAAATCTTAACGAGGTTCTTCTTGGCGTCCTCGATGCCCTTACGGATTGCGTCCGGAACCTCGGAAGCCTTGCCGAGGCCGAAGCCAACCGTGCCCTTGCCGTCACCAACAACGACCAGCGCCGCAAACTTGAAGATACGGCCGCCCTTAACGGTCTTGGCAACGCGGTTGAGCGCGACTACGTTCTCGGAGAACTCGTCCTCGCGCTTATCGTTTCTGTTAAACTGAGCCATGTTTTACCTCCTCCCGACTTAAAACTGCAGGCCGCCCTCACGGGCGCCTTCCGCGAGTTCCTTCACGCGGCCGTGGTACAGATAACCGCCGCGGTCAAACACGACGTTTTCAATGCCCTTGGCCTTGCAGCGCTCGGCAACCAGCATGCCAACCTTCTTGGCTGCGTCCTTGTTGCCGCCGTACTCGGTGAAGTCCTTCTCGGCAGTCGAGGCGGAAACGAGGGTAACACCGGCGATATCGTCGATGACCTGTGCATAGATGTTCTTTGCGGAACGGTAAACGTCCAGACGCGGACGCTCGGCGGTACCGCTGATCTTTGCGCGCACGCGCTTGTGGCGCTGCAGACGCGCCTTGTTGGAATCCTTCTTCGAAACCATTTAAATTCGCCTCTCCTTTCCTTACTTCTTCTTCGCGCCGGTCTTGCCTTCCTTGCGGCGGACATACTCGTCAGCGTAGCGAATGCCCTTGCCCTTGTAGGGTTCCGGCGGACGCTTCTCGCGGACTTCCGCAGCAAACTGGCCGACCTTCTGCTTGTCAGGACCGGAGATGATGATCGTGTTCGGATTCGGAACGTCGATCGTGATGCCGTCGATTTCGCTCATGGTAACCTGATGCGAGTAACCGAGGTTCATAACCAGATCCTTGCCCTGCTTCTGTACACGGTAACCAACGCCCTGTACGCTCAGTTCCTTCTTAAAGCCGTCGGTTACGCCGACAACCATGTTGTGGATGAGCGAACGGGTCAGGCCGTGCAGGGCACGGTTGTGCTTGTCATCGTTCGGACGGGTGACAAGAATTTCATTTCCCTCCACCGCGACGTTCATGTTCGGGTGGATTTCGCGGGTAAGGGTTGCCTTTGCGCCCTTGACCGTTACGACATGGCCGTCGATCTTGACCTCCACACCGGACGGGATGGCAATCGGCATTCTACCAATTCGAGACATATTTTATACCTCCCCTTACCATACGAATGCGAGGACTTCGCCGCCGACATTCAGCTCGCGGGCCTTCTTGTCGGTCATGATGCCTCTCGACGTGGAAATGATGGCAATACCAAGGCCGCGGAGCACCTTCGGAAGCTCCTGAGCGCCGGCATACACACGCAGGCCGGGCTTGGAAACGCGCTTGAGGCCGGTGATAGCCTTCTGGCGGCCGTCCACATACTTGAGCGTGATGCGGATGATGCCCTGGGTGTTGCCCTCGACGGTCTCAAAGGACTTGATATAGCCCTCATCGAGCAGGATCTGGGCAATTGCCTTCTTCATTTTGGACGCGGGTACGTCCACGCTGGCATGACGAGCATTGCCGGCGTTGCGGATACGGGTCAGCATATCCGCGATAGGATCAGTGATCTGCATAAATGCTCTCCTTTTCAAGAAGTTTGGGGGTAGTGCAGCAATCGGAGCGGGGCTGGGTTGGGTCCCCTCTTGATTGACCTGTTTGCCTCCCACTTTTCTTTACACTGCCTGTGGCCCTTCCACGGACAGCGGCTGGGGTTAGCTGTTTTATATTTACAGCCGATAAGCCCGCATGGGCGGGCTATCGACTAATTATAGCATGGTTTTTTGCGCGTTGGCAAGCAACAAAATGCATATTTTTATAAAATATTCTGGTTTCGTTCCCGTCAAAACGCAATAAAACTTCGTTTGCCGACATACTTCGGCAGCATTTGCGAAAAGCGGGCGCCAGAGCGCCCGCTTTTTGTCGTTTTCAATCGACGCAAGCCTTACCAGGAAGCCTTGCGAACACCCGGGATCTGGCCCTTGTAAGCCAGCTCGCGGAAGCAGATACGGCAGATACCGAAATCACGCAGGTAAGCGTGCGGACGGCCGCAGATCTTGCAGCGATTGTAAGCGCGGGTAGAGAACTTCGGCTTCGCCTGCTGCTTGAGGATCATTGCCTTCTTAGCCATGTTGTTTCTCCTCCCTTACTTTGCAAACGGAGCGCCCATCAGCGTGAGCAGCTCTTTGGCTTCTTCATCGGTCTGTGCGGTGGTGCAGATAACGATATCCATACCACGGATCTTGTCGATCTGATCGTAGGAAATTTCCGGGAAGATCAGCTGCTCCTTCAGGCCGAGGGCGTAGTTGCCGCGGCCGTCGAATGCGTCGCCGTTGATGCCGCGGAAGTCGCGCACGCGCGGCAGCGCTACATTGAACAGACGATCGAGGAACTCCCACATGCGGTCGCGGCGCAGGGTAACCTTGACGCCAACCGGCATGCCCTCGCGGAGCTTGAAGTTAGCAACCGACTTACGGGCGTGGGTGACAACCGGCTTCTGGCCGGTGATGGCTGCGATATCGCGGACAACGGACTCGATAACCTTGGAGTTGCCGTTGGCCTCCTTGCCGCAGCCGACGTTAACGACAATCTTGTCGATGGTCGGGATCTGCATCGTGCTCTTGTACTGGAACTTCTTCATCAGAGCAGGCGCAACATCCGCAGTATACTTGGCTTTCATATTCGGAACCATTTATTGCTTGCCTCCTCTTCTTAAAGCGTCTCGCCGCAGTGCTTGCACACCGTCAGCTTTGCACCGTTCTCAGCGAACTTGTGTGCGGGGCGGGTCGGCTTGTTGCACTTCGGGCAAACACGCATAACCTTGCACGCACGCAGCGCGCCCTCGCGCTCGATGATGCCGCCGGTCTCACCCTGACGGCGGGGCTTGGTGTGGCACTTGATCATGTTCACACCTTCAATGACAACCATACCCTTCTTCGGGTTTACGGACAGAACCTTGCCGCGCTTGCCCTTTTCCTTGCCGGAAAGAACGACTGCGGTGTCGCCCGTCTTAACATGCAGAGTATTCATATTTCTTGGCGACCTCCTTACAGTACTTCCGGAGCAAGCGACAGGATCTTCATATAGTCCTTATCGCGCAGCTCACGAGCGACAGGCCCAAAGATACGGGTGCCGCGGGGGTTTTTATCATCACGGATGATGACGCCGGCGTTCTCGTCAAAGCGGATGTAGCTGCCATCCGCGCGGCGCAGGCCCTTGACGGTGCGGACGATGACAGCCTTAACCACGTCGCCCTTCTTCACGCCGCCGCCCGGGGTGCACTTGCGCACCGAGCAGACGACTACGTCACCGATGTTGCCGTACTTGCGTGCGGAGCCGCCGAGAACACGGATTACCTTCAGTTCCTTCGCGCCGCTGTTGTCAGCTGCACGCAGAAAAGTTTCCTGCTGAACCATGTGCTCTCCTCCTTACTTTGCCTTCTCAATGACTTCGACCAGTCTCCAGCGCTTATCCTTGGACAGCGGGCGGGTCTCCATCACCTTCACCTTGTCGCCGATGCGGCACTCGTTGTTCTCGTCGTGCGCCTTCAGCTTGTAGGTGTGCGGAATAACCTTCTTATACAGAGGATGCGCAACGCGATCCTCGATTGCGACGACAATGGTCTTGTCCATCTTATCGGAAACGACCTTGCCGACTCGCGTCTTGCGTAATGCTCTTTCGCTCAATTCGTTTCCCTCCCTTTACGCCTTCTCCGCGAGCTGCTTCTCACGGATTACGGTGTTGACACGCGCAATGTCGCGCTTGACCTCAGTGATCTTGTTGGTGTTTTCGAGCTGATTGGTAGCGAGCTGAAGACGGAGGTTGAAGAGGTCCTTCTTCAGGTCGCCAAGCTTTGCGGCGAGCTCCTCGGCCGTCAGTTCTCTGATCTCAGATGCCTTCATCATGCTTCACCGCCATTCTTGGTCTCACGGGCAACGAACTTGGTCTTGCACGGCAGCTTGTGGCTGGCCAGACGCAGGGCCTCGCGGGCGACCTCTTCGGAAACGCCGGCGATTTCAAACAGTACGCGGCCGGGCTTTACGACCGCTACCCAGTACTCGGGCGAGCCCTTACCGGAACCCATTCGGGTCTCGGCCGGCTTCTCGGTTACCGGCTTGTCGGGGAAAATCTTAATCCAAACCTGACCGCCACGCTTGGTGTAACGGGTCATAGCGATACGAGCAGCCTCAATCTGGTTCGAAGTGATCCAGCAGGGCTCGGTAGCCTGCAGGCCGAAATCGCCGTTGGATACGAAATTGCCGCGCATGGCCTTGCCTTTGAGGCGGCCACGATGCACGCGACGGTATTTAACTCTCTTGGGGAGCAGCATTAGCGGTTGCCTCCTTCCTGGCGGGGTGCGCGACGTTCACCGCGGTTAAAATCACGGCGGCCGCCACGGCGGTCATCACGGCCACCGCGACGCTCGCGGCGCTCGAAAGCGGGCTTCGGAGCCTCGATGGAACGGCCCAGACGCGGACCGCCGTGGAGAACCTCACCCTTGTAGATCCAAACCTTTACGCCGATGCGGCCATAGGTGGTCGCGGCCTCGGCAAAGCCATAGTCAATGTCCGCACGCAGGGTCTGCAGCGGAATGGTGCCCTCGTGGTAGTGCTCGGTGCGGGCGATTTCCGCGCCGCCCAGACGACCAGCACAGGAAACCTTGATGCCCTTAGCGCCCATGCGCATTGCACGGCCCATGGACTGCTTCATGGCACGGCGGAAGCCGATGCGCTTCTCGAGCTGAGCTGCAATGTTCTCAGCAACCAGAGTTGCGTTGGTGTCCGGGTTCTTGATCTCAATGATAGAGCAGCGAACCTTCTTGCCGTACTTGCGGGTAAGCTCTTCCTCGAGCTTCTTGATGTCCTCGCCGCCGCGGCCGACAACCATGCCGGGACGCGCGCACTGGATCATGATCTTGATTTCGTCGTTCTTGCGCTCGATTTCGATCGCCGGAACGCCTGCGTCGTACAGACGCTTCTTCAGTTCCTTACGGATGTTGTAGTCTTCCACGAGGAGGTCGCCGAACGCATTGTCCTTTGCGAACCAACGGGAATCCCAATTCTTGATAACGCCGACACGGAGACCGTTCGGATTTACTTTCTGGCCCATTGATTACCCTCCCTTATTCTCTCTCGCCAAGAACCAGCGTGATGTGCGAGGTTCTCTTGAGGATTCTGAATGCACGGCCCTGTGCGCGCGGCATAACGCGCTTCATGATCGGGCCGGGACCGACGTGTACTTCCTTAACGTACAGCTTATCGGTGTTCATGCCGTGGTTGTTCTCGGCATTGGCGACTGCGCTCTTGAGGAGCTTCTCCATCGGCTCGCAGGCCGCCTTGGGGGTATTCATGATGATAGCCATCGCTTCGCCCGCATCCTTGCCGCGGATCAGATCGCAGATCAGCTTGATCTTACGCGGGGTCATGCGCACGTTGCGTACGATTGCTCTTGCTTCCATGTTTCCTTAACTCCTCCTTACTTGCCGTTATTGGAGGTCTTGCTGCCCGCGTGACCCTTATAGGTACGGGTGGGAGCAAACTCGCCCAGCTTGTGACCAACCATGTCCTCGGTGACATACACCGGAACATGCTTGCGGCCGTCGTGTACCGCGAAGGTATGACCGACGAACTCCGGGAAGATCGTGGAAGCGCGGGACCAGGTCTTGAGAACCTTCTTCTCGCCCTTTTCGTTCATTTCAACGACTCTTTTGATAAGCTCAGGAGCCACAAAAGGGCCCTTCTTGACACTTCTGCCCATATTACGTTAACTCCTTTCTTACTTGCCGTTGCGACGACGCACGATCTGCTTATCCGTGCGGTGGTTCTTCTTGCGGGTCTTGTAACCCATCGCCGGCTTGCCCCACGGGGTAACCGGGCTGGGACGACCGATCGGGCTCTTGCCTTCGCCGCCGCCGTGCGGGTGATCGCACGGGTTCATAACAGAACCGCGGACGGTCGGACGGATACCCATGTGACGGGTACGGCCGGCCTTACCGATCTGAACGTTGGAATGGTCGGAGTTGCCGACAACACCGATGGTTGCCTTGCACTCCAGACGGACGTAACGCAGCTCACCGGAGGGCAGACGAACCATCGCCTTGCCGTTCTCCTTCGCCATCAGCTGAGCGCCGACGCCTGCGGAACGAACCAGCTGCGCGCCCTTGCCGGGGTACAGCTCAATGTTGTGAATCATGGTACCAACCGGGATGTTCTCAACCGGCAGGCAGTTGCCCGGCTTGATGTCGGCATCCTTGGAGGATACGACCTTGTCGCCGATCTTGAGGCCTTCCGGCGCGAGGATATAAGCCTTGACGCCGTCCTCATACTGAACCAGCGCGATGTTCGCGGAGCGGTTCGGGTCGTACTCGAGCGTCAGCACGGTTGCCGGCATATCCAGCTTCTGGCGCTTGAAGTCGATGATACGGTACTTTTTCTTGTTGCCGCCGCCAATGTGACGAACGGTGATGCGGCCATAGCTGTTGCGGCCGGCGGTCTTCTTGACCTTTTCGAGAAGGCTCTTCTCGGGCTTCACCTTGGACAGACCCTTGTAGGAAAGCACAGTCATATTTCTGCGCGAGGGCGTCGTCGGGTTGAAAGTCTTGATAGCCATTTGGATTTTCAACTCCTTGATTCGTTATTATCGGGGTGGCTCCCCCATACATACGCGAACCTGGTTCGCGTCATTTCATCCCTCTTCGCGGGTTCATGCAAGCGCGGCTCTGCCGGACTTGCATTCCGCTGCCCGCGCCGTGGCGGCGCGGCCTCGTCCGCGTGCGGACGAGAGGGGGTATCGGAAAAGTTTCTTCGGAACTTTTCCGTATATAGGTGGGACAGAGTCCCTCCTATACGTTTTTACATCATGTTCTCAAAAAGCTCGATGCCCTTGGAGTCCGGGGTCAGGGTGACAATCGCCTTCTTGATGTCGGGGCGCTTGCCAACGTGGACGCCCATGCGCTTCCACTTGCCCGGCAGCTTGATGGTGTTGACCTTCTGCACCTTTACGCCGAAGATCTCTTCCACAGCCTTCTTGATCTCGATCTTGCCGGCATCAGCGGCAACTTCAAAGGTGTACTTGTTGTTCTGAGAACCCATCATGGAACGCTCGGTGATGACCGGCTTCTTGATAATATCGTAAGCGAACTTCATTATGCGTACACCTCCTGCAGCTTCTCAACCGCCGCCTTGTCGATGATGAACTTGTCGGCGTTGAGGACTTCGTAAACATTGAGGGTAGACGCGATCGTCGTGCGCACGCCCGGGATGTTGGCGGCGGACTTGACGACGTTCGTGCGAACCTCGGGGGTAACAACCAGGCTCTTGCCGGTTGCTTCCACAGACTTGAGGAAGCCGGCGAAGGTCTTGGTCTTGATTTCGCCCATGTCCAGACCGTCGATAACGATAATCTCGCCGGCAGCCGCCTTTGCGCTCAGCGCGGACAGCATCGCCAGGCGGCGGGTCTTCTTGGTCAGGGAGTAATTATAGGAACGGGGCTTCGGGCCGAGGGCAATACCGCCGTGGGTCCACTGCGGAGAACGAATCGAACCCTGACGGGCACGGCCGGTGCCCTTCTGGCGCCACGGCTTGATGCCGCCGCCACGGACCTCAGCGCGGGTCAGCGTGGACTGAGTGCCCTGACGCTGATTGGCCAGATAATTCTTTACTGCGGCGTGAACCACAGCCATGTTGGGCTCGATGCCGAAAACGGCCTCGTTCAGCTCCATCTCGCCGGTCTTCTTACCGGTCATATCAAAAACTGCTACTGTAGGCATGAGTTGCTCCTCCTTCCCTTACTTTCTCGCGGAAGCCTTCTGCGGGTTCTTGCTGACGCCAGCCTCGCCCTTGGCAACCTTGTTATTCTTGACGGTGTTCTTCAGCACCACGATGCCGCCCTTCGGGCCCGGAACCGCGCCGCAAACAGCGATGAGGTTCAGCTCCGGATCAACCTTGACCACGTCGAGGTTCTGAACGGTAACCTGCTCAGCGCCCATGTGGCCCGGCATCATTTTGCCCTTCATGATCTTGGAAGGATCAGAGCACGCGCCCATGGAACCCTGATGACGGTGCATCGGGCCGGCGCCGTGGCTCATCGGGGAGCGGCCCGCGTTGAAGCGCTTGATAACGCCTGCGTAGCCCTTGCCCTTCGAGGTGCCGGTCACGTCGACATAGTCGCCAGCGACGAACATGTCGGCCTTAACTACATCGCCAAGCTGGAAGGTGGAGCAGTCCGCAAAGCGGAACTCCTTGAGGTACTTCTTAAGGGAGTCGCCAGCCTTCTTCAGGTGGCCCTTCTCCGGCTTGTTGAGCTTGCGCTCCTTGATGTCCTCAAAACCGAACTGAACCGCATTGTAGCCGTCCTTCTCTTCGGTCTTGAGCTGGGTGACAACGCAAGGGCCTGCCTCGATAACGGTGCAGGGAATCACCTTGCCGTCAGCGTTGAAGATCTGGGTCATGCCGACCTTCTTGCCGATGATTGCTTTCTGCAGCATAGTGTTTTTCCTCCTTAAAGGTTATTGGTTGACGGCATTTGGCCGCCAACATGACCTCGCCGCGCGTGTCGCGGCAGGGCTTCAAGCAGCCGGTTGGGTTAGTCCGTCTGCCTGTTGACAGAAATTAGAGTTTCACCTCGAACTCGACGCCAGCCGGCAGGTCGAGGGTGGTCAGCGCCTCGATGGTGGCCTGATTCGGGTTGATGATGTCGATCAGGCGCTTGTGGGTGCGGCGCTCGAACTGCTCGCGGGAATCCTTGTACTTGTGTACCGCGCGCAGGATGGTGACGATCTGCTTCTCGGTCGGCAGCGGAATCGGGCCGGAAACCTTCGCGCCGTTGCGCTTAGCGGTCTCGATGATCTTCTCCGCGCTCTGATCGATGAGCTCGTGGTCGTACGCCTTGAGGCGAATGCGAATCTTCTGTGCGTTTGCCATGGTGGTTTTTCCTCCTCGTATGTGTGCCATACATTAAATAATGTTTTGACTCGCTACGGAGAGAAACTGCAACCCCGCCGTGTGTATCACACGCGGGCATGAAAATAACCGGGCACACTGATAGTGTAACGATCCGGTCACAATAAGAAACACAAGTGGTTCGAACCATCGGCTTTACGGCGCACGCGCCGCGAGTCCCGAATTTACGCACGAACATTGCATTTTTGCCAAAACGCGCAAAGCCTTTGGCTGATAGCAGTTATCTCAACCGCCCGATTGTCGGACCTACTCCGCCGAAGTTACCTGCGTTTTGCAGCAATCTCCGGCATCATCGCGTTTTACCCGCTTTCGCAGGTGCTTCTATAGATTACTACAAGCATATCCCAAAGTCAAGCGTTTACACAAATTTTTTGCAAAATTTTTGTGAAACCCTCCGAAATTTCCGCGCCGCAGAAAAAGCGGTTCGGAAGCTGCGCTTTCCAAACCGCCTTTATCGTTGTTTTTACGACGCTGTTTCCACAATCAGCAGCCAGGAGCTTGCCTTGCTGTCAATGGTCAGCCCCACGTTTTCATACGCCGAAACCGTAAATCCGGCATCCTCGAACCGCGCAAGCGTGTCCTGCAGAGTGGTCATGTTGTTGTCCAGCAAAAACCACGAAATCCCATCTATCGTGGCAACCAACTGCCCGTCGATATCCGGTATCTCTTTCCCGCCGCCGGCAAAATAGCAATGCGCCACGCTGGTGCCGCTCAGCGAACCGGGCAGCTTGAGCGCCGGCTGCGCTTCAGCCAACGCGATATTCACCCGAGGCTCGGCTTTCTCTGCACTGTCGCCTGCCGCATCCTTTGTGTTGGGCTGCAGTTCAGCCCAAGTCTCGCTGTCGGCCGGCGCCGCCGCTTCACTCCCGCCTGTTGTCTGTTCCGATGCGCTTTCGGTATTACTGCTCGGTGCGGCAGCACCGCTTTCCGGTACGCTGTTGCGCGGCTGTACAGCCTGCCCGCCTTCAGGGGGCACAACCTCTGTGCCGGCGTTTTCCTCACTGCCTGCCGTCAATCCGGCATCCTCCGCTGCATCCGCAACCGCCTGACCGGCGGTTGTATCGCCATAGGCCGCGCCCTCTGCCGCAGAAGCATCGGACGAACCTGTCGCATTGCCGCTGCTGTCCACCGTACTGAACGCGGGCATCAGTCCGCCGCCGAGCACCACCAGCACCACAACAGCAGCCGCCGCCACCATCGTGAATACCGGCATACGGCGCACCGGCTTCTCCGGCTGCACCACCTGCATCTTTGTTTCCTGCTCCAGCTTGTGCATGATGCCTTCATGCAATCCTTCGGGCACCTCCACCTCTTCGGCAAACCATGCCCGCATCTGCTCCAGATCCTGTTTCAGCGCGGCGCACGAGGGGCACTCCGCCAGATGCTCTTCCAGCTTTTCCCGCTCGGAATCGGTCAGCGTGCCGTCCAGACTGTTGGACACCAGCTGCTCAAAATATTCTTCATCACTCATGCGTCCCCGCCTCCTTTCGATGGATTAGACGCGGCAGACAGAAAAAAGTTCCCTCTGCGCAGCAAAACCTTGCGCAGCGCAATGCGTGCGCGCGAAAGCCGGGACTTGACCGTACCTTCGCTGATCTCCAGCACCTCCGCAATCTCGGTATAGCTCATGCCGGACACATCGCGCAGCAGCACAATGCGGCGATGCTCCTCGCTGATTTCCTCCAGCGCTGCCGCCAATTCCCGTCCCAGTTCGCGGTTTTCCAGATGCTCCTCGGGCGTCGGCGCCGGATCCGGCATCGGACGTTCCTTTTCCTCCTCGTCCACTATGGACTGCGTTTGCGGCTGGGCATGCTTGTGGCGGGCAAAATCCACACACATATTCATCGTGATGCGAAACAGCCAGGTGGAAAAGCCGCTGTCCCCGCGAAAAGACTCGATTGACCGCCAGGCACGCAAAAAGACCTCCTGAACGATGTCGGCGGCATCCTCCGGACTGCCGCACGAGCGCAATGCAACCGCGTATACACGCTTCTCATACCGGCGCACCAGCTCTTCAAAGGCATCCAGCTCGCCGCGCTTGGCCCGCGCCAGAATATGCTTTTCGTCCACAGCTTCGGCCTCCTTCTGATGTCAAATATCGTTCAGCAACCGGCTGCGCGCTTCATCTCCTCCGCCAGCGGATAAAGCTGCTCGAGCCGTTCGAGTGCACAGATACGCATTTTGAATGTTTTCAGACCGCTCTGACCCTTGAGATACCAGTTGACATGGCGTCGTGCCTCCAGCATCGCCACGCGCTCACCCTTTTGCTCTGCCGCCAGCTCGATTTGCCGGACCGCCGTGTCAATGCGTTCGACAAAGGGCGGCAGCGGCGGGCATATACCGGTCTCCAGCAATGCGTTCGCCCGCTCGAAAATCCACGGGTCGCCCAGCGCCCCTCGGCCAACCATCACCGCGTCCGCACCGGTATGCTCCAGAATGCGCACCGCATCCTCCGGCACAGCCACATCGCCGTTGGCAATCACCGGAATGGATACTGCCTGCTTGACCGCGCGGATTGCGTCCCAGTCTGCCACGCCGCTGTACTGCTGCGCGCGCGTGCGGCCATGCACTGCAATTGCCGCCGCACCGGCCTGCTCCGCCATGCGCGCAAAAGCAACGTAATTGACGCTTTTCTCATCCCAGCCCTTGCGGAATTTAACCGTTACCGGCACATCCACTGCACGGCTGACCGCTTCAATCACACGCGCAGCCAGCGCCGGGTCGCGCATGAGCGCAGAGCCGTCACCATTATTGACAATTTTTGGCGCAGGACACCCCATGTTGATATCAATGATATCGCAGCCGGACACCGCGCGCGCAATCTTCGCACCTTCCGCCATCGTTTCCGGCTCGTGACCGAAAATCTGTGCCGCTGCGGGATGCTCGTTTTCCGCCAGAGCCAGCAGTCCCGGCGTTTTTTTGTCACCATAGGTCAGTGCCTTGGCGGAGACCATTTCGGTCACGGTCAGCGCCGCACCGTGTTCGCGGCAAATCTGCCGAAAGGCGCGGTCGGTCACACCAGCCATCGGCGCGAGCACCATCCGTCCGGCAAGCGTTACGTTCCCGATTTGCATAAATCTCCCCCACTGCGCATAATTTAACGCAGTATATTGTAACATACGGCCCCACCGATTGCAACTTGCAAAGTGGTGACAAAATCGCATTGCATTCAAAACGCAAAAAAGCTCCCGCAAGGGAGCTTTTTACAATACCATCGTTAAAATCTTTTCACTGAAGAAATACCCGAACGAAATCAGCACCGTGTTCCAAACCCCGATGCCGAGCGCCGACCAGCCGACAAACCACTTGACCGGCATGCGGATGAGTCCCGCCGGAATGGACACAATCGTACGCAGCACCGGGATAATGCGGCACAGCGCCAGTCCACGGCCATGCTGGGCGTCGATATACTCATGGCAGCGTCTGACAAACGAGCGGAATTTCTCACTTTTGCCGAACAGCTTTTCCATGATAGGCTCGCCGCCCCAGTAACACGCCCCATAAATGACCAGACTGCCCAGCACGCCGAACACGACGCTCAGCGCAACCGTCAGCACAAGCGACAGCTCACTCTGCGCAATCAGCACGCCGATGGACGGCATAATCACGCCTGCCGGAAAGCCGGGCAGGTTCATATATTCACAGAAAATGACCGCACAGACCAGAATCAGTCCGTACTGGTGAAACAACTGAAAAAATAATTCGGCGCTCATACGCCAAGCCACCTCTACTGTTTTTCAGACCGCGCCCGATTCGGCGCGCCTTACTGTTTATCTTTAGTATAACAAGCCGACTGCGGCAAAACAAGGGCGCGCACACGCAATTTGCAATCTGTTCACAAAAAGGGGCCGCTGATACAGCGACCCCTTTGTTCTCCATGCAGTTATGCCGGCTCAAACTCTTCCTTGCCGACTGCGCACAGCGGGCAGACCCAATCCTCCGGCAGGTTTTCAAACGCCGTACCAGGCGCAACACCGTTATCCGGATCGCCTTCCGCAGGATCATAAATATAACCGCAAACCTTGCACACATACTTGCTCATTTTGCTTTCTCCTTTTGTTATTGATATTTTATACTAATATATATTATTTATCGTTTATTTTCTACCGGAATACTGTACAATATTGCCGCAGCTTTTTCATCCTTTTTCATAAGAGCAGCCAAAGCACAGCCCAAACACCGCTTGCCGCCACCGCGCCAAGCGCAAATGCCACCGCCAGACGCAGCCACGGCGAACGCCGCCGGACGCCGCGCCCCACCAGATAACGGTTTGCAATGCGGCAAGCCTCGCGCACCGCGTCGCTGCGCGGCACGGTGCAGTCCCGCACCAGAAAAATCGCCTGCTCAAACACGCCGTGCTCATCCGGACGCACCACCACCACACGGCGGCTGATACCCTTCACCATAGTAAATCCCTCCCTTTTGCAGCAAGTATTGCCACAAAGAGAGGGATTTAACCATCACATTCTTTCCACACGCATCACCAGTGCCGTGCGGTCGTCGTCATGCCCACGACCCGCCGCGCCCGTAACCAGATGCATGGCCAGCTCCTTCGGACTGTCCTCTGCATGCGTCAGCAGCGTTTCCCGCACCCAGTCGTCCTCCATGCCGTCCGAAATGCCGTCCGACAGCAGGATACACAGGTCGCCGTCTCCGAAACGCAGGGGCACCGGCTCACCCAGCGCGTCCTCTTCGGCCAAGCCAATGGGCAGCGCCTTACCGGTCAACATCTTCCACTGCCCGCCCACGCGCAGATAGGAGGGCGCCGCGCCGCACTTGAGGCTTTCCGCCCGTCCGGTGAATAAATCGAGCGTGAGCGCGTCCAGTGTGGTAAACCGTGTCCCGTCCGAGCGCAGCCGCAGCGCGGGAGAGACTGCTTTGAGCGCGTCTGCAATCGTGATACCCGCGCGCAGGAAGCGCTCGAGCGAGGTAATCAGCATGCGGCTGTCCTGCTGCGCGGCCGTCCCCGACCCCATGCCGTCAGACAGCAGCAGACAGGCGATACCCGCATCGGTCAGAAAATAACACCCGCTGTCCCCTGAGACCGCAGCGCCCTCCTTTTGCTGCCGGCCGATGCCGACAATTGCGCGAAAGGGTGCGCGCTCGCGCATCTCCACATGTGGACCAAGCTCGTCCTCCACCCGTTTGGGGGCGGTCAGCGTCACGCCGAGCAGCGCGCTCAGGCCCGCCGAGAAGCCCTCGCCCTGCCGCATCACATCCTCGATGCCCTCGCCGTACAGCTCGACCGCCAGCCGGCCCTGCGCGTCGCGCACCGCACACACGCGGTCAATCCAGCCGAACGCTGCCGCATACCGCCGAATCTGCCGCTCCATCATAGGCTGGGCGGTCACATCCTGCGTCGCCTCCGCGCCCAGCTGACGAAGAATATCCGTAATGCCCGCATATTGGCGCGCCAGCAGGCTCTGGTTTTCCTCCTGCTGCCGCCGAAGGCTTTGGCGCTCACGCAGCGCAAACAACGCGCTGTTGATGGCGCGCATCAGCTCGGGCAGATGCACACAGCGCGAGGCAAAATGATAGGGAAAGTCGGAAAGCTCCGCCCGACCGCGTTTGAGCATGGGCTGGGTCACATCGTTGAGCGCGGCAAGCGTTGTCACATAGTCCCGCTGCCAGCACTGGGAGCACAGCACGCAGTTTTTGCAGACCCGGTCGCTCGCGCGGTCGAACACCGCACGCACATTCTGGTCGCCTGCCGCCTTTCCTTCGCTGATGCCGTTGAGCATGGCCAGATACAGCTCGTAAAACGCCTGTGCCGCTTCGGTGGCGCATTTTCCTGCTGTCTGCCGCACCGTGCGATGCGCTGCCTCGCCCATGAGCGTGTCGGGCAGAAAGCTGTGACGCATGGCATCCCACACCAGCGGCGGCATGACGGCAAACGCCGCCACCGCGCAGAAAAGTTCGAGAATCATCGGCACAAACAGCACATGCTCCACGCCCAGCATCGCCGCACACAGGCCGGAGCCCAGCGCGCACAGCGCAAACCAGCCGCGTCCGCTGTCCCGGAACAGGCCCGCGACCAACGCACACAAGCCATAACAGCAGGTGAACAGCGCGCCGTAGCCGCAGGCGATATCCATCGCGGCACCCAGCGCCACGCCGGTCGCCGCGCCGGGCGCAGCCCCGCCAAGATAAGCCGCTGCAAGTGTCAGCAAAAGCGCCACCACACGGGCAGGCGAGAGCAGAGTGAACAGGCTCAGGTCGGACAACGACAGCAGTACGGTCGCCACCAGCACCAGCAGCGTCGCCGGCCGCCGCCAGTCGTTTTCATCCCGCGGCGGAGAGAGCGCCGCGCCATAGACCCGACATGCTCCCAGCGTCAGCAGCTGCACGGCCACAAACGGCACCAGCGCGGATAAAGTCAGCGCCGCGCCCGACGGCAGAAACACGAAGGTGCATGCCGCACCCGCAAACGCCGCTACAATCGGCGCAAACCACGCTGTGCGCACGATGCGCAGACCCGCACACACGCTCATCACGCACAGAACCAGCAGCACCGCCGCAATGTACACGCCGCTTTTCAGTCCACCGCCCAGCAGCATCAGCCCGCAGACCACGCCGCCAACCGCGCTCAGTCCTGCGCCGCGTGCCATCAGCGCCGCCGCCATCGCCAGTCCGAACGGCGCATACCCGCCGAACACCGTGCCGCGCGCGAGCACCGCGCACAGAATAAACCGCTGCACACCGGTGACCAAGATATGCAGATGCTCCTCGTTCCACAGCCGCGCCAGCCATGCCGCCGCGCGGCCCAACACAAGCGGCGCAGCCCGCTTTGTTTTTTGCTTGTCCATTTTCGTTCTGCCTCCCTTGTTTTCCCAGTATAGCCCAAAGAATTTGCGGGCTTTGCCGGAAAATAAGGGCGGGAATACGATTTTTCACTTTTCTCCATGCAAAAGCATAAAACCGGCTCATATTGACCGATGGCGACCCATTCCACAGTTCACCCTGCCCCATGCGCCGCGGTATTTGTCAAACCACAAGCGGTCTGGTATAATAAGCCCGTCCCCTAACCACTTTGCAAAGGAGGGTCTATCCATGGAGCTATCCGAACGCTGCCGACATCTGTGCGGACATATCCAAACGCTCACCGGTGTGCACGCCGCGCTTCTCGACCTGACCGCACAGCGCTTTTCCCTTCCCTCTTTTCACACAAGCTGCGCGCTTCAGTCAGGCACAGACTGCAACGCCTACCTGACCCACCTGTACGGGGCATACGAAGCCGAGCGCTGGGACGGAAAATATATATACTATTGTCCGCGCGGACTGGTATTCATCGCAACGCCTCCGCTGCAAGCCGGTACTCCCATGGAATGCTGCGTCATCACCGGGCCGTTCATCCTGTCCAATGACAGCACCGACCCATTTGAAGATCTCATCCGCTCCCCCGAACCGCTCGACGGCATTCCGCGCCTGACCACCGCACAGGCCCGCTCACTCAGTGAACTTGCCTGCGCTGCCATCTCCTCACTGACGCAGGATCTCGCGCCGCCGGACGTGGATTCCGGCAATCAGGCCGCAATGCTGCAAATGATGTATGACCTGACCGAAGAGAACGCAATGCGCACTTATCCCATTGATAATGAACGCCGCCTGCAAGAGCACATCCGTTCCGGAGCAAAGGACGCGGCACGTGAGCTGCTCAACAACCTGCTCACCCATATTTACTATCTGGCCGGAAACGACCAGCAGATCATCAAATCCCGCATTCGCGAGCTGCTTGTTCTGATGAGCCGCGCGGCCATCGACGGCGGCGCGGACACAAATGAAATCCTCGGCCTGTGCTGCCGGTATGAGCAGGAGGTCGATTCCGTTGACGGCATCGAGGCGCTCAACCGCTGGATCGGCGCAATCCTGCACCAATTTATCAGTCTGGTGTTCGACCTGAACGATATCAAGCACCAGAACGTCATCTTTAAAACCACCGCCTTTATCAAGGAGCACCTGACCGATAAGCTGACTCTCGATCAGGCAGCCGAACAGGTTTTCCTTTCCAAATCGTATTTCTGCCGCATCATTAAGGACGAGCTGGGCTGTACGTTTACCGAATATGTGAACCGTCTGCGTGTGGAACGCAGCAAGACCCTGCTGCGCTCCACCGGCATGCCGATTGCGGAAATCGCCTGTGCCGTCGGCTTTGATGACCAGAGCTATTTCACCCGTATTTTCAAAAAACAGACCGGCGTTGCGCCCGGAAAATACCGCGAACAGCGCATTACAGGCACAAAGAAATTATGAAACGATACCAAAACAGCCGGACGAAACCGTCCGGCTGTTTTGCTGCTTGCTCAGCGGCTGTAAAACTCATCTACCGCCGCAAAAAACGCATCCACATTCTCCCATGGTGACAGCGGAGGAATGTCGCAGCCCGAGGAAATCACGAAATTCGGGTGGCCGCTGCACTGCTCCATCAATTCCAGCGTCTTAGTGCGAATGGATGCCGGCGTACCGTTTCTAAACTCGCCCGCAGGGTCGATATTGCCCATGCACACAACATCCTCCGGCACCTTCTCCAGAATTTCCCGCATGTCCACCGCATTACCGAAATGATAGGCATTGGCACCGCACGCCAGAATGCCTTCGAGCGTCAGGCTGGCGGTATTGCCGCAGTTATGATAGATAACGGCAAAATCCTCCGTGCGCACAGCCTGTATGATATGACGGCAATAATCACCGGAAAATTCCTGCGCCAGCGCAGGCGACAGCAGCCCCGCCAGCGGCTCGGCAATCACCACGCCATTGGCGCCCGCCGCGCGGTATGCCTCGATATACTGCACAAGAAACTCCGTGCACTTTTTCAGCACAGTATGCACCATATCCGGCTCTTCATAGCAGTAAATCAGCGACTGGGTCACGTCCAGCAGCCGTCCCGCCAGCGAAAACGGCCCAATCACGCCCGCCAGCACCGGCCGGTCCTCAATCATCTGCACAGCCTGCGCAATCGCATCAATATAAATTTGCGTGCGGCCCGCGCCAACTGCGGGAACGGAAAGCGCCTCGGCCTGCTCCATGCGCGCCTCTTCCTCCACCTCTGGGAAAATCACCGGACGGATGACCGTCGGCACCTCATCATCCGAAACGCGGACAGCAGCACCGAAACATTCGGCCTCCACCGACAAATCCATCAAACTCACGGACGCCCCCGCCTGCGGGGTGCGGTCAGCGACCGCCTTCATGCCGCGGGCCTGCAGCCCACTGTCCGAAATCAAATCCCGCACCGTGATGCCAAGCAGCTGGACAGAAGGAAAAGACAAAACCGGCATTGCCTTTTTCCGCGGCGCTTTGAGCAGCTCACAAGTCCACTGATCCATATCTCGTTTCATTGCAATCGACCTCCAAATCGTATTGGTATACCGCTGTTCCTACGATACCATGCGCCGCCCTTCAACTGTTAGGAGCAAATTGCGCAGAATTTGGATGCGATTGACTTTATCATACCGCACTGCTTCTTGTCCCCATCGACATATCAGCCCAGCGGCAGCATGCGGAATGCGCGCGGGGAAATTCCAATCCGTTCGGTGAACGCCGCAGTAAAGCTGGATTCCGACCGGTATCCCACCTCTGCCGCAACCCTCTTGACCGGCAGGTCGGTGGTTTTCAGCAGGTACTTGGCGCGATCCATTCGGCAGAGTATGACATACTCGTGCGGCGACTGCTGTGTTTGGGCGCGGAACAAGCGGATAAGATGGGACGGGCTTAGATAGACATGCGCTGCCAGGCGTTTGAGACGCAAATCCTCCCGCAAATGCGCCTGAATAAAAGCCATGGCCTCCTGCACCGGTCCCGTCGGCTCTCCCGCTGTAGCTGCCGATGCGCCCGCTATCAAATAGCACAGGATATTGTACAGCAGACGCGACTGCTCAGCATCGCTGACCGGTTGGTTGTTGGCATATTGCGACACCAGCAGCCGTACCAATGCGCCCGCCCTGTCACTGTCCGGCGCGTGATGGACAACGCTGTCACGTGCGCTGGTCAGGTATGCGCACAGTTCAAAGGCATTTGCACCCGCTATATGCATCCAGTATATCTCCACATACTCCAACGCCGCATAATAATGCGGCTCGGTGCAGTCAATCAGCAGAAGCTCTCCTGCGACAACCGTATCGCTCCGGCCGCGGTACTCCAACCTTAGTGCGCCCTTGTCCACCAGCATCAACAGCAGATTATTCACCTGACTGCGTCGGATTTTGTACCCGCGTTCACAATAATAATGCCCGCAAAAACTGATGTAGTACAGCAGTCGCTGCGTCGAAGCGCCCACCGTATGAAAGAAAATCTCCGACCCCGGCAGTACACCCGTTTCTTTCTGACAGAGCATCGCTTTCCCTCCCTTGCGAAATTTTTTATCATATCACTGAAAGCATAATAACACAATACCGAATTGTGATAAATACTTTGGAAAAATAATCATTTTTTTCTGCGTATCCATTGCAGTTTTCTACTCCATCCGGCGTCAGGCACAGCTCCCCCAACAGCCATACCACCGCATACGTCAACACGCACTTATTCTTCGTATTCTTTTATTTCTTTCCCTAAAACCTTGTCATTTTCCAACTCAATATAACCCTTATAAAATTGCACAAAAGAACCCCATACCGCCATCCCTCATCGGTTGCAGCCCTTTTTCGTCTATGCTACCATAAAACCGGGAACGGACACGGCATCTCAAATTGATGAAAATGCGCAAGCATCTCCTGCCGAGTTTCCAAATTCCTGCAAAGGAGAATGATTATGAAAGTGGACCAATTTGAAGGCGTCAATCGCATTGACCAGGGGCAAGGCGGCAACCTGATGGTGCACGGCTGGCCCGTCGAGCAATGCGTGGTTTCCGACCATGACCGCGCGATTCTCCGCGCACTCGGCGCACGGCTGCGCGAGCTGGCTGAACGGCCCTGCGAGCAGGAAAAGGCTCGTCTGTGGGCAGCACATAACGATCTGCAAACCGAACAGCCTGTCATCTTTATCGACTGTGAAAACGGCTGGAATGAAATCTTCCCATGGCGCGAAACCATCCAGTGTGAGGGTGAAATGGCCGGAGACTGGGAAATGTGGCTGCGCAAAGAAATCTACTGGGCCGAACAGCTCCGGGATGACAAGGTGGTGGAGGCCAAGCTGTATCTCCCGTACCACGCGGTGGACACCGGCTGGGGCATTGAAGAAGAGCGCATCGGCGACCCGACCAGAGGCGAGGCATATGTCTGGAAAAGTCCGCTTTCCGATCTGGAAGAGGAATACGAAGAGCTTGACCTTTCCGAAATCATCAAAACGCCGCAGATCCATGTGGACTGGGAGGCCTCGAACAAGGCGTTTGCCGCCGCCGAAGAGGTATTTGACGGCTTGCTTCAGGTTGAATTCCGCCATAAATGGTGGTGGTCACCAGATCTTTCCCTGTCCTATGCCAATCTGCGCGGCATGGAAAATATGATGTGTGATTTTTACGACTATCCAGATAAAGTACATGAAATGATGCGGCTGTTTACCGACGGCTATCTGGCAAAGTTCGATTATCTGGAGAAAAACGGTCTGCTGCCCAACAACTGCGAAAGCATGTATATCGGATCCGGCGGCATCGGCTATACCAATCAGCTGCATGGCACACCCGGACAGGTGCGGCTGCAGGACATGTGGGGTTTCAATGAAGCACAGGAAACCAGCGAGGTTTCCCCCGAAATGGTGCGCGAGTTCCTTTTGCCCTATCAGCATGAGCTTGCCGACAAATTCGGTTTGAACTACTACGGCTGCTGCGAGGGACTGGACGGACGCTGGGAATACGTCAAGCAGGCCATTCCACGCCTGCGTCGGGTCTCCGTCTCCCCCTGGGCTGACAGCCGCAAGATGAGCGAATACCTGCAAGGGGATTACGTCTACTGCTATAAGACCAGTCCGACCGATATCGCCGTGCCGCAGCCAGATGAGGATTACATCCGCCGGCATCTGCATGACCTGCTGCTGTTCTGCAAGCAGAACGGAAACCGGGTTGAGCTGCTGATGAAGGATAACCATACACTGGGCCGCAATCCGCGCAACGCATCCCGCTGGGTAGAAATCGCCCGCGAAGAGGTCGCTCGCGTATACGGCTGATACAGCATATCAAAAAGCCCTGCTATTTTCATAGCAGGGTTTTTTGATGAGAGAGGTCTTTACCAGTATTTTTCAACATGTGCGCGGGTAACTTCCGCAGCCTTCTTGATGTTTTCCTCGTTGGTCAGCTTGTAGTAGTCCGGACGGAACACCTCCATCGTGCACACGTCGCCCTCGAAGCCAATCTTCTTAAGTGTATCGGCATAACGCTTGTGGTCGAGGCAGTCGCCCGGCTCGCCTGGCCACAGACGCTTTTCATCATTGTTATACGCCGCACCGCAGGGCATGTTCTCCATTCCGTTGAGGTGCCAGACAAAAATCTTCTTTCCGTCTGCCTTTTCCAGCGCATCCCAGCCGGACGCCATCGCATGGAAGTGGTACTGGTCAAGCGTAATGCCGACCAGCGGGGAATTGACCTCCTGCACAATCGCATATGCGTCTTCGAAACGGTTGATCGACATGGTCGGACCGCCGCAGAACTCGATGGACAGCTTGATGCCGTGCGGCTCCACCTTTTTTAACATCTCACGGATGACTGCGACCGCATCCGCGCGAATCTCGTCAATCGTCGCCGGGACGGGCAGATCCATGGACGGCACAACGACAATCATCTTGCACTGCAGCTTAAGGCAGTCCGCAATGATGCGGTCGAGCTTTGCCATAACCTCGTCCTTTTCTGCCTGCGTCTGCTTCATGTTGAAGAATACCAGCGCATTATAAGACAGCATTTTCAGATGATGCTTCGGGTCGGCAAACCATGCTGCCAAATCGTCGATGGTGTACTTGCCCGCCGCAATCTCGCGGTCAAGGCACTCGGACTGGATATCAATGTAGTCAAAACCGTACTTTTCGCACAGGTCGAGGTCCTCGAGTACGGAATGGTTTTCGCAGAAGCGGTTGCAGCCTTCGTTAAATCCAATTTTCATGTTCGTTTATTCCTTTCTCCAATTATTTCTTGTAAAAATCCGGGGTGCCGCCGGTGACGACCTTTTCCGTCTTGCCGGAGGTCTGGCTCTTGACCAGCGCATCTGCGGTGATGGAAGCAACATAGCCGTCCCATGCGGAGGAACCACCGGTTTCACCCTTAACGGCATGATCGACCCAATCCTGAATCTCAACGTCGTAAGAGTCGATGAAGCGCAAAATCCAGTTGTCCTCAATCTTGGTGGATACATTGTTTGCGTACCGCACAGTCGGGAAAGACGGGCACGGCAGATTGATAACGCCGTTTTCGCACACCACTTCGCAGTTGATATCATAGCCGAAGCCGCAGTTGACGTTGACTTCGAGCACATTGACGATGCCGCCCTTGGTCTTCATAATCATGATCTGCGGGTCCTTCAGCCCCTCATGTGCCTTGGAAGAGGTCTTGGGCATGATGCACTGCACCTCGTCCCACTCGTCGCCAATCAGCCACGGCAGCACGTCGATTTCATGGATTGCGGTGTCGGTGACCGCCATCGAGGTGGTGTAGTCGGGTGCAACGCCGTCCGCGCGATGCGTGCACTTGATCACCATCGGCGCACCGAACTTGCCCGAGTCAATCAGTTCCTTGACCTGCTTGTAGCCACGGTCGTAGCGGCGCATAAAACCAACCTGTACCAGATGCTTGCCGGACGCCATCTCGGCATCCACAACCGCCTTGCAGTCCGCAGCGATGTTGGCCAGCGGCTTCTCGCTGAATACCGGCTTGCCGGCCTCGATTGCTGCGATGACCGGATCCTTGTGGAACGCACCCGGCGTGGTGACGACAACCGCGTTGACGTCCGGAGAGTTGATTGCCTCGCGGAAATCGGTATATACCTTGACGTTTCCACCGGCGATTTCCGCGCCCTTCTTCGCGCCTTCCTCAGATACGTCGCACACCGCGACAACCTGCGCACCGCGAATGCGGTTCTGAATGCGCTCGATGTGTTCGCGGCCAATCATGCCGCAGCCGATTACTGCAATATTCAGTTCCATTTTAAAGCCGTTCCTTTCCGTCGTACCGCATGCGCACATTGTCCAGCCACACGGCCGACACCATGATAATTGAATAAATGTATGTTCTCCCGGAGACGCCGCGCTCTCCTTAGATGCGCGCCGCACCGGCATTTTCTTTCCTCCGCTTCACCTCGGCAAACCAATGCCGGCGATAATGCAGGCATCCGAAGGACTGCGGCAAACACCGCAGTCCCGGATACCCGGAAGAAGAAGAGAGACAGGTTTCTGATAATTATGCGCGCTTGGCATTCTTACGCATGTCAAGCACAACCGAGCCGACGATGATGACGCCCTTGACGATATTAGTCATGTTATCGTCCACCTTGAGCATAACCAAGCCGTTGTTGATGACGCCGAGAATCAGGATACCGGCCAGTACACCGGATACGCGGCAGATACCGCCGGTATGCGAAGTGCCGCCGACCGTTGCCGCAGCGATGGCATCCAACTCGTAATTCAAGCCGGAGTTTGCCGGGTCAGCAGAGCCTGCGCGGCCTGCCAGCAGCATACCGGCGATGGCAGCGCACAGCGAACACCAAACGTAAACAAGAATCAGGTTCTTTTCCACATTGATACCGGCCACACGCGCCGCCTGATCATTGCCGCCGATGGCATATACGTTTTTGCCAAAACGGGTCTGGGTCAGCAGAAAGGCCGAGATGGCGAACATAACAAAGAACACAATGATGATAATCGGAAATGTGCCAATCTTGGCCGAGCCGAGAAAACGGAAGTCATCGGACAGGTTGGAGACCGGACGATTGGTGTACATTTTCGCGCTGGCGCGGCAGATCAACTGTGCGCCAAGGGTTGCAATAAAAGGCGGAATCTTGGTATATGCGATGATAGCGCCGTAGATTGCGCCGATGCCTGCGCCGAGCAGCAAGCCGATGAGAATAACCAGCGGAGCGGGCAGCGTGCCAACACCAGGCAGGATAGCGTTTGCGTAGTCGGACGGCTGCACAAGCGAAGCCGTGATACACGCCACCAGCGCTGCGGATGCGCCAATTGTCAGGTCAATGCCCTTGGACAGAATAGCGAACATAACGCCAAATGCCATGATGCCTTTAACCGCCTCGCCGGAAAGCAGCGTCAGCAGGTTGCTGACCGAGAAAAAGCTTGGCTGCGCGATACTCATAACAATAACCAGAACAATCAGCACCAGCCAGATGGAATTCTGAGACAGGAATTTCTTTTTATCGAATGCTTTCTGCATACCATTTACCCCTCTTTCTTATTGTTCTTCCACAGCGGGCTGATGCGGCACCTCGCTGGTGGCATATTTCAGAATCAGCTCGGACGAAAAGTCCTTGCGCTCAACAATCGCGGTCATCGTGCCCTCATGCATGACAACAATGCGGTCGGACATTCCCATAACCTCAGGCAGCTCGCTGGAAATCATGATGATCGCCTTGCCCTCTCCCGCCAGCTTGGTAATCAGCGAGTGGATTTCCGCTTTTGCGCCGACATCAATGCCGCGCGTCGGTTCATCCACTATCAAAATATCCGGATTGGTCAGCAGCCAACGCCCAACCAGAACCTTTTGCTGATTGCCGCCGGACAGATTCTGGATAGGCGTGTCTATCGACGGTGTTTTGGTGTTGAGCTTTGCGACATATTCCTCGGTATCCTCGCGCATTTTCTTGTGATTGAGCGGGAAACCGTAACTTTTCAAATTAGCCAGTACGGTATTATCCTTGACGCTCAGCAGGCCGACGATGCCGTTGCCGCGGCGATCCTCGGTCAGCAGGCCGATCTTGTTGGCAATTGCGTCCTCCGGTGACTTGATATTCAGTTCTTTTCCGTCTTTATAAATTTTTCCGCCGGTGATTTGCCGCATGCCGAAAATAGCCTCCGCTGTTTCCGTGCGTCCTGCACCCACCAGTCCGGCCATGCCGAGTATCTCGCCCCGGTGCAGTTCAAACGAGACGTTCTTCACCGCGCGTCCCGCAGATAAATTTTCCACTTTGAGAACGGTCTCTCCAATCGGACAATCCATCTTGGGGAACATGCTGGTCACCTCACGGCCAACCATGAGCTGAATGACCTTATCCACATTCAGGTTCTCCGCCCGATCAGTGGTGATGTACTCGCCGTCACGGTAAACCGTGATGTCGTCCGAAATACGGAAAATCTCCTCCATCTTATGGGAGATGTAAATGATTGCAACATTTTTTTCTTTCAGCTCCGCAATGATGCGGAACAGGTGCTCTACCTCTGCATCTGTTAAGGAAGAGGTGGGTTCGTCCATGATAACGATGCGACTGTCGTAGGAAACTGCCTTGGCAATCTCCACCATCTGCATCTTTGCAACCGTTAAATTGCCCATCTTCTCATCCGGATCGACATCCAGATTGAGCTTGCTAAACAGCTCGATGCTGTCCTGTCGCATTTTCTTATGGTCTACAATCAGGCCCTTGCGGGGTGCACGTCCCAGCCACAGGTTTTCACACACGCTGCGCTCGGGTACAGGCGACAGTTCCTGATGGATCATAGAAATACCGGAATTGAGTGCTTCCAGCGTATTCTTGAAGCGCACTTCCTTGCCTTCAAACACAATCTTGCCCGAGGTTGGCGGATGGATACCGATAAGGCATTTCATCAGCGTCGACTTACCCGCACCGTTTTCGCCCATCAGCGTATGAACGGTGCCCGGGCGCACCTTGAGCTGCACGCCCTTGAGCGCGCGCACGCCGGGGAAATCCTTGACAATATCGGTCATCTCCAGGATATATTCTTGGCTCACTGCTTTTCACCCCATTATTATTGTGTATTGGTTTCAGGAAAGGGACATCGCTTGCAATGTCCCTTTCCGCCTGCCTATGTGCTTATTCGTAATCTGCTACGTTATCCGGGGTGACGGGCTCAAACGGTACCCAAACAATGTTTCCGGTATCGTCTGTCTCATAATCGGTGCCTTCATTGATCGCATTGCCTTCGATCAGATTTACAGCTGCCTTTACGGCGCCGTAACCCTGTCCATTCGCATCCTGGAATACGGTCATTGCAAGTGTGCCGTCCTTGATAGCCTGCACGCCGTCAACCGTCGCATCGATACCGACGATCGGAATGGAAGTCGGATCCATGCCCTGTGCCTTCATCGCTTCCACTGCACCCAGCGCCATCGCGTCGTTATTGGCAATGATGCAGTCAAATTCCGTTGTGGTCAGCAGCGGAGAAATCATATCCATTGCTGTTGCCCGGTCATACTCCGCTACCAGCGGCGCGGCCGCCTCGGTTGCATTGATGCCGTTATCCGCCAGTCCCTTCAGCACGGATGCCGAGCGCTGCTCGGTATGCACCAGTCCCAATGTGCCTTGGAGCATCAGATACTTGATATCGGTTTTGCCCTTCTCCTTGAAATAGTTTGCAAGGAACTCGCCCTGATAGTATCCGGAAGTGTTCTCATCGGATACAACCGCTGCGGACTTGCCCGCTTCCAATACGCTGGTATCCGCCGGCACACGGTTTACAAAGACAACCTTCATGTCTCCGGCTGCCTCGATGCACTGCTGCGCCGTCTCTGCATCGACCAGATTGATCAGCACCGCATCATCACCAGCGTTGCGCGCGGATTCGACAAACTGAATCAGCTTACCGGTGTCGTTCTGTGCATCCTGCGAAGAAAGATTAACACCCAACTCTTCTGCCGCAGCCTTTGAACCAGCCTCCAGCGTGCTCAGAAATTCATCACGCAGCGACATGATAAGCGTCATGCTGTAACCGTCGCTGCCGCTGCCGGCTTCACCGCTCTGCTCGCCTTCCGCACTGTTAGACGCAGAACCGCAGCCCGTCAGTGTCATTGCCAACATTGCCGATGCCATCAAACCTGCAAGTAGCTTCTTTTTCATGTTTCTCCCTCAACTTTCTCTTCATTTTTCAAGCTCTGTGCACGTTCCCATTTTTTAAAAAAACGTCATTTGCTTGATGTTGATTTAGTTTTACACTGTTTTGGGTAAGTCGTCAACCACTTTTTTCTCTTTTCCACAATCTGCACAGCCTGTTCTCATGATTTGTAATGATTTTGTCTGCACAAAATTGTAATCCTATCATTTTTAGCTGATATTGCTCCAGGTTATCTTATGAACTTTTCCCCATTCTTCTGTGTCAAATTTCATTGAGCGGCGTTTTTCAAAACAGCATAAAATCTGTCTAAAAATTCACAATCTTGTTTCATTTCCGCATTTTTGTGAACTATTATCATTCTTTTTTCAAATTTATTCAGCCTTTCCTGTTGAAAAATCATTTTTTCTTTCCGCATGTTATAAATAAACTTTTTTGAAAATCCGTGCACGTGTACAATATAATGAATATTCACTAAACGAATATGAAACTGGACTTTTTTAATGCCGCATGTTATAATTCTCTTACAAAACCTCAACTGCTATATATAATGAGGTGTGATTATGTCCATTACACTCAATCAAATTGCAGAACTCTGCGGCGTATCCCGCGGCACGGTGGACCGCGCACTGCACAACAAAGGAAACGTTCGTCCGGAAATTGCGGCCCGTATCAAACGTGTCGCTGCCGAACACGGATATACCCCCAACCGGGCCGGCATGGCGCTATCACGTGCTTCCCATCCCATCCGGATCGGCGTGGTCATGCATTCCAGCCAAACCCCATTCATGCAGCTGGTTCTGGATTCCTGCCGTCGCGAAGCCAATCGTCTTTCCGCCTTCAGCACAAAGGTGATTTTCCGGCTTTCGCGCTCGCTCGATCCTGTCGAACAGGTTTCCATGATTGAAGAACTGGTCGAAGAACAGCACATCAGCGGTTTGGCAATTGCCTCCCTGCACAGCATTCTGGTTGAAAACAAGCTCAACGAATTGATTCAAAAGCGCAATCTTCCCGTTATTACCTTTAACACCGACCTGCCGCACAGCAAACGCTTTTGCTACGTTGGGCAGGACAACTTTGCCGCAGGCCGCACCTCAGCCGAGCTGATGCGGCTGGTTACAGGCGGTCACGGAATCGTCGCTCCCATTATCGGCCCTTCGGAATATCATTTCGCCTATTCCGAACGTTTGGCCGGCTTTCAAAGCGAAATCGCACAGATCGCACCGCAAATCGCTCTGCGGCAAACCAACATAGCGGCCGATGATGACGCATGCGCCATGCAGGCAACGCTTACGCTG
This sequence comes from Agathobaculum sp. Marseille-P7918, assembly GCF_964248325.1. Taxonomy (NCBI): domain Bacteria; kingdom Bacillati; phylum Bacillota; class Clostridia; order Eubacteriales; family Butyricicoccaceae; genus Agathobaculum; species Agathobaculum sp. Marseille-P7918. The sequence continues at coordinate 55,748 of NZ_CAXTXI010000004.1, read as the reverse complement.
CTGGAACAGGTGCCGGAGCTTGCAGGCATCTATGCCATCACACCCGGATACGCTGGCGTCTGTCAGGCGCTGATACAAACCGGTCGAGCGCAGGATGTCCGCTTAATCCTACACGATGAAATTACCACCAACCTGCATTATCTGAAGGATGGTGTTGTGGATTTTGTAATTGGTCAGGACGCGGAAATGCAGGGCGCGCTCCCGCTCAGCCTGCTGGCGGATTTTATACAGCTTCGTCAGCGCCCGGCAAAAGCCCATTTTTTCACTGACATCCGTGTACTTCTGAAATATAACATTGACAATCTGCTGCAATGATTAGGAGAACTTGTCTCATGTCCATACCGTCTCCCCTCTTTCAACATGCTCACGTCATCCAACACTTTATTCTTTCTCCCAAGCAAGGCAGCGGCTATTATCCATGCGCTTTTGAAAACTGGTCCTTGTTCTCATCGCTTCGCGGCTCTACCCGCGTCACCATAGACGCACAGCCCGTTGCGCTGCATGCCGGTGATCTTCTGTTGCTGCCGCCGCGATGCTGCCATGCTGTTCAAACCGGGGAAAACGCCCTGCTTTTCGCGCTTGCCTTTGAAAGTCCAGCCGAACTGTCAGCAGGCAGCTACTGCCGGCATACGATTCCGCCGATTTCCACAGCAGCATCGCTCCTGACGCTGCTTCGTTCCCCCGAGATGATTCCGGACGCACGCGACCGACTGCTGGAGGCCTTCCTGCTGCAATCGGCTGCGCTGCCGGGTTTTCATGTGATTGCGCCGCCACCCCCCTCGCTCCCGCTGAATATTCTTTCCTATATCAATACGAATTTCCGTGAGGAGCTTTCTCTGACCGACCTGACCGCAGTCTTTCACATTTCCTCCAGCCATATCATCCATGTGTTCAATCCGCTGTTCGGACTTTCCCCCATACAATATCTGATTCGCCGTCGGATTGGAGAGGCGCAGCTATTGCTGCGCAAAACCGATCTCAACGCCGCGGAAATCGCCAGTCGCGTCGGTATCATGAACCGCAATTACTTTTATCGGACTTTTAAGCGCTTCACCGGTCTCTCTCCCAGCCAGTACCGTGACCTCATCCTTCACAGCACGCCCGAAGAACCATAACCCCCCGTCAAGGGGGATTTTTTTACTCCGCAAAGCTATAACCTCTGCGCCATCCGGGTAATTTTGTGCAAGCGGTAAGAGGATTCTCCTATACGCCGTCGGATGCAGCAGGTATAATGAACTCACATGAAAAGCGAACGGTACATCGCCATTTGCACTTTCAAAAGCCCTTGTACGAAAGGAGATTTGTCATGGGAATGCTGACCATTGTGCACGGGAACTGTCGCTGCACCGTCCCCGCTGCGCCGGGCACACTGTTAAGCACACTGCTTCAACAGACAGTCCCCTCCTTTGCACTGCCCTGTTCAGGTAATCATACCTGCGGAAAATGCCGCGTGCAGGTTCAAGGGTTTGTTGAGCCGCCGGAAGCCGAAGAACGCGCACTACTTGGCACAGCAGCACTATCCGCAGGTATTCGCTTGGCCTGCTTCTGCCATCTATGCGGCGATGCCACCGTGATACTGGAACAAGCGCATTCCCCTGCCATTCTCTCGCAAAGCCGCACACCATCCCTCGTATACACGGAAACCGGCTTTGGCCTTGCGGTGGATATCGGCACTACCACCGTGGCTATGCAGCTGTTCGACCGTGCCAGCGGTACCATTCTGGCTGAACAGCTTGCTTCCAATGCACAAGGCAGCTTTGGCGCAGATGTCATTTCACGCATCCAAGCATGCAAATCCCACGGGCTGCATACCCTCTCCGGACGCATCCGCGGCCAGCTTGCGGAAATGGCGGCCGCCTGCATGCATCAGGCGGGAATATCCCATATTGCCGAGTCGGTCGTGACCGGCAATACTACTATGCTGCATCTATTTGAAGGATTGGACCCCGCTCCGCTTGCCGTTGCTCCGTTTGATGTGCCGTCGCATTTCGGCGGCAGCAGTCGGCACACACTTGCGGGCGCGCCGGTCTATCTGCCGCGCTGCATAGATGCCTACGTGGGCGCAGACACCGTATGTGCAGTTCTGGCAGCCGGCCTGCTGTCCGGCGGCGTGCAGTTTCTGGCCGATATTGGCACCAATGGCGAGCTTGCACTCGCACAAAACGGCCGTCTGCTGTGCTGCGCGACCGCAGCCGGCCCAGCCTTTGAGGGCGCGGGCTTATCCTGCGGTATGCCCGCCGCAGCCGGCGCCATCCGCGCAGTAACGCTGGAGCAAAATCAGATACGGTGCGAAACCGTACAGGATGCCCCCGCCTGCGGTATCTGCGGTTCGGGCATTTTGGACGCATTGACCGTCATGCTCCAAGCCGATGTAATGGATGACACCGGTTTTCTGGAGGAGGACTTTGCGCTGTGCGATAACGTACGCATCACACAACGAGACGTGCGCCAAATTCAACTCGCCAAAGCTGCTGTTTGCGCCGGTATGCTGACGCTTTTGGAACATGCCGCGCTGTCCCCCGACCAAATCAAACGTTTTTGTATCGCAGGCGGCTTTGGCAGCACACTCAACTGTGATTCTGCCACAGCCATCGGCCTGTTTCCTGCTGCACTGCGGGATAAAGCTGCTTTTATCGGAAACGGCGCACTCGGCGGCGCATCCATGCTGCTGATGAACCGTGCACTGCGTGCAGACAGTGAGCGCATCGCCCGCGAAGCGGCTGCGCTCTCCCTGTCTTCCAACGCTTCGTTCACCGAGCACTATGTAGCGTGCATGTCCTTTGAGCCATTTTAGCCGCTCCGCATTATCAAAAAAACCGTCCGGTATCCCGGACGGTTTTTTGATAAGTCTTTACGCCATGCACAGCGACAGCGCTACCTCAGCTGCGGAAGCGGCATCCGGCGTATAGTTGTCTGCGCCAATCTGGTCGCAAAAGGCCTGGGTAATCGGTGCGCCGCCAATCATCACCTTGACCTTATCCCTCAGCTCGGATGCCTCCACTGCCTCGACCACGCTGCGCATTTCGCCCATGGTAGTGGTCAGCAGCGCCGAACAGGCGATGATCTTTGCATCATTCTCGCGCGCGGCATCAAGAAACCGCTCTGCCGGCACATCCACGCCCAGATCAATAACCTTAAGCCCCTTGCCTTCCATCATCATGCGCACAAGGTTCTTGCCGATATCATGCAAATCGCCCTTGACTGTGCCGATAACAACCGTGCCTTTTTCCTCTACGCCGTCCGCCACAAGATACGGTCGGAGGACCTCAACGCCCTTTGTCATGGCACGCGCCGCAATCAGCACCTCGGGCACAAATACCTCATTATTCTTGAACTTTTGCCCGATCACATTCATACCATCCAAAAGCCCCTGCTCGAGAATTTCTCCGGCCGGAATTCCCTCGTCCAGCGCTTGCTGGACACTGGCCTTCACCTTCGGCGCACGGCCCTGCTGAAGCCAGGAACTGATTTCGCTTAAAATGCTCATTTCGATTGCCCCTTTTCCTTTCCGCCGTTTCGCGTTGCAGACACTTCTGTCCCGCGCGCCGGTTTTGGTTTCTGGCATTATCATACCATTCTGGCCGTCTATTTTCTTGAACGCAATTGCGGTTTTTTTGCACAATCTTGGCTTATCCCTTACGCCCCCATGCCGAGGCATAAGTGAAACGGCTCCTGCTGCATCCATCCGCAACAGGAACCGCTCTTTTTCCGCATTATTCCAATGTTTCCGCGGCGCGGCAATGGTCGGCAAAAATCTCCCCGACCGCGTCCAGCTCGCCCAGCCCGCGCAGATGGGTTTCGACCGTATAGCCCTCGCTCTCCAGACGGCTCTTCCAGCTGTCCTCTTCCGCACCCGCAAGGTCATTATGGGCATGGTCGCCCGCCACAATCATCAGCGGCGCGAGATGCACATGTGTGACCTCATGCGCGTCCAGCCGCGCGAGCACATAATCCAAATGCGGGAAGCCCTCGACCGTACCGACATACACCCGTTCAGCGCGGTGATACCGGAAGCAGTTCTCAACCAGCGCATACGCGGCATTCGCCGGATGCTCGGTGCCGTGTCCCATAAACACAAATGCCTCATCCTCCGCAAGGCGCGGCATTTCGGCCAAAAGCGCCCGCGTCAGCCGCAGATAGTCCTCGGTGTCCCATAAAAGCGGCCGGCCAATCAGCAGCCGTGCAAACCGCCCGCGATACGGACGCAGCTGCGCAAGCAGCTTTTCATACTCCTGCCCGAAAATGACATGCAGGCTCTGGCAGCGTACTTCCTCATATCCTTCGGCTGCCAAGCGCTCCATCAACTCCTCCGGAGCAGGGATGTGCACCCCCTCCTCCCGCTCGATTTTGCGGGCAACCATGCGCGAGGTAAACGCGCGGAAAAAGTCATGGTCCGGGAACGCCTTGTGCAGCCGTTCCTCGATTTTCTCGATTGCGCACCGCGCCTGCGGCATGCTGGTGCCAAAGCTGACGACCATCAGCGCTTTTTTACCCATATCAGAATCCCTCCCGCTTGACCAGCTGGTACAGCAGCGCGTTGACGATAGCCGCGGCGACGTTCGAGCCGCCCTTGCGCCCGCGCGCGATAATATACGGCGTGTTTCCGCCGAGAAACAGCTCCTTGGCCTCGACCACGTTGACAAAGCCAACCGGCACGCCGATGACAAGCGCAGGCTGCACCGCATCCTCCTCTATCAGCTCATGCAGACGGATGAGCGCGGTCGGGGCATTGCCGACGGCAAAGATAAGCGGCCCGTTCCGCTTCGCCGCGTGCTCCATCGAAACCGTCGCGCGCGTCACGCCGCGCGCTTTTGCCTCATGCGCGACCTGCTCGTCCGCCATCAGGCAGAGCGCGCGTCCGCCGAGTTTGGCCAGCGTCGCCTTGCTGATGCCCGCCAGCGCCATATTGGTATCGGTTACGACCGTTGCACCCGCCGAAAGTGCCTTTTTCGCCTGTTCGACTGCGTTTTCCGAAAAGCACAGATTGTCGGCATAGTCAAAATCCGCCGTCGTATGGATGACGCGTTTGACCACTTCCGCAACACCCGGCGCAAAGGTTCGTTCACCCAGTTCGGCAGTGATAATCTCGAAGCTGCGCTTTTCTATCTCGGCAGGCGCCATGCGTCCGTTTACCATTCGATGCCCTCCCTTGCGGCCACGCCATCGTCAAAGGGATGGCGGTGTTTAACCATTTCCGTGATATAATCCGCGCGCTGCTGCAAGCCTTCGGACGGATTTCGTCCGGTCAGCACAACCTCAAGCGTGTCCGGACGGCCGTCCAGAAAATCCAGCACAGTCTGCTCGTCCAGAAAACCGCAGGAGATAGCGGCGCACACTTCGTCGAGGATGAGCAGCCCCGCGCCCTCGCGCACAGCGTAGCCGGTCGCAGCGGCGAAGGTGCGCTGTATCGCGTCCGCTGTTTGCTTTTTCTCGTCGTCCGTCATCTGGAAGGAGAATTTGCGCACCGGATTGGCCGCAAGCATAGTTATGGTTTCCAATTTTGCCAGCGCGCGGCATTCGCCCGACGTGCCATCCTTCAAAAACTGCGCCAGCACCACCTTGCCGCCGCGTCCCGCAAACCGCACCGCCAGACCAATTGCCGCGGTCGTTTTCCCTTTGCCTTCACCGCAATATAAATGCACACAAGCCTTACTGTTCATGCGTTTCCCTCCAGAATCCGGTAAATCAAATCCATGTCGAGCGTCTGCCGGACGGTATCCGCCAAACGGTCGTATTCCTGTTCCCTATATTGCGCGGTGTCGCAAACCGCGTCTTCCAGCGACACACCCTTGTGCGCGGCGAGCGCCTGCGCCAGTCCCAGCGCGACCCCCGGCGCATCGAACACGCCGTGCAGATAAGTGCCGTAGACGTTTTCCGCCTGACAACCATCCGAAACCGTTGTGCCGTCCGCACGGGTGAGCACGGCAAACGGCAATGCCTCCGTGTCGCGCACGGTTTCACCCATGTGAATCTCATAGCCCTCGACCGCCGCGCCGGATAAACCTTCCAGCATGCCGGACAGGCATTCCACTACGCCGCGCGCCTGCACCGTGGTCTTGCGCGGACGGAACACCGTATCGACGGGCAACAGCCCAAGCCCGCGCAGACTGCCGCCGCCCTCGGTGTTCTCCGGGTCGGACACCGTGCGCCCGAGCATCTGAAACCCGCCGCACACGCCAAACACGGGTATACCCGCCGCGTGCTGCTTGAGCATCTGTGCCTCCATGCCGCTCTCACGCAGCCATTTGAGATCGGCAAGCGTCGCTTTCGTGCCGGGCAAGACAATCATATCCGCCCCTTCCAGCTGCGCGGGCTTGTCCGCGTAATAGACACCCACGCCGGGCACGCGGCCCAACGCGGCAAAGTCTGTGAAATTCGAGAGCCGCGGCAGCCGCACAACCGCAATGCGCACCGCCGCGCCGCGCGCGTCGCCGTTCAGCCGCTCGGATAAGCTGTCCTCGTCATCGATATCGAACCGTCCATATGGCACCACGCCCGCGACCGGCTTGCCGGTCAGTTCTTCGAGCTGCGCCAAACCGGGACGCAAAATCTCCACATCGCCGCGGAATTTGTTAATGATGAGCGCACGGATGCGCGCCTGTTCGTCCGGCTCCAGCAGCTTTACCGTACCGTAAAGCGAGGCGAACACGCCGCCTCGGTCAATATCGCCCACCAGCAGCACGGGCGCGTCCACCAGCTTTGCCAGCCCCATATTGACGATATCGTCCTGCTTCAGGTTGATTTCCGCCGGACTGCCCGCGCCCTCAATGACGATAATGTCGTACTCAGCCGCTAAGCTGTCATACGCCTGCTTGACCACCGGCAGCAGCGCCCTTTTATCGCCCCAGTATTCGCGCGCGGTGCGGTTGCCGCGCGCCTGTCCCATCACAATGACCTGCGAGCCAACGTCGCTCGTGGGCTTGAGCAGAATCGGGTTCATGCGCACATCGGGCGCAACGCCCGCAGCTTCGGCCTGCACGACCTGCGCCCGGCCCATTTCGCCGCCATTGGCCGTGATAAATGAGTTGAGCGCCATATTCTGCGCCTTAAACGGCGCGACGCGCCAGCCATCCTGCCGGAAAATGCGGCACAGCGCCGCGCACAACAGGCTTTTGCCCGCGTTCGAGCAAGTGCCCTGCACCATGATGCACCGCGCCATCAACTTTCCTCCTTTTGGATTTCATCGAGCGCCGCGAGCAGCGCGTCGCTTTCTTTTCGCGTCTTGACCGCCGTGCGGTAATAGCCACGCGTCAGGCCACGGTAATTTGCGCAGTCGCGTATCAGAATGCCGCGCCGCGCGAGTTTTTCCTGCAAATCCGCGTCTTGCGCGCGGAACAACAGGAAATTTGCTTCGCCCGGACAGACCCGCAGTCCGCGCACAGCAAGCTGTTCTGTCAGATACGCCCGTTCGCCCGCAATCCGCACGGTGCTCTCCTGCGCAAAACCATGCTCCTGCGCGCACGCCACCGCGCATGCCTGCGCGATGACCGACACGTTCCACGGCTGCCCCGCGCGGTACAAGCCCTCGATGAGCGCCGCATCCGCCGTCATGCACCAGCCAAAGCGCACACCCGGCACAGCGTACATCTTGGTATACGCCCGCAGCAGCACAAGCGACGGAAATGCATCCAGATAAGGCGCAAGCGTCTTGCCGCCCTGCACAAAATCGAGAAAGCACTCGTCTACCATCAGCCGCGCGCCTGCTTGCGCGCACCGAGCAGCAATCTTCTGCAGCAGTACGGGGGCAATCGTGCGTCCGGTCGGGTTGTTGGGGTTGCACAGGTAGACCGCGTCCATTTCAGGTGTGATATCCTGCAAAATTCGTTTGGTAACCGCAAAACCCTCGTCCGAGCGCAGTGTGTGAAAGCGAATTTGCGCGCCCTCGAGTGTGCGCTCATACTCCGCAAAGGTCGGCGCGAGCAGCAGCGCGGTTTTGGGACGCAGAACAGCCGCCAGCCGGTCGAGCACATCCGCCGCACCGCTGCCGCAGTAAATGCGGTCGGGGTCGATGCCCTCTGCCGCGCCTATCTCCTGCCGCGCCGTGCGGCAGAACGGGTCAGGGTACTGTGTGCAGGCGTCAATCGCGTCCAGCATCGCCTGCTTGACGCGCTCCGGAATGCCGTAAGGGTTGATATTGGCTGATAAGTCCACCGGCGCGCCCCCAAAGCGCGCAGTGTAGGAATACACGTCGCCGCCGTGTACATATTCGGGCATGGGGTTCCTCCTTTTTATCCAAGCGGCGACCAGACCGGCATCAGACGCACTACCGCGCACAGCACAAGCGCCAGTACACTCGCCATACTCATCAAATCGCAGGTCTGCAAGATATCCGTGCGCCGCACCACACGGTCCGGGTTGCCGAACGACGCTTTTTTGATTGTTTTTCCAAAGTAGCTTGCATCCCCGCCAAGCTGGATATGCAGCGCGCCCGCGCACGCGGACTCGGTCTGCCCGGCGTTCGGGCTTTTGTGACCATTGCGGTCGCGCCGGCAAATGCGCAGCGCGTTGCGGTTGTCAAGCCCCAGCATACCCGCCGCCGCAATCAGGCAGACGGCAGCCAACCGCGCGGGAATAAAGTTGAAAACATCGTCCATACGGGCGGAAAACTTGCCGAAATACTCGTATTTTTCGTTGTGGTAGCCGACCATCGAGTCGAGCGTGTTGACCGCTTTGTACAGCAGCCCCAGCGGCGCGCCGCCGATGAGCAGGAAGATGAGCGGCGCGACCACGCCGTCGGTCGTGTTCTCCGCAACCGTCTCCACCGCGGCTTTGATGACGCCTGCCTCATCCAGTTCTCCGGTATCGCGGCCGACATACATCGCCACCGCCTTGCGTCCGTCGTCCAGCGACTGCCCCAGCGCGCAGTATACCGTCTTACCCGCATCGGCAAGACATTTTCGCGCCAGAATCAGCCAGCAAAGCAGCGTTTCGGCTGCAAAGCCCAGCCAGAAGTTCTGTCCGCGCAGCCAGCGCAGCGCGAAAAACGGTACGGCAAAGCTGACGCCGCACACCATCAGCCACAACAGGACACCAGCGGCGGTCTCGCCGCCTTTCGTCTTGGGGAACACGCGCCGCAGGATTTTTTCAGTGAGCGACACCAGCCGCCCAATCAGGCAGGCGGGATGCAAAGCGGTGTTCGGGTCGCCCAGCAGACTATCAAGCAGAAAGCCGAGCAGCACGGCACAGGTCAGGTACATGGTTTGTCTCCTTTGATATATTGCGGGATGCCCGCCGTCACGCGCACGACTGCGTCCGCCTGCTCTGCCAGCGCGCAGCACAGCCGACCGACCGCCTCACGATAGGCTTCGTCTGCGCGGTCAATCGGCACCACGCCGCAGCCGACTTCGTCGCAGGTGACCGCGTGGCCGCATAAAGAATCCAGCAGCGCCATCGGGTCGCGCCCGGCGGCAAGCTGCTCCCGCACGCGCACATGCAGATTTTCCGCAAGCGGCAGCGCGGGATACCGTGTGCGCGCAAGCGCGGCCTTGCCCTGATGCGCCCCGCCGACAATGAGTACCGTCATAACATTAACCCTCCAAACGCGGCGCAAGCGAGCGCCAAAACCTCGGATACCGAAATGAAAAATCCGGCCAGGTCGCCCGTGATGCCGCCGAAAATACAGCGGGCCAGCTGTTCATGCACGCCATACCACACCAGCAGCACGATGACGAGCACCTTGCCTGCCGTCAAACCGTGCGGCACGGCATACAGCAGCAGTCCGGCTGCGGTCAGATAGAGCACAAACTCCAGCATCAACGCGATGGCGACCGCTTTTTTGTCGCTGTTCTCCGCGAACAAGTGCGCAAGGCCGGAATCCTTCGCGCAAGGCGTGAGTACGACCTTGCAGCCGCCCAGTGTGCGCGCAAGTGCAAAACCGACAAGCGCCAGCGGCAGCAACGCGGGCGCGCGGTACACCTGCGCAAAGCAGCCGGTTTCGGCCAGCAAAAAGGCAATCAGCCACATCGGACCGAACGCGCCGACGTGCGGGTCTTTCAAAATCGCCAGCCGCTTTTCCCGGTCGCCGTAGGAGCAGAGCGCGTCGCAGGTATCGCACAGTCCGTCCAGATGGATGCCGCCCGACACAAACAGCGGCAGCAGCGCCGCCCCGACCGCGTAGAACAGGCCGTCCGCGGCAAAATGCGCGCAGAACGCGAACCACAGCCACTCAAGCGCGCCAATCAGCACGCCGACCAGCGGCAAAAAGCCCAGCGCCCAGCGCATTGTGCGTTTTTCCCACTGCACCTGCGGCACGGGTACGACCGAGTACATGGAAAATGCGACCAGAAGGCCGCTCCACGCGCTTTTCATGCGTTTTTCTCCCCTTTCAGCGGCAGCAGAATGCCGCAGACCGACTCATAAACTGCATCCGCCCGCGCGGCAAGCGCGCAATTCAGTGCCGCGAGGTCGCGGGTATATTGCGCCGTTTCCGGCGGATAGTCAACGCCGTCGGAAAAGATTTCATCCGTCACCACGACCAGCGTTTCGCAGCAGTCTTGCAGATGCGCTATCGCTGCAAGGATGCTGCCGAACGCCGCGTCGCCCGCGCCATCGGGCGCAAAGATTTCATTTGCCAGCAGATTGCCCAAATCCTCGAGCAGAATCCCGTCATACCGCTGGGAAAGCGATAGATTTTGCAGGCCCAGCGGACACTCGACCGTCTCAAACCCCTTTCCCTCCCGCAGCGCGCGGTGCCGCGCAATGCGCGCCTGTGCCGCCGCGCCAAAGGGCTGCATGGTCGCCAGATACAACCGGGAGGACGGCACACACTCGCACAGCAAGCGCTCCGCATGCGCGGATTTCCCACTCGCCGCACCACCAGTCACCAAAATCAGCATATTTTGCGCACGACCTCCCACTTATGCTTTCTATACGAGCGGTTGATAGGCTTCTATCCCCACTTCGTCAAAACGCGGCATACCGTCATAGGCCGCAAACACCAAATCAAGCAGGCTGACCGCCGCAACCGCGCCTGTACCTTCACCCAGCCGCATACCCGCCGTGATAAACGGCTGAAGCTCCAGTTCGCGCAGCAGCAGCGCGCCTGCCGGTTCCTCCGAACGATGTCCTGCAAGCAGATATCCCCGCACTTCGGGACACAACCGCACCGCGACGAGCGCCGCCGTACAGGAAATGACGCCGTCGAGCACGACAGGCAGACCGCAAGCCGCCGCGCCGAGGTATAATCCGGCCAGTCCCGCGATATCCAGCCCGCCGACCTTGTGCAGCACGTCGAGCGGATCGCTCGGGTCGGGCCGATGCAGCGCCAGTGCGGTTTGAATCGCATGCACCTTGCGTTCCAGCCCTTCCGAGGACAGGCCCGCGCCGCGGCCGGTCACGGTTTCCACGTCCGCGCCGGTCAGTACAGCGGTCACGGCGGCACTCGTCGTCGTGTTGCCGATGCCCATTTCGCCGCCGCACAGCAGGTCATACCCTTGCGCGGCGCACCACTGTGCCAGCTCTATCCCCGTTTCAACGGCCCGCACGGCCTCCGCCCGCGTCATAGCGGCCTCCTTTGTCATATCCGCCGTGCCGTACCGGATTTTGCGGTGCAAAATCCTTTCACCGTACACGTCGCGCGCCACGCCGATATCCACCGGAAAGCTGTCCATCCCGATATGACGCGCCATCAGGCAAACCGCCGACTGGCCGCGTCCCATGTTTTCGGTCACGGTCGCGGTGACCTCCTGCCCGCACTGGGTCACGCCTTGCGCGACCACGCCGTTATCCGCGCAGAACATCACAACCGCGCGCTTGGCAATCGAGGGACGCGGCGTGCGCCGGATGGCGGCAATCTGCGCGACTGCATCCTGCAACAGCCCCAGACTGCCCAGCGGCATCGCAATATCGGAAAAACGCTGCGCCGCCTGCGCGCGGCTGTCCTCGCACAGCGGGCGCACCGCTGCAATCCCCTGCTGCAAATCCATGTTCTTCATCCTTTCTGCGCCGAGCGGCGCACGAACTGCGCGGCAAACGCCGGGTTTGCACGAAAATACAGGTGCGGAAAGCCCGCATAGAGCGTTTCCGTCGCGTGGACGCACGCCCATGCGCGGCCGTTCGGCTTGACCGCGTCAAAATCCGCGCCCTCATCGCTCGACACCGCATAATGAAACACATGCGCGCGCATCTGCTCCCCTGCGCGGCACAGCAGGTTATCCCGCCGCGCGGTCAGCGTCACATAGCCGAAGGGCTGTAGCTTTTTGGTCAAATGCGCATCCGCATCGATGACACCGGCCATTTCCGTCCCGTCCAGCGTGCGGTGCAGATAGAGAAAGCCGCCGCATTCCGCAATCGTCGGCAGGCCGCCGCGCACGGCGGCACGGATGCTTTCGCACATTGTGCGGTTTGCCGCCAGACGCGCCGCGTGCAGTTCGGGATATCCCCCGCCGAGATATAAGCCGTCGATTCCGTCCGGCAGTTTCTCGTCTGCAAGCGGGGAAAACGGCACCAGCTCCGCGCCGAGCGCCCGCAGCACGTCAAAGTTATCCGCATAGTAAAAACAGAACGCGCGGTCCTGCGCGACCGCGATACGCACCGGCTTGTCCGCCACTGGCGCCACCGGCGCAGTCTCGTCCGCAAGCGGCGGCGCAGTACACGCGAGCGCCAGCAGACCGTCAAGGTCCAGCCCTTCCATAGCCGCATCGGCCAGCCGGTCGAGTCTTTGCTGCAAGTCTCCGATTTCCGCCGCAGTCACAAGGCCGAGGTGTCGGTCGGGGATTTCCGCATCCGGTACCGGCGGCAAAAAACCGTAAACCGGCAGGCCCGCTTTTTCCGCGATTGCCCGATAAAACGGGTACATTGCCGCGGTTACGCCGTTGAGAATCACCCCGGCAAGCGTGTTCGGCGCAAAATCCCGAAACCCTTTGATTTCCGCCGCGAGCGACAGCGACTGCCCGCGCGGACGGACAATCAGCACGGCAGGCGTATCGGCCGCGCGCGCGACATGCGCCGCCGAAGCCGTGTCGGTCGTGCCGGAAACACCGTCGTAAAAGCCCATCACACCCTCGATGATGCCGATGCCGCCCGTCGGGATGTGACGCGCCAGTTGTCCGCGCACCTCGCCCTCATCCACGAAAAATAAATCGAGGTTGCGGCTGGGAATGCCGAGCGCCTCGGTATGGAACATCGGGTCGATGTAATCCGGCCCGCACTTGAAGGCCGCAAGCGGCACACCGCGGCGCTGCAAAGCACGCAGCAGCGCGGTCGTGACCGTCGTCTTGCCGCAGCCCGAGCCGGTGCCCGCCAGCAGCAGGCGGGGCGCATTATTCTGCATCTTTTCCCCCTCCCGACAGAATGAATACCGGGTTGAGCGCGGTCATCATAGTATACGGCCCGACGGCGCGCCCGCGCGACGCGGCCAGCTGGGACACTTCGACACCCGCAAAGCCGAGGTCAAGGAGCGCGTGCCGCGTCTCTTCCAGCGTTTCCAGCGCAATTGCAGTCACAACCACGCGCACGTCAGGATTTTTGCTCCTAGCCAGCTCCAGAATGCGCCGCATTGCGCCGCCGCTGCCACCGACGAACACACAGTCCGGCGCGGGCAACGCCTCCAGCGCTTCGGGGGCGCGTCCTGCTATCACTTGCACGTTATATCCGCCCAGCTTGCGACGGTTTTCTTCCAGCAGTGCCAGCGCGTCTGCGTCCCGCTCGACCGCGTATACCATGCCGTCGCACGCGCGGCGGGCAAGCTCGAGCGTCATCGCGCCCGTTCCCGCGCCCACATCCCAAACCGTGTTGTCCGGCTGCACGGCCAGCCGTGCGCACGCCGTCCAGCGCACTTCCTCCTTGGTCATGGGTACCTTAGCCCGCATAAACATGCTGTCACGCAGGGGTTCGGCCGCGTTTACCGCACCGGGATGCGCAATCAGCAGCACGGCGAGGTCACCGCAAGGCTGCGCGGCAAGTACTTCTGCCGTCGCAGTCTGCACACGCTCGCTCTCCATACCAAGATTTTCTCCCAGATGGACGGTCAGCCCGCCGAGTCCCGCATCCACAAGCGTCCGGCACACGGTCTGCGCGTTCTGCGCCCCGCCGGTCAGCACAAACACCTTTTTGTGATAGCTGACCGCACCGAGAATGCTACCCGCGCGCCCGTGCAGGCTGCGCACGCACACATCGTCATAGGAAACACCCAGTTTTGCACAAAAATATTGCAGACTGGACAGGCCGCACACCAGCCGAACGTCCCCGTGCGGTGCAAGCTGCTCCCTCAGCCGCGCCGCCGCGCTGAAAAAGCCCACGTCGCCCGAAACCAGCACCGCGACCGTTTGTCCATTTGCCCCCACCGCGCGCGCGGCGAGTTCGGTAAACGGACAAATCTCCGTCTCCGGCCCGATGGACGCAAGCCGATGCGTGGCAAGCACGGCATCCGCCGCATCCAGCGCGCGGCGGGCTTCACCGGTCAACGTGTCCGGCGTACCCATCCCTGCGCCGATGATAAAAAAGAGGCGATTCATTTCCGTTCTCCTTTCGGTAAGAGCGATAGCGCCCGCGCCCCTCTGGGGCAGGCAACCGCGAAAGTTGTTCTGATTCCGCGAGGTGGGCGGCAGACAGAAGCAGGAAACGCATTTTGCGCGCAGCGCGCCCTCAAGGGAAAGAGAGTGATTGACAAGAGGGAGAAAACCGCAGGTTGTCGCCCTCTTGCCCGCCTGCGGCGCGCAGCCGCACCGTTCCTGTGTCACAAACGTTATAGTGTTGCAAGACTTTCCTCAGCCGCCTGCACCGTGAACGCCAAGTCCTTCTGCGTGTGCGCGGACGAGACAAACATCGCCTCAAACTGGCTGGGCGCAAGATACACACCGCGTAATAACATTTCATTAAAATACTTTGCGTATTTTTTTGTATCGCTCGTTTTTGCAGCGGCAAAGCAGTCCACCGGCGTGTCCGTAAAGTACGGGCAAAGCAGCGATCCGACCTGATTGACCTGCATTTTGATGCCATGCTTTTCCGCGCTTGCCCGCAGATGATTGGCCAGATACTGCGCGGAAGCTTCCATAACGGCGTAAATCTCCGGATGGTCGGTCAGGATTTGCAGCTGCGCCAGTCCCGCCGCCATCGCAACCGGGTTGCCCGACAGCGTACCTGCCTGATACACCGGCCCGCACGGCGCGACCTGCTCCATGAGCACGCGGCTGCCCGCATACGCGCCGACCGGCATGCCGCCGCCGATGATTTTACCGAAGGTGACAAGGTCGGCGCGCACGCCGAAATACGCCTGCGCACCGCCCGCCGCCAAACGGAAACCCGTGATAACTTCGTCGAAAATCAGCAGCGCACCGTGCTTATCACACAAATCGCGCAGCCCCTGCAAAAAGCCGTCCTTCGGCGGGACAACACCCATATTTGCCGCAACCGGCTCGACAATGATCGCCGCAACCTCACCCGGATTGGCGTCCAGCAGGCGCTCGACCGAAGCAATGTCGTTGTATTGCGCCATCAGCGTATCCTGCGCCGCGCCGCGGGTCACACCCTTGGAGTCCGGCTCCCCCTGCGTGAGCGCCCCGCTGCCCGCGCCGACCAGCATGGCATCCGAATGGCCGTGATAACAGCCCTCAAACTTGATGATTTTGTCGCGTCCGGTCGCGCCGCGCGCCAAACGCAGCGCACTCATCACCGCCTCTGTACCGCTGTTCACCATGCGTACCATTTCGATATGCGGCACCATCGACACCATCTTCTCCGCCATCTCGACTTCTAAAGCGGTCGGCGCGCCGAACGACAGGCCGTTGACCATACGGTCATAGACCGCTTTCAGAATATCCGGATGGCTGTGGCCGAGCACCATCGGCCCCCATGAACCGACGTAGTCGATATATTCCAGCCCATCCTCGTCCAGGATGTGGCTGCCCAAGCCCTTGACGATAAAGCGCGGCGTACCGCCCACTGCGCGAAACGCACGCACCGGCGAGTTCACCCCGCCCGGCAGCACCTTTTTCGCTCGCTCGAAAAGCTGTTCCGACCTTGTCATCAGCCGATGTCCCCCTTCCGAATCGCGTCCGCAAGTTCACAGGCGTAATAAGTAATCAGAATATCCGCGCCCGCGCGGAAAATCGACACCGCGCTCTCACACATCACACCGTATTCGTCAATCAGCCCCGCTTTCGCCGCGGCCTTTATCATCGCATATTCGCCCGAAACCGCGTATGCCGCGACCGGCAGTTCAAACCGCTGCTTGCACTGATACACAAGGTCAAGATAGCTCATCGCGGGCTTAATCATCAGAATATCCGCGCCCTCCTGCACGTCTAGCGCGCACTCGCGCATCGCCTCGCGGCTGTTGTGCCAGTCCATCTGATAGGAACGGCGGTCGCCGAAGGACGGCGCAGAACCCGCCGCGTCGCGGAACGGACCGTAAAAGGAGGAAGCATATTTGGCGGCGTAGGACATAATCGGCACACCCGTAAAGCCGTTCTGGTCGAGCGCGCCGCGGATGGCCGCAACACGGCCGTCCATCATATCGCTCGGCGCGACCATATCCGCGCCCGCTGCGGCGTGCGACACCGCAATCTGTGCCAGCCGTACAATCGTCTGGTCATTATCGACATCGCAGCCGCACAGGATGCCGCAATGCCCGTGGCTGGTGTATTCGCACATGCAAACGTCGGTGATGACGTACATCTCCGGGGCCAGTTCCTTAATTTTACGGATGCCCTGCTGCACGATACCGTCCTCTGCCCACGCGCCTGAGCCGATTTCGTCCTTTTCCTTCGGCAGGCCGAACAGAATCACGCGCGACACGCCGTGCGCGCGGGCGCGCTCGACCATGCGATACAGCTGGTCAGGGGAATAGTGATACTGACCGGGCAGCGAGGGAATCTCCTCGTAAATGCCCTCCCCCTCCATGACGAAAATCGGCCAAATCAGGCTTTCGGGCGAAAGGCGCGTCTCGCGCACCATACGGCGCAGGCCGTCCGATGTGCGCAGGCGGCGCGGGCGAATGCTGTCATTGAACATTTATATCTCCTCCTTGATGCAGGCGACCAAGTCGTCTATGGTTGCATTTTTTGCGATTTTCACCTTGTTATAGTACTGCTTTGCGGCATCGGCGGTCTGCTTACCGATGCAGAACGCGGTAAAGCCGGTACGGTCTGCACCGATGGTCTCGACAAAGCCCTCAACCGTGGACACACTGGTGAACGTTACCCCATCCACCTTACCTGCGATGAGTAGGCTTCGCAGCGCGTCCGCCTTGTCGCAGCGGTGCACCGTGTCGTAGAGCGGCACATCGGTCACGCGGATGCCCGCGCGGGCGAGCTTTTCGGGTAAAAGCTGTCCGCCCTGCGCCGCGCGCAGCAGCAGAACCGAACCGCCCTGCGGCATTGCATCAATCAGCGCATCCGCAAGGTGCTCCCCGTCGTACTGCGCGGGAATCAGGTCGGCGGTCAGACCGTAAGCCGCCAGCGCATTCGCCGTCCCCATGCCGATGGCCGCAAGCTTCATGCCGTACAGCGCCCGCAGGTCGCGGCCGCGTTTGTGCAGCGCATGCACCGCCGCAGGCACACCCGCCGGACTGGTAAACACCGCCCAGTCATGCGGCTGCTCCAGTGCCGCTGCAAGTGGCTGCGTGTCCTCGCGCTCGATTGTTTGGATACATGGCACTTCGATGACGTTTGCCCCCAACGCCCGCAGCCGCGCGGCGAGTGTACCCGCCCGCGCTTTCGGTCGGGTCACGACGATGGTTTTGCCGTGCAGCGGCAAGGGTGTAAACCAGTCGAGCGCATCGCTCAGTTTGCACACCCGTCCAACCACGATGAGCGCCGGGCTTTGCAGCCCCGCTTTGCGCACCGCACCCGCGAGGTCAGCGAGGTCTGTCACCACCTTGCGCTGCGTGCCGCGCGCGCCGTTTTCAATGACAGCGGCGGGCATGTCAGACTGCATGCCTGCGCGCAGCAAACCGTCTGTCACCTGCTCAAGTGCGGTCAATCCCATCAGGAACACCAGCGTGCCGTCGAGCCGCACCAAGCTGGCAAAGTCGATTTTCAGCGGCTTTCCCGCACGCGCATGCGCCGTGATGATATGCACCGACGAGGTGAAATCCCGATGTGTGACCGGAATACCCGCAAACGCGGGCGCGGCCAGTGCGCTCGTCACGCCCGGAATCACGCGAAACGGCACGCCGTTTGCCAGCAGATGCTCACACTCCTCGCCGCCGCGTCCGAACAGAAAGCAGTCCCCGCCCTTGAGACGCACGACATTTTTCCCTTCGCGTGCGAGCCGCACCAATATTTCGTTAATCTCCGGCTGCGGCACGGGATGGTGATTGTTTTCTTTGCCCACCGACACACACGCGGCCCCCGATGGGATAAGGTCGAGAATATCCTCGCCCACCAGCCGGTCGTATACTACCGCGTCCGCCTGCGCAATTGCCTGCGCGCCCGCTGTCGTCAGCAGTCCTTTATCGCCCGGTCCTGCGCCGACCAGCGTTACCGTTCCTGTCATACCGTTCCCTCCGCCTGATGTTTGAGTTGCAGCGCAAGCGTACGCCCAAGGGCGGCAGCTTCCGCCCGCCGTCCGGTCACCGCACCGCGCGCCATTTGCGTTTCATCCGCGGACACATACAGCCCGCGCAGGTGCAGCGTATCATCCTGCACCTCGGCATACGCCGCGACCGGCGCAAAGCACCCGCCGCCGAGTGTACGGATAAACGACCGTTCAGCCGCCGCGCAGTCGCGCGCGTCCGCGTCGTCGACCAGCCGCACCATATCTTCCCATTCCCCCGCGCGGCCCTGCACGGCCAGAATGCCCTGCCCCGCTGCCGGGATGATCTCGTCCGGTGAAAAATACCGGCTGATGCGGTCCTGCAACCCCAAGCGGTGCAGCCCCGCCGCTGCCAGCACCAGCGCGCCGTACGCACCGCTGTCCAGCTTTTTAAGCCGCGTCTGCACGTTGCCGCGCACGGGCTGCACGTCGATATCGGGAAACAGCGCTTTCAGCTGCACCCGCCGCCGCGCGGATGCGCAGCCAATCGGCTTTGCCTTATCCCAAACGCCGCTCTCCGGCAGCACCAGCGCATCGCGCGCGTCCTCGCGTTTGGTAAACGCCACAAGCGGCAGGCCGTCCGGCTGCTCCATCGGCACGTCTTTTAAGCTGTGCACGGTCAAATCGACCCGGCCGTCCGCCAGCGCGCGGTCCAGTTCCTTGACAAACAGCCCCTTGCCGCCGACTTTGTCGAGTGTTCTGTCCAGAATCTTATCGCCCGTGGTTTTCATCGTGATGAGTTCACAGTCGCCCAGCGCGCGGCAGACCTCCTCAGCCTGCACGACCGCCAAACGGCTGTCTCTGCTGCCCACTCGAATCATGTCATTTCCTCCAATACCGCGCGGATGCGCTTTGCCGCCGCCGCCGTTTTGCCATGTGCCGTGCCGTCCGACACCACGCCTGCCGTGAGTCCTCCACCCTCGCACACAGCGGGAAAGAAAAAGGTCGATTCCGCCGCGCAGTCGGCCACACTGCACGGAATGTGCCAATCCGCGCAATCCGCCGCGATACGGCGATTGACCTGCCGGTCATTCGTTGCCGCGACTGCCAGAAAAACGCCCGAAAGATCGCTTTTCTCATAGCCGCGAACGGCATCAACCGCGATTCCCGCCGGACTTTCCGGCGCAACCACCGTCACCGCCGCGCCGAAACGCCGCAAAACGCCCACGCGCCGCGCGGCGATTGCTCCCGCGCCGAACACTGCACACTTTTTGCCCGCGAGCGAGACGAACAACGGAAAACGCGGCGCGGATTCGGACCGCTTGTGCGCCGGTGCCGTCCAGCCGAAACGCGCCGCAAGAAAGTCCTGCGTTTCGCCGAGCGTCTTGCCCTCCTCTGCACGCGGACGGGCGATAACAAGAACGGTCGCGCCTACTTCGCGCGCCGCCGACAGCTTTTCCGCAAAGCCTCCCGCCGCGCCCGTGTCCTTGGTGACCAGAATATCCGCGCGCGTCTGGCGCAGCAGTGCAACATTCATTTCATGCGAAAACGGTCCCTGCATCGCAACAATCTGTGCGCCCGCAAAGCCAAGCGACGCGCATTGCTCGAGTACGGAAGCGCTCGGCAGCACCCGCGCGACCAGCCGCTCTCGGTAGCCCTCGACCGAAGTAAACGCCGTCAGTTCCTTGCTGCCGGTCGTCAGCAGCGCGCGGCCGGGATGCTCATTCAGCCAACGCACCGCAGCGGCGGTGTCAGGCACGGTAATCACGCCCTCGCCGTTCAGCGCGGGACGCAGCAGACGTTCGTACTGCGCGCCGGTCTGTGCGCAGGCCGCACGCAGATTATCCGAAACCACCGCGGCATACGGATGAGTTGCGTCCACCAGCAGGGTGTCCGCATCCAGCACGGCCGCCATCGCATCCGCGTCCAACCGCCCCTTATGCACCGTGATGCCGTGCATCGGCTCCATGACCGCCGCGCCGTAGGCGGTCGCAACGTAGACGTCCGCATTTCCGCCGCAGGCCGAAACAAAGCGGCACAGCGCGTGTCCCTCGCTCGTACCCGAGAAAATGACCAGTTTCATACGCCGCGATACCCCCGCGGCGTGACCATGCGCCCGTTTATCACGCGCGTGCGGCTGTTGCCGACAAACACGGTCGTCAGCATATCGGCCTGTATATTACGCAGTGCACCAAGCGTCGTCAAAGTATATGTCTCGCCTTCGCGGCCGATGTTGCGCACCGTGCCGCACACGGTTTCCGGCGGCAAAGTCTCAAGCAGGATATCGCACGCGCGCTGTAAATGGTCGGTTCGTTTTTTGCTTGCCGGGTTATACAGCGCAATGCAGAAATCGCCTTGTGCCGCACCGCGCAGGCGTTTCTCAATGACCTCCCAAGGCGTCAGCAAATCGGAAAGCGACACGCACGCAAAATCATTAGTCAGCGGTGCGCCCAGCACCGCGCCGCCCGACAGCGCCGCCGTCACGCCCGGAATGACCTCGATTTGGATTTCCGGGTCCTGTGCGCACACCTCAAGCAGCAGTCCCGCCATGCCGTACACACCCGCGTCGCCCGACGAAACGACTGCGACCGTATGCCCGTCCTTCGCCGCGTCGCGCGCCGCTGTGCAGCGGTCCACCTCGCGCGTCATACCGGTCTGGATGCGCGTTTTGCCGTCCAACAGCTCTTGGATTAAATCGAGGTACAGCCCGTACCCCGCCACACAATCGCATTCTTCCAGTGCGCGCACCGCGCGAGAAGTCATCTGTTCCGCGCCGCCCGGCCCGATGCCGATGCAATACAGCTTCATCTGCCGCTCCCCTTTCTCATATGCGCAAGGCACGCCTCCAGCCTGCCCGCGTCCACCAGTTCCTTCATGCCGCCCAGCAGCAAATCCACCGTTTTGCCAACCGCGAGTTCCATCAGTCCGTCCATATCCCCGTCACGGTACAAATCACCGTAGGCGTGGTCGAAATGCAGACGGTCGAGCGCAGTGTCTTTGATTTCGGCAATCACGGGCAGCGCCTGCCGGTAGGCATGCCACCGATAAAACTCCGCCTGCTCCTCCTCCAGAATACGCGCCGCCGCCTGTTTCGCCGCAACGTTGCGCGAATCATCCAAATCGCCCAAATCGTCGAGATTATACAGCGTCACGCGCGCATCTTCGCCCGCTTCCTGCTCAATATCGCGCGGCATAGCAAGGTCGAGCAGCAGGCGCGGCGGCTGATGCAAATCACGAATCTGCTGCGCGGTGAGCGTAAAATGCGGGCTGGTCGTTGCGCTGACCGCGAGGTCCGCGCCCTCGAGCATCTCGCACCGCCGGTCATACGGAAAGGTATCGCATCCGGCGGGGACGATGGTCTCACCGTGGTGATAGCTGCGCAGCGTGACCGTCACCGCGCAGCCCTGTGCGCGCAGAGCGGCGGCGGCCAGCCGTCCCATTTCGCCGTTGCCGATGACGACTGCGCGACGGCCTTCCAGCGCGCCGAAAAAGTCCTGCGCCCGCCGCACACCCGCTGTCGCTGCGGAGGCAGGCACGCCGGTGAGTTTGACCTCGGTACGCACGCGCTTGCCTGCGGTTACCGCGCGGCGAAACAGTGTGTCGAGCACACTGTCCATGGTCTGTGCCTCACGCGCAAGCGCAGCGGCATCACGCACCTGCGTGAGAATCTGGTCATCTCCGAAAATCTGGGATTCCAGTCCCGCCGCGACCGCCATCAGATGCTGCACGCACGCCTCGCCCGTGCGGGTCACGCTCAGCCCGCGAAGCGATACCGCATCAAAGCCTGCCGCGCGAGCAAGCATGGCGAGTGGGTCGAGCGACACGCCATCCTCACCGTGCACATACAACTCGGTGCGGTTGCAGGTCGCCAGCAGCACACAGCCCGAAACGCCCGGCATTTCCGCAATACTCGGCAGCAGCGCCTGCACCTGTCCGCGCACGAACGATACGCGCTCCCGCTGCTTCAGCGGCGCATGCACAAAATCAATTCCCATCATCGTGAGGTTCACAGTTTTTTGTCCTCCAACTGTTTTTCATCAAAGTCCGCGCGCCAGTCCCGCTGCGCCAGCGCGACTGTCACGCCGTTTTGCGCCCGCTTGCGGCAACGCAGCGCTCCGCCCGCCGCAGCGCATACTGCCGCGCGTTCGCACACATTATCCACGCCAACCGTGCGCGCGACAAAGTCCGACGGCGTAAAGTCACCCGACACGCTTTGCAGCGTCTCCGCGGAAAACACGGTCAGCGACAGGCCGTGCGTTTCGCAGAAGTGCAGCAATCCCGGCTCGTTTTGTTTTACGTCAATGCTCGCAATCCCGCGCACCGCTTCCCACGGCACACCCGCCGTGTCCAGCGCCACCTGCGCGGCGGCTTCTATTGTTTTTTCGTCCGTTCCCTTGCGGCAGCCGACACCGAGGAAAACAACCTGCGGCACCAGATGCAATGTATGCGCAAACGATGCGGCTTCGGTGTCAAAACCGATGCAGAAACCACTTTCCGGTGTGCCATCCAGCATCACCTGTGCGGGTAAACGCCCCTCGACCGGAAAATCCGACCGCAGGCCGACTGTCTCGCCGCGCAGCAATGCACCGGAAACGTATTTGATATTTTCCGGGTCAACCACGACGCAGTCATGTGCCGCCGCCCATGTATCAACCGCGAAAGCCGCGCGTGCGTCGGTCGCGGTCGTGATGACCGCCTGCGCGCCCAGCCCGTCCGCCAGCCGCTCCGCGAGCGCGTTCGCGCCGCCGAGGTGACCGGACAGAATCGGGATGACAAACCGCCCCGCCTCGTCGATAACCAGCACCGCCGGGTCGAACGCCTTGCCCGCAAGATACGGCGCGACCGCACGCACCGCGATGCCCACCGCGCCGACGAACACGATGAGGTCACAATCCACCATCGCCTGCTGCGCAAAGCGCGAAAGCTGCGTACCGGCAAGCGAGGGGTCCACCGTGCGGGCGTACCGCTCGGTCAGAAAATCCGGCAGCAGCGCGGCCGCTTTCTTCGCGGTCTGCGCGCCGACGGCGGTGAACGAGACAAACTTTGCGTGCTTCATCGGCTGGCCTCGCGGAAGCCCGTGGTAAACGACGGGTCGTATAATTTCGAGCGGTCATATTCGTCGCCCAGAAAACCGCCGACCGTAATCAGCGCGGTTCTGGTCACGCCCTCGCGCGCGGCAGCCTCGGCCAGACCCGCCACCGTCGTGCGAATGACCTTCTCATCCGGCCAAGTCGCCTTGTAGACGATAGCAGCGGGCGTTTCGGGCGCATAGCCGCCCTGAATCAATCGCGCGGACAGCTTTTCCAGCTGTCCCGCGGACAGGAAAATCACCATCGTTGCGCCGTGCGCGGCAAGGGCCTCGATTTGCTCTTTTTCCGGCACAGGCGTGCGCCCCTCCATGCGGGTCAGGATAACCGTCTGGCTGACATTCGGCAGCGTATACTCGGCTTTTAAGGCTGCCGCCGCGCCACAGAACGAAGAAACGCCCGGGCAGACCTCGTATGCCAGTCCCAGCCGGTCGAGCGCGTCCATCTGCTCGCGGTGCGCACCGTACACGCACGGGTCGCCCGTGTGCAAGCGCACAACCATCTTGCCCGCCTGCGACGCAGGCGCCATCACGGCAATGACCTCTTCGAGCGTCATTTTGGCGCTGTCATAGACTTCACAGCCGTCCTTTTTATACTCGAGCAGAGCAGGATTGACCAGTGAGCCCGCATACACAATTACGTCCGCCTGTGCAAGCAGCTTTGCGCCGCGCACGGTAATCAGGTCGGGCGCGCCCGAGCCTGCGCCGACAAAATAAATCATGCCTGCCCCTCCTTTACCAGAATGATGGAAAAATATCCGGTCGGGTCATCGAGCTCCGCAAGGTCGGTCACAATACGTTCACCCTCCATGCCGCACCGCTCGACCAGCGCCGCGTGTTCCAGCTCACCGCGCGCCGCCAGCGTGTCGCGCACCTCCAAAATCGACTTGCCCGCCTTCATCAGCACGCGGCTGCCGGTTAAATCGAGTGCCTCATCCAGCCCGCCGTGCGACGCGGGGATGATATGCAGCATTTCACCGTCCTCGCACAGCGCGCGGCCCAGTGCGGCCGCCGCCGCACAAAAGGACGGCACGCCCGGCACGATTTCGGTCGCGTAGCCGCGCGCCTGCACGCGCCGCAGCACATACCAGCAGGTCGAGTACACGGTTGGGTCGCCCAGCGTCAAAAAGGCGACCTTCTTGCCCTCATCCAGCAGCGCGCAGATATCGTCCGCCGCGCGGTCGTGGCAGGCGTCGCGTTTCGCCTTGTCGCGCGTCATGGGCATGTCGCAGTGCAGCAACGGCTTGTCCCCGATGTACTGCGCCGCGATCTGAAGCGCGGTCTGCTCGCCCGCGCCCGACTGCGGTACCGCAATCACGTCGCTCTCTCCAATCACGCGAATGGCTTTGGCCGTCAAGAATTCCGGGTCGCCCGGACCAACACCCACGCCATATAGTGTTCCCTTGCTCATACTGTCTCCTTTAACCGCTCGCACAACGCCCGCGCTCCAGGCGACTGTGCCAAAATCCCGTATTTTCCCGTAAATAGGATAAATTCTACTTGTGCTTTGCCGCGCAGCCGCAGCCGAAGCCGCTCTTCTATCGCCTTGCCGATGCGTGCCAGCACCGCGTCACGCAAGCCGGCTGCATCCAGCAGTTGGGTGCAGGCGTCGACCGATATCGCGTTCATCAAGCCTTCAAGCGTCTCACGCCCCGCGCCGCACAGCGCGGCGTGCGCGGTGAAAATCTCCTGCCGTCCGTCCGCAACCGATGAGTGTGTGTTCATCACGCCTGCGGCGAGTTTGACCAGCTTGCCCGCGTGACCGACCAACAGAATGTCCGCAAAGCCGCGAAACGCCGCGTGGTCGAGCGTCTCTCCGATGTAGTTCGAGCACTTGACCGCGCGTTCCAAATCCAGCCCCAGCGTGTCGCGCGCAAAATCCGCGCCGTAATTGCCGGGACAGAGAAACGCCACGCGCTGCCCCGCGGCATACAGGCTGTCCAGCTCGAGCCGTATGGTGTCTATGAGCGCCTTTTCGCTCATCGGTTCGACCACGCCGCTTGTGCCGAGGATAGAAATGCCGCCCATGACACCCAGATGCTCGTTATAGGTCTGTTTGGCCAGTTCCTCTCCGTTTTCCGCCAAAACGACGACCGAAAAGCCGCCCATGTAACCCGCTTCGCGCGCGGCACGCTCGACCGCCGCTGTAATCTGTGCACGCGGGGCGGGATTGATGGCGGCCTCGCCTACAGCAACCGAAAGTCCAGGCCGCGTTACGCGCCCAACGCCCGTGCCGCCCGCAATCGCAACGCCGTTTTCCACACGGCGCACTGCCGCCGAGATACGCACACCGTTTGTCACATCCGGGTCGTCACCCGCGTCCTTGCGCACCGTGCAGACCGCCGCGCCGTCCTCCCAATGCGGCTGCTCGACCGGCAAACGAAAGGTCAGCCCCGCCGGGGTTTGCAAGGCGATTTCAGCAGGGGCCGCGCCCGTCAGCAGCAGCATTGCCGCCGCCTGTGCCGCCGCTGCCGCACACGACCCCGTCGTCCAGCCGCGGCGCAGCGCCCGACCGCCCTGATAGGTCATTTGTTCCATGTTATTCCGGTCACCTCCCTGCAGAAAGCAGAGGCAGGACAGGCCGTAACCCCGCCCTGCCCGCCTTTCTCATTGCTCCTTTTGCGCCGCGCGCGCGGTTTCCTGCTTTTTCCGCTCAACAAAGCGCCCGAGGAAAAACGCAATCACGCCCACGCCTACACCGGTCTGCACGCAGAACAGCAGGCTTTCCAGCTCACCCGGCAGCTCCCCGCCGAGCAGCTGTTCAAACACAGGCGTTGCCCATGGCTCGTATTCTTCGCCCGTGATTTCCGCAACCTTTTCGCTGCCCGCGTCGTCCGAACCGCCGAACTCCGCGCCGCGCAAGGCCAGCACGGGCGTGACAATCAGCACCACACAAAGCAGAAGCAGCACAATCATCAGCGTTCTGTCTTTCTTCGTCATGCGCCCGCCTCCTCAAATCCGACTGCACGCAGCTCGGGCTGCGCATAGGCCTCGAGTGCCATCATGATAATCACGGTCAGTACGCCTTCCAGCACCGCCAGCGGCAGCTGCGTCGGCGCAAATACGCCGAGAAATTCCAGCACCGAGCCGGAAACGCCGCCCGTCGCGGACGGATACGCTACGGCCAGCTGCACGCTCGTCACGCAATAGGTAATCAAATCGCCCAGCGCCGCCGCCAGAAAAACCGATACTTTTTTATTCACCTTGAGCCGCAGACACAGCTTGTAAATTCCAAACGAGACAAACGGCCCCGCAACCGCCATAGAAAAGGTGTTCGCGCCCAGCGTGGTCAAGCCGCCGTGCGCAAGCAGAATCGCCTGAAACAGCAGCACAATCACGCCCAGAATGGATACTGCGCTCGGCCCGAACAGGATTGCACCCAGTCCCGTGCCGGTCATGTGCGAGCATGAGCCAGTCACTGACGGAATTTTGAGCGACGAGATGACAAAGATGAACGCGCCCGCCATCGCCACCAGCGTCACTGCACGCCGGTCGCGTGCCACGGTTTTCTTGAGCGAGAAATACCCCGCCAGCAGAAACGGCAGCGCAATCACGCCCCACAGGATGCACATAGACGGCGGCAGAAAGCCCTCCATGATGTGCATGGCGCCCGCTGTCGGTGCCACGCCGCACAAAAGCGCAGCACAGGCCGTCAGCCTTACCAGTTTTCGTTGTTTTTGTGTCATATTTTCTCCTTTCCCGCGAAAAACTGCGGATACAAAAATACGCCGTATCCCGATGCTTCCCACGCATCAGGCCGGCGCTGAACGCCCGCCTCCCCCTTTGCCGGAGAGCCGGGCTGACGCACAACCGGCCATCGCTCGTAGCCGTATGCGCTTCCATCTCAAAAGGCAGGTATTCTGGCTCGGGCGTCCTCACACGCAGCCGGTCTTCCCGAACCTTCCGGCTCAGTGACGTATTCGGCGGCGCGCTCTTCCCTTACAGCGGCGGGACCGCAGAGGATTTGCACCTCTTTCCCTATTCTCCTGCCGGAGAAATGGCAGGCACCTTTTGATATCCGGTATTGTATGCCGGAAGAAGCATATTCATTATATCACTCTCGGAACCGCTGTCAACACAAGCGCTCCGCATTGTATCGGATTCTACCAAAATCCGCAACATTCTCCTAATGCCGCTGCTGGTCGAGCAGATGGGCAAGTGCCTCCGCTGTCCGCGGGCAAGGTGCATCCGGCAGCACCAACTCCCGCGCGCGCAGCACGTCCCACACCTCCATCAGCATCGGGCGGCGCAGATGCGCCTGACGAAGCACGGCTTCATCCGCCAGCACCGCCTGCGGCGTACCGTCGGCAAGGATGCGCCCCGCGGAAAACACCACCGCGCGCGTCGCCCAGCGAAAGGCAAAATCCATGTCATGCGTCGAAATAAGCAGCGTCCGCCCTTCGTCCGACAGACGGGCAAGCACCTGCTCCAGCCGCTCCTCCCCCGCGGGGTCGAGCGAAGCCGCCGGTTCGTCCAGCAGGATAATCTCGCTCTCCATCGCCAGAATATCCGCGATGGACACGCGCTTTTTCTCCCCGCCGGATAAGTCGTGCGGCGGACGGGCGCGGAATGCCTGCAAATCCATGTAATCCAACGCATGGTCGACACGGCGCGCCACCTCCTGACGCGGCAGACGCAGGTTCATCGGCCCGAAGGATACCTCAGCGGCAACGGTCGAGGCGATAATCTGGTCATCCGCGTTCTGGAACACAATTCCGACCCGCTCGCACAGGATTTTACGTGTCTTTTTATCAACCGGCTTACCGCATAACAGGATTTGACCGCTCTCCGGCGTCAACACCCCATTCAGGCACAGAAAAAAGGTGGACTTTCCCGCCCCGTTCGGGCCGAGTACCGCAATGCGCTCGCCCACATGCACATCGAGCGATACGCCGTCCAGCGCGGGCGCACCGGAATCATAGCAAAAACGCAGGTTTCTCGCCTGCAAAATCGGTTGCATCCGTCTTTCTCCCTTCTTTTATCGTACGGCAAGCGTCAAAAGCACCGCCCAGAACAGCAACATCCAGACGATTTGCGCCCCGCGCACCGGCTTTTCCTCTTCCAGAAAGCGCAAATCTCCGTCATAGCCGCGCGCGGCCATCGCGTCCGCATAGACGCGCGAGCGGCGCAGCGCCAGCACCAGCAGGTTGCCCGCCGTGCCACCGAACGACCGGCACGAGGTGCGGAAATCCCGCCAGCCCAGCCGCGCGCCCGCGGCCTGCCGCATGCGGCCGTACATATCCAGCAGCACAAACACAAAGCGGTAAATGAGGTACATCAGCTCACACAGCAGCGTCGGCAGGTGCGCGCGGCGCAGCACGTCCACCAGCTCGCAGGCGGTGGTAGTAAGCGCCAGCAGATACATCGCACTGACTGCGCCCAGCGCCTTGAGCACCAGCGCCGCGGCAAAGCGCACGCTGTCCGCGCACACACACACATAAAACCACGGAAGGGACAGATTCCAGTCGCCCACAGGCACGGCGGCTATGTCGCATGCGACCGCTGCGCCGCCCAGCAGCAGAAAAGCCAGCGGCACGAGCAGCAGGCCGAAATAATCGTGCAGCGGCAATTTCCCCTTGCCCTTTTGCAGCGCCGCCAGCACGACAATCACTGCGGCAGACACCGCAGGCCGGTCGGCGGCAAGGCACAAAATGAGCGTACCCACCGCCAATACGGTTTTAAACGCCGGATTCCAGCCACGCATCCCGGATTGATACGCCAGCCGGTCGATTGACCGCGGCCCGTGTCCATGCCGATGCTTCACGCCCTGCGCCCCCTCCTTGCAATATGTGACATTGTATCGTCCGGACTGTGGTTTGTCAACCAGATGCATCTATGTGAAAAATTTTAATATTCAACGCGGATAAATTGTCATCCTGCGAGAAATATCGTATAATAGGGACAAGATAAGGAACAAGACGATCAGCGCCCCGCTGCATGCTGTCTCGCACGGGGTCGGTTTTGCTTGGAATCAAACAAGGAGGATATCCATGAACACCATCAATCCCCAGAACTGGAAAGCGGACCTGCCCGCCTTCCGTGAAAAGACCGCGGCATTTTATGCAGGTGAAATCAAGCTCGGCGAATACAAGGGCTTTTCCGGCTACTACGGCAGCTATGCTCAGAAGGGCGGCAAAGCCAGCATGCTGCGCCTGCGCATGCCTGCCGGTCGCGTGACACGCGAAAAGCTGGCATTTGTTGCGCAAATGCTCCGCACCTATGCCATACCGCGCGTACACTTCACCACCTGCCAGACCATCCAGCTGCACGACCTGGGGCAGGATACCGTATACTCCGTCATGGAGAAGGCGCTCGACGCGGGCATCGTGACCATGGGCGGTGGCGGCGACTTCCCCCGCAACGTCATGTGCTCTCCGCTCTCCGGCGTGCAGACAGATGAATATTTCGACACGCTGCCGTGGGCGGAAGCCGCCGGCAACTACCTGCTGGGCTTCATCAAAGCCGAAAAGATGCCGCGCAAGCTCAAAGTCGGCTTTTCCAACTCGCCGGCCAATCAAACGCACGCGACCTACCGCGACCTTGGATTTGTCGCACGTGCGGACGGCAAATTCGACGTATACAGCGCAGGCGGTCTGGGCAACAATCCGCGTATGGGCGTACAGGTGGGCGAAGCCGTAGAGCCCTCGAAGATCCTGTATTATATCAAGGCTATGTGGCTGACTTTCCGCG
Organism: Agathobaculum sp. Marseille-P7918; assembly: GCF_964248325.1. NCBI lineage: Bacteria > Bacillati > Bacillota > Clostridia > Eubacteriales > Butyricicoccaceae > Agathobaculum > Agathobaculum sp. Marseille-P7918. The sequence continues at coordinate 25,558 of NZ_CAXTXI010000004.1, read as the reverse complement.
CCTACGGCAACTATGAAAACCGCGGCAAAGCCCGCACCCGCTATATGGTGGAAACCCTTGGCGGTGAGCAGAACTATATCAAAGCGTTTTGTGAAAAACTGGACGAGGTCTATGCCTCCGGCGAAGACTTAACGCTTTCGGTCGAGCCGCAAGCGATTACCAAAACCGGCGACGGCACAACGCTCAGCGGCCCGCGTGTGCTGACACAGAAGCAGCCCGACCTGTACACCGTAGTCTGGCATCCGATCGGCGGACAGCCTGCGCCCGAAACGCTGTGCACACTCAGCGACCTGCTGCAGAACATGCCGGACGCCGAACTGCGCCTTGCGCCCGACGAAGCCGCCTATATTGTCAATCTGACCGGCGCGGAGGCGCAAAAGGTGCTTGCCGCCACTGCGGACAGCGCACGCACACTGTTTGAAACCTCGGTCAGCTGCATCGGCGGCATGACCTGTCAGGTTGGCATGCGCGACTCGCAAGGCCTGCTCGCCGCATGCATTGCAGCAGTACGCGAGGCCGGTCTGCCGGACGGCGCGCTGCCCCAGATGCACATTTCCGGCTGCGCTTCCTCGTGCGGTACACATCAGACCGGCTCCATCGGTTTCCGCGGTGCGTCCAAGCTGGTGGACGGTAAGCCGCAGTCGGCTTTCACGTTGTTTGTCGGCGGCTGCGACCGTCAGGGCTGCGAAGCGATGGGCCGTGAGCTGGGCGCTATCCTGGAAAGCGAAATCCCCGCATTTCTGATCGAGCTGGGCAGGACCGTTGCCGCTTCCGGAAAGGACTTTGCCGCATGGCGCAAGACCGACCCCAACGGCATCGACCGTATTGCAGCACCGTATCTGGCCTGATTCTGTGAGTGAGTCAGAAGCCACGATTTTCAAACAAAAAAGCAAGGCGCCGCTGTAAGCGGCGCCTTGCTTTTTCTTTTCCTGTTATGCCTTGTCAAACACATATCGGTCCAGCAAACGGCTGGTCTCCGCAGCCACTGCCGCCGTATCCGCCTGCCAGTGTTTTGCACTGACCAGTTCATAGCTCCACCAGCCGTCATAGCCGGTGTCCTTGACCGCCTGCACCCACTCCGTCAGCGGGATATCGCCCTCACCTGCATAGCAGCCGCGCAGCACGGTTTCATCACAAACCGTCCCCGGTGCATTGCGGCGTCCGTCGCAAAAATGAATGTGATAGATAAGCGACGGGTCCAATGCGCGCACATCGTCGGATGTGGTCTCCGCACCGTACCACAGATGCCAGAAATCAATGACCGTGCCGAAATTATCGCGTCCGACCGCATCAATCAGCAATTTGGCTGTGCGCAGCGAATGGATGGGCGACCATGCCACCGGCTCCAACTGAAAGCGCACGCCATACCGCGCCCCGATGTCACAGATGCGGCGGATATTCTTTGCAGTCAGCTCAATGACTTCTTCCTCCGGGCGTCCTTCCAAAGCGCAGAGCGGCACCAGCTGAATACAGTCGCAGCCCACCTCGCGCGCAAATGCAGACAGCGTTTCCGTCTCACGAAGCATGCGGGCGATGTTATCATCATCCGTGCGCTCCACATGCGCGATATCGTTGATGCTGATGATGCGCATATCATATTGTGCCAGCGCTTCTTTTACCGTTTCCGGTGTGCAGCCTGCCTCCAGATAGTCCCACACCTTGGTCCCTGCCATCTCCAGTGCGCCGAAGCCCGCCTGCTTGGCAATACGGATATCGCTGAGAAGGTTGCTTTTCCAAATTGACTTTGTGTGCAGTGCTTTGCCTGCCATAATGATACATCCTTTCCCGCCCGTTTTCCGCTGCTGCGGACGGGCCTTGCTGTTTTCGTGCGGATTTATGCCTCCGGCCAGTATTTTGCACCCGGCTGCTCCACCCACAGATACTGCGGGTCAAAATCCGGCTTGATATACGGATTGCCGTCCAGATGGCGAATCACCCAAAGATAATACATCGCATAACCCGGTGCAGCCACTTGCGGATGCACCTTATTCGGCTCGATAAGCACCGTATCATTATGCTCCAGCAGCACACCCTCATCTCCCAGACGCAGCAGGCCGAAACCGTTCTCCGGATAGAATTTATAAAAATAAATCTCCGGCTGGGCATGCGAATGCGACGGGAATCCCGACCATTTGCCGGGATAATGCATATCCTCGCCAAACATGATGTTGGACTCCGGCGACAGGCGGATATCCTGTGCCGTGCGAACAATACGTGTGCCTGCCTCGTTCATAAAGCCGCGGCCGCGCACCTCTTCCACTACGTCGTCTCCGGCGCGCACGACCGGCGCAAAGTCCTTGTCGTTTTCTGTGCGGATGACCGCCACCTCGCTGTCCTGCGCCACGCCGCGCAGCTTGACCGCTTTGTTTTTCGGCAGATTGATGCTCCAGATGGTGTCATTGGTATAGGTCGGCCGCGAAGCCCGAATGACTTTGCCGTCCAGCTCCACTTCGATTTCGCCGTACAGCAGCACAAATACGCGTTCGAGCGGCTTTTCGTCGGTAAACTCCATGCCCGCTGCCAGCTTTAAAATACCGAAATCCATCAGCATTTCGCTGTGTTTGCCATCCAATTCGGTGATGGCCTGATAGCCCGCTTCAAACGGTTTTCCCTGATGCAGTCTCATTGTTCTGTTTCCTCCCGCCATAACATGTCAATGATTTGATACGCCTGTTCTTCTACCTGCGCCGTCGGCTTATCAAACAGCCGCAGCCGGTCAAACTCCGCCTGATACTGCTCCATCTGCTCCCGCAACGTATAGCCGAACGCTTTGCGCAGCACCGTGCCGAAATTCATCTTGCCGACCTGAGTCTTTTTGAGCCGAAGCACATCCTGCTCAACAATTCCGCTTGCACCGTGCACGACCAGCGGCAGCGTGCACGACCGCTCTATCTTCCGCAGCACCGGAAACCGAATCGGTACTTTTTGCGTTTCCAGCCGGTGGATATTCCCAACCGAAACCGCCAGCCAATCCACACCGGTTTCCTGCTGCATGCGGCGCGCCTCCTCCGGGTCGGTTAAGCGGATTTCCGTCTCGCCTAAGTCGCTGTACGGCACCGTGCCCAGCTCCGCTTCCACCAGCACCTGTCTTGCATGCGCCTGCCGCACAATTTCGCCAGTGATTTTCAGATTTTCCGTAATCGGCCGCTTGGATCCATCATACATCACCGAGGAAAATCCGCTGTTGATGGCGCGCAAAACCGTATTGGTTTCCGAACAGTGATCCAGATGCACCCCAACCGGTACCGCCGCAGCGTTTGCCAGCGATCCCAGCAGCGCGCCCCAATGCTCCACTGCCATCACCTGGCTGGCATCGCGGTTGACCATCAGCAGCACGGGTGCTCTCACCCGCTCGGCCGCACGGATGACCGCTTGCGCATCTTCATAGCCGAACACATTAAAGCCTGCCACAATGCGCCGATCGGCCGCCGCCCGCGCAACATAGTCCTGTGTCCATCTCACGGCATCATCACCCCTTCATGCGCGGCCCGATGTGCCTCCGCCGCAGCAAAATCCGGCATCGCATCACCGCAGCTGATTGTCGTCAACGCCAGCGATGCGCACGCCGTACCTAACTGCATGGCATAGGTCAGCCCCTTTTCCCGCAGCAGGCCATACATCAGCCCCGCCGCATAAGCATCTCCTGAACCAAAGGTCTTGATCGCAGCGGTCGGGATGCTGCCGCAAGGTACCACATCCCCCTCTGCCGTATAGCCAACCGAACCCTTGGCGCCATCCTTCACGATAACGAGTTGCACGCCCTGCTCAATCAACGCCCGCGCCGATTTCGCATTATCTCGGTTTTGCGGCATAGTCAGATATTCGACTGCACCGAACTCCTCCCGGTTGCCAATGACCATATCGCATTGCGCAATTGCCTGCGCATAGCATTGCGCGGTTTCCTCCCGCGACTGCCAGCCAAACGGACGATAATCGATATCCAGCACGGTCCATACTCCCAACTCCCGCGCCAGACGCAGGATTTCAAACATGGCTTCCCGCGACGGCGACTGCGAAAACGCCGTACCGGACAGCAGCACTGCTCTGGCCTGACCCAGCAGCGTACGGTCTACCTCCTCAGGCGCGTAGAGCAAATCCGCCGTGCCTGTACGGTAAAGATAGGTACCATGATGGAACGCCTCTCCATCCGTCGTATACCCGCCGCTTTGCTCCGGGCTGATAATCTCGGTCAGCGCAATGCAGTTGCGCGCACCCGTTTGATCAACAACCACGCCCTCGGTCCGGATACCCGCTTTTCGGAAGGTTTCCAGAATGTATTCGCCCATTCCATCGCGGGAGATTTTACCGAGAAAACCGGTCTTCAGGCCCAGCCGAGCCGCCCCCTGCACGATATTGGCCGGCGAACCGCCCACCGACTTGGTAAAGGACGGAATTTCTGAAAAAGTGCAGCCTGCACAGGTCGTATTCAAGTCAATCCCCGCGCGGCCCGCCAGCAGCAGGTCGATTTCTCGTTCCCTAATGATTTGCATGATAGATTCCTCCCGCAGCGTTTGTTTCCTTCTGTTGTCCTTATCATAACACCGCAATATTACACTTTCAACTTTCGCTTTGTTTCACTTTCGTTTTGTAAAATTGACATTTCATTTTATTTCGTTTATACTCAAACCAGCAAGGAGGGAGCGTATATGACCAGCCGTTTGGAAGAAATCCGCAAACTGCTTTTCCTGCAGAAAAAAGTATCTGTCGATGCGCTGAGCAAGCAGTTTGATGTCAGCACAGTGACCATCCGCAAGGATTTGGAGCATCTGGAACAGGAAGGAATTGCCCGGCGCATCTATGGCGGCGCATTGCTTGCGGAAAGCGCCCTGCCGCCCGCACTCGCCCACGCGGATGATCGCGTCCGCGCTGCACTGGCTGTGCGCGCCTGTGCGGAAATCCACGACGGCGACAGCATTTTCCTCGGCTCCGGGCAGACCTGCTGCTATCTGGCCCGTTTGCTCGACCGCTTCCATGACCTGTCGGTTGTCACCAACAACATCACTGCACTCAGTGATCTGCTGCGCAGCGACGCGCGGGTATATCTGCTCGGCGGCGAGGTCACCTCCACCGATGCGCACACGCTGTTTTCCAGCCCGGAAAATCCCACCGCTTTTACCAACAGCATTTTTGTTTCCAAAGCCTTCACCAGCATTTCCGGCATTGACCTGCAGGCCGGCCTGACGGTACACTCGATTGTCTCCACCCATATTTACCGCAGCCTGCCCTCCATCACGCGCTCGTGGTATCTGATGGCGGACAGCACAAAATTCGGCAAGATTGCCATGTACTCTGTGGCGGAGCTGCGCGCGGTCCAATACCTGATTACGGACGCGCTGCCGGAGGCCTATCGCGGCGTACTGCCGGACACCTCCGTCCTGCTCACAGAAGCTGGATAAAATCGACGCATGCACAAAAAGGCCGGGGCATTTGCCCCGGCCTTTTTCCGTCTGTCATGGTTCGGTTATGTTGTCAGAATGCCCGACAGAAGCTGGAATGCCTCCGCACGGATAATCAGGTTGTTCATACGAAGCGTGCTGTCCTCATAGCCGTTCATCTTGCCCTGAGAAACCAGACCCGCAATCGAAGACTGCGCCCAGCCCGGAATCGCACCGGCATCGGAGAACTTATCCAAGACGGTCAGGTCGTCCGATGAAATCTGCGCCGCACGGGCAATCATGACTGCCACTTCTGCGCGCGTTGCATTGTCCAGACCGTTCATATGGCCGTTTTCATCGCCCTGCATGATGCCGGCCTCCTTGGCTGCCTGCAGCACGCCCGCTGCCCATTTGGAGGAATTGTCGGCAGGGTCAACCGCCGCGTCTGCTGCCGGCTCGATATCCAGCGCGTTAACCAGCAGAGAAGCGACTTCTTCGCGCGTGATGCGGTCTTCCGGACGTACGCTGCCGTCGCCGTCTCCCTTAATGATGCCATTATCAATCAGCTTCTGGATGGTCTCTGCCGCCCAGTAGCCGGACGGAACATCCCAGCCAAGTTCGCCGCTCGGCTCGGTCGGTGTGACCGGTGTGCCTTCGTCTACTGTGCCGGAGTAATCGTCAAAATCAGCAGACAGGGCGCGGTATACATCCGCGGACTGATGGCCTGCGCCGTCCGTGAAGGTGCCCTTCTTCCAGTCGGCCCAGGTGTTCCATGCGGTCTCATTGCCTGCCTTGAGCGTGTAGGTATTCAGGACAGGCAGATAGCTTGCGTCTGTACCCAAATCCGAGGTAAACTTGGTGACAATGCGCATATAAGCGCCCTCGCCCGCACCAGTCAGGTCAATTGTCCCGGCGCCGTTCTGCAGCGCATACTGCTTGGAAGCGGAAACCGTCTTGCCATCCTGCGAGAATTCAACCGTTGCGTCGATCTTGGAGTCGCCCTCAATTACCGCGTCATAGGCCAGAGATTCGGGCGCGCCGGATACCTTGACCCACTCCGTGGTATGTGTACCGGTCTGTACAATATTGGAAGAATCAAAGTCCAGCCAGAGCACCATATCGCTGCTCTTCGGGCCGGCAGCCGCCGGACTGGCCTTTACCGAAGAAACTTCGCTTTCGCTCAGCTTACTCTGATACAGACGAGCCTGCGAAATCTCGCCTGCAAGCATAGTGCGGTCGATGCCGCGGCCGCGGTTGGTCAGCAGTGCGCCGGTGTACGAAAAGCCGATATAGGTAGAAGCGCCCGGCCAGTTTTTAATCTCGGAATCAAACGCCGGTGCGTCGATATGGCCGCTGTGATAGGTGTTCTGATACGAATCACCGCCGGTCGTGCGGTCAAAGCCGCCGACGTACTGCACCCACTCGCCCTTCTTGATGCCCGCGTTATCGTCCGCGTCATCATCGTTCCAGAAGAACTCGCCGTTGTCGTTGTCAAAGCCGATACCGACCGTGACCTTACCGGTCGCACGCACGGCCATGCGGTACAGATAGTTGGTGCCCCAGCCGATCGACACACCCTTGGTCATGAGCGGGTTGTGGTCGCGGCCGGTCGGGGTCAGCGTGTCGATGCCGGTGCCCGGACAGTTCGGGAGCTTGGCCCAAACCATACCGGTGATGCCGTCGGTGATCGTAAAGTTTCCGTTATCCGGAATCTCCACGTAGTCCTTGTCGCCATCCAGAATGATTGTACCCTTGCCGTTTTCATCCGTGCCGAGCGTGGGCGCGCCGTGCAGATAGCCGTTGTTGCCCATGCCGGACTTGTCCTTGACCATCGGCATGCCCTGAATTGAGCCTTCGATGGACACAGTCTGCACAGCGGAATCGCCGATGCGCACTTTGAAATCGCCGGACTTTTCAAACTGATAGGTAAATTCGCAGGTCTTGACGCCGCCTGCGTCCATGCTGTACTGCTTGCTCTCAATCGCTTTGTCGTCAATATAGAGCGTTGCAGTCGCCGTACCGGCCTCATTACCGATGTTGGTCACGTCCGCCTTGATGTGCAGCACATCGCTGTTGATATCGCTGATCTCCCCATCGCCCAGCTTAGTGCGAACGTTGGTGTACGAGAAGGTCGCCGGACGGAAATCAACCTGTACAGTCTGGGTCTTGCCGCCGACTTTAAGGGTGTGCGTGCCGATGGTGCTCAGCTCGACCGTGCCGCGCAGTTCGATGGACTGTCCGGGATCGAGTGTCTTAACGCCGTTGGACTCGACGCGCACCGGCTCGCCCGAGGTGGACACGCCGCTGTCGCTGACCAGTTCGCCGTAAATGTACTTCATGGTGCCGTTGTCGTCCACCGGAATGACCGCCGCCGCAAGGCCCTTTCCGTCATTTTTCACGGTCGCGGAAATCTCAATTTCGCTGTTGCAGGGCACCGGACCGGACTGGATGGACACATTCGAGTACGACAGCTGCTGCTTGTCCACCGCAGTTACGGTCGTACCAACGACCTTGCCCTCGGCCATATTGGATGTGGTCAGCACATCCCCCTTCATGGTATGGGTCATGTAGCTGCCCTTCGCACTGACCGCACGGGAATCCTGATGGGTCAGGTAAATTGTGCCTGCGCCTACGGTCGGGTCATCGGACACCGCGCGGGCGTAGCTGTGTGTATGGCCTGCCAGCATCATATCGACATGACCTGCCTCGGCTACCGATGCAATGTGCATCTTGGTGTACGGGTCGGAAATCGGGTGATGCATGACCAGAATGCGGAACTTTTTATCCTGATTGGCTGCCAGATCGTCCTTCAGCCACTGTACGGACTTTTCAATTTTGTTCGCGGTTGCTGCGTCCATCTGCCCGCCCGAGGTCTCGGCGTTCATCTGGAACAGCGCCCACGGGTTGCTGTCCATCAGGTCGAAATGAATGTCGCCGTAGTCAAACGCGATGTTGCCCTCAACCTCCGAACCGTATTCCTCGGTCTGGGTATTGATGACATACATATTAAAGTAATCGCTGAAATCATGGTTGCCGCAAGCATAAACCACCGGATAATTGTGGATAAATTCGCCGCTGTTGAACCAGAACGCATACTGCTCCTTCTGCGTGCCGGTGCCTTCCACCATATCGCCGCCGTGAATGATGAAGGCGGGATCGTAGTCGGCAACCGCCTTGTCAAAGGTGCTCTTGGTGTCAAACTTGTGCGTATCCGTAATCGACATATAACGCACTTCTTCCGGGTTTTCCTCCAGCGTGCGGAAGGTGCCTTTGCAGCTTGCGCCGCCTGCCAGCGTCACCTCATAATAATACCGTGCGCCCGGCTCCAAATCGGTAAATTTGTACCGGAAAATGTTTGTCTGCACGCCGCCGTATGCCGGTGCGGACGGATCGCGCTCGATGGTGATGGCTTCACCCAGTGCATTAGCGTCCGTGCCCCACCGGATGGTGGACGCATCGCCGGTGTCCGTCTCCCACACCGCAACCATGCTGTTCGTCTTGGGCGCGAGCAGATACGGCCCGATAACGAATTTTGCTTGCTGCGCTGCGAGCGCAGCCGGCATCAGTGCTGCAACCATCGCAATGGTCAGCAGCAGGCTGAGCAGCCGCTTGGATAAGCTGAGTCGTCGCTTCATAATCCTCTCTCCTTTGCCTTTGTTTTCTCCGGAGGGATGTCCTCCAGCCTAAATGATTTATTTATAATAACCGAAAGAAAAGAGAGATGCAACTCGATTCTTGTGCAACTTTTCGCCGTGCATTTCCGCAAACGCGTCAATTGCACAGCCGCTTCGCCCGCATCATTCGCCTGACGTTGTGCATTCCTGACAGCGCTTTGTGTCTATTTTGTGTACTTTACAAGAACTTAACAATTCGGCAAAAGTTGTCTATACCTAACCACATTACTTCCAAATACTGAAAAAAATGCGTCGCAGAACATGCTCTGCGACGCATTTTTCGGAATTTTAGGCAATCAAAAGTTCAGCTTGGCAATCAACCGCGCAGGTATTCCTGCAGGGTGGCGCGCACCGCGCCCGGTCCGGCAATCAGCTTGCCAAACATGGTTTCGATCTTGTCGGCCAGACCGTTTTCCACCAGATCGGCGGCAAACACAGCCGTATTGGACAGAATCGGACGCAGCTTATCGCCCACGCTCTCGGGCTTGCCCAGCTCGATGCCGGCCAGCTGCTGCTGGAGGGTTTCCAGCATCGGGTCGGAGGAAACCTCCATCTTCTCGCCCTTGTCGTCCACGCCGAGCAGATAGCGCAGCCAGCCCGCAATCGCCAGCGGGATGAACGTCAGGCTCTTGACGTCCAGCTTGTCGGACGCAATATAGCTCTTGATGGTTTCGCCAAAGCGAATCGGAATCTTCTGAGAGGTATCGGTGGCGATGCGCTGCGGGGTGTCCGGGATGAACGGGTTCGGGAAGCGCTGGCCGACAACCTCCGCGATGAAGTCCGCGGGCTTGATGATGCCCGGGTCGGTCACAACCGGCATGCCCTCGTCATAGCCGATGTGCTCGATGAGGCCCTTCAGCTCGGTGTCCTGCATTTCGGCGGCGATGCTGGTGTAGCCCAGCAGGCAGCCGTAAACCGCAAGCGCGGTGTGCAACGGGTTCAGGCAGGTCGTGACCTTCATGCGCTCGGTCTTGTTGACCGTATCGCGGTCGGTCATGTACACGCCCGCCTTTTCCAGTGCCGGACGGCCATTCGGGAAGTTATCCTCAACGACCAGATACTGCGGGATCTCCGCGTTGACAAACGGCGCAATAAAGGTGTTGCGGCTGGTGACGATCGGCTCCATGTCCTCGATGCCATCGGCCAGCAGCGCTTCTTCCACTTCCTTGGCCGGACGCGGGGTGATCTTGTCGATCATGCTCCACGGGAAGGCAACGCGGCTCTCATCCTGCATGTAGGAAACAAAGCCGTCGTCGACCAGACCGTTCTGCTTCCACGCTTCGACAACCTCGAGCACGCTGCCGCGCAGCTTTTCGCCGTTGTGCGAGCAGTTGTCCATGCTGGCCAGTGCGATGGGGTACGCGCCTGCCTTGTAGCGCTCGTACATCAGCGCTGCAACCATGCTCATCGCGTGGCGCGCGCCGGACGGGCCGGCCTTCATGTCCTCCACGACCACTGGCATCAGCTCGCCCTGAATGTTGCGCAGCGCATAGCCCTTTTCGGTGATCGTGAAGCTGACCAGCTGCAAAGACGGATTCACGAAAATCTTACGCAGCTTTTCCATCTCGTCCGCGTCCGTGCTGTCCGCGCAAACGCTGTCCGCGATGGAGGCGACAATCTCCCGCTCGGTCGTGCCGTCCGGCTTGAGGCCGACCATCATGGTCAGCTCATCGTGCGGCTTGTAGATCTTCTTGATGATGTCATAGTCGAAGGTGTCGCCCGCAATGATACCGCAGGTGGCCTCGCCTTTGTTGAGCAGCTCCTGCTGCAGCATCGCCACAAAGCCACGGAAAATGTTGCCCGCGCCAAAATGTACCCAAACCGGGGTTTCCGCGGTCTGCGCACGCATCTTCTGCACGTCAAACTGCGGCAGCTTGACGCCGACCGCCTGCCAGCCTTCCTTGTCCTGCAACGCTTCCAGACAGAGTTTCATACTACCATTCCTTTCGCAACTATCAAAGGGTTTTGCAACGGTACCCGCGGCTATCCTGTCAATGACGCAGGATAGCCGCAGCATACCAATTGTTTCTGTTTTTGTCTTAAATCAGTCCGGCCGCCATCGGCAATCCAAGGCTGACCATCGGAACATAAGTGACCAGCAGCAAACCGATCAGGATCGCCACATAATACCAGAGCATATATGGCATGACCTTGGACAGGCTTGATCGCCCGACCTTAATGGCCACAAACAGTGTATTGCCGACCGGCGGAGTGATGTTGCCGATGCACAGGTTGTACACCAGAATCAGGCCGAACTGCACGGGGTCCATGCCGAAAGTCTTAACGACCGGCAGGAACAGGGGCGTGAAAATGAGAATCGCGGGGGTAACGTCCATAAACGTACCTGCAATCAGCAGGATAACGTTCATAATCAGCAGGATGATGATGGGGTTCTGCGTCAGACCGAGCAGCGCCTCGGAAATCGCCTGCGGAATCTGCGTGAACGCCATCACCCAGCCGAGGATGTTGGACACGCCGATTAAGAATACGACCATGCCGCTCATCTTGGCGCTTTCCACCACAATATTCCAGAAGGACTTGAGCGTGATATTGCGATAGCAGATACCCAGAATCAGCGCGTAAACCACCGCGATGGCCGAGCCTTCGGTAGCGGTGAAGATACCGCCGATGATGCCGCCGATGACAACAACAATCAGGGACAGCGACGGAATCGCCTTCAAAGTGCACACGCCGAGGTTTTTCCAATCAAATTTACCGGGCATGCCCTTGTAGCCCTTTTTCTTGGCAATGATAATCGCCACCGCCATACAGCACAGCGCCCAGATGATGCCGGGAATATAACCGGCCATGAACAGCGCCGCAACCGACGTACCGCCCGCTGCCAGCGAGTAGGTAATCAGTGCATTCGAAGGCGGAATCAGCAGACCGGACGGGGCGGATGCGCCGTTGGTTGCCGCACAGAGCGCCTTGTCATAGCCCTGCTCCTCTTCGCCCTTTTCCACCATGCTGCCTACTGCGGCGGCCGCGGCCGAAGCCGAACCGGAAATCGCACCGAACAGCGCGTTTGCGCCGATGTTGGTCACCAGCAGCGCGCCGGGCAGCTTGCCCAGAATCGCCATGACGAAATCGACCAGCCGCTTGGCGATACCGCCCTGATTCATCAGATTGCCCGCAAGGATAAAGAACGGGATGGCGGTCAGGCTGAACTTGCTCATGCCCACAAAGATACGCTGCGCACCGGTTACCACCGAGACGTCCAGCGAAACCGTCTGCAGAATCGCAATCAGCGAGGAAATACCAATGGAATATGAGATCGGCACGCCGATGACCAGCAAAACGGCCAGCACGCCGATGATAATCAGCAAAGACTGCATTGCCATATGTTACGCCCCCTCCTTCTTTGCGTCCAAACCGGTACCCTTGCAGATATCTGCAATATTCAGGACGGTATAAATCATGTTCAACACACCGCACAGCGGCATGACAACATAGAATACGCCGACCGCAACGCCCAGCGAAGAGGTCATCTGGCCCATTGCAAGCTGCGAAATCTGCACGCCGCCGTACACCAGAATAATCAGAGAGAACGCAAAGGCAATCAGCTCACCGAAAATGCCCAGCGCCTTCTGCATCGCAGGGTTCATCTTCTCTACCAGAATCGGGATGTTCATGTGGCCGCGCTCGCCGGTGACCAGCGACGCGCCCAGAAGACTTGCCCAAGCAAACAGATAGGAAACCAGCTCCTCCGACCAGGAGGACGGGTTTTTCAGAACGTAACGGGTGAATACCTGCCAGCAGGTTAGTACGACCATGGCGATAAAGCTCACGCCGGCCAGCACATTGAGCAATTTGGTCAGAATATTTCTGAGTGTTTTCATGTGTTACGCACCTCCTCAAGACTCGGCCGACGGATACTGCTCGTTGTACACCTGAATCGCGTCGTATATCGGCGTAAGATCCGGATACTGCGCGAGCATATCCTCGTGCATCGGTGCGCAGGCCTCCTGGAACGGCTTGGTGTCGGGGTACAGGAACTGTACGCCCTGCTCGTTTGCCGCACGGTCCTTCGCTGCCGCGACCGCATCGGTCCATTCCGTCCGCTGCACCTGATTGACCAGCTGGAAGCCCTCTTCAAAGATGGCACGCTCCTCCTCACTCAGACCATCGAGGAAGGCGATATTGCCGATCAGAATATCCGGGATCATCTGGTGCATGTCGTAAGAGTAATATTTGCACACGTCGCCATGTCCGTTATCGGTCAAGGCCAGCTCGTTGTTTTCCGCGCCGTCGATAATCTTGCTCTGCAGCGCGGTATATACGTCGCCAAAGCCCATCGGTGTGGCCGATCCGCCCAGCAGGCTCATCATCTGCACGTTGGTCGGCGACTGCTGCACGCGAATCTTCAGACCCTTGAGGTCGGCAGGCGTCTCAATCGGCGTGCTGACCGTGTAGAAGTTGCGGGTACCGGCATCCAGCCATGTCACTGCCTCAAAGCCCGCGTCCTTGGTGGACTCAAAAATCGGGCCGGTGATCGATTCGTCATCCATCGAAGCGTGATACGCCTCCGCGCTGGCGAACAGATACGGCAGGTTAAACAAGGTGTAATTCGTGCTGAAGGTTTCAAGCAGCGAGTTGGATGCTACACAGAAGTTGATTGCGCCGGTCTGTGTCAGCTGCACCATCTCGTTCTGGGAACCGAGCAGTTCGCTCGGAAAGACCTCAACGTCATACTTGTCACCGAGCTTGCTTTCAATAAATTCTTCAAATGCTACCAGTGCAATATGGGTGGGGTGATTGGTCGACTGGTTATGCCCGATTCGGATGATTGTTCTGCCATCCGAGCCCTGACCGCAGCCGGTCAGTACCGCCGCTGACATCACCGTTGCCAGCGCGAGCGCCAGCACTTTTTTGAAGGTTTTCATCGTGCAGACGTTCCTCCTGTCCATTCTCTTTTACACTTTCTCTTCGCTGTCCGCTTACTTAGACAGCGCTTTCTCACATGCCTCGAACAGGCCGTTGAGGTAAGTCGCGCCCAGTGCGCGGTCATACAGACCGTAGCCCGGCTTGCCGGTCTCGCCCCAGATCATGCGTCCGTGGTCGGGACGGACATAGCCGTCAAAACCGGTTTCGACCAGTGCCTTGACAATCTCACACATATCCAGGCTGCCGCAGCTGGACAGATGCGCGCGCTCCTCAAAGGAGCCGTCGTCCATGATTTTAACGTTGCGCATGTGCATGAAGCCGATGCGGTTCATGGAAGAATACTTGCGCACCATCTTGGGGATATCGTTAAACTTCGCACAGCCCAGCGAGCCGGTGCACAGGCACAGCGTATTGGCCGGCGAATCGACAATGGACAGGTAACGGTCGAGGTTCTTCTCGCAGGTGATAACACGCGGCAGGCCGAAGATCGGGTACGGGGGATCGTCCGGATGCAGCGCCATCACAACGCCGCACTCCTCGGCAACCGGAATAACCTTCTTAAGGAAAATTTCAATGTTCTTCCACAGGCCTTCTTCGCCCAGCTCGCCATACGCACGAATCAGGTCGCGCACCTGATCCTGCGTGTAGCTGGCATCCCAGCCCGGCAGGTTGATATCGTCCGTAAGCGGGTCAAGGCCCTTCATCTGCTCCCAATACATCACAAGGCTGGTCGAGCCGTCCGGCGCCTTCTTGTCCAGCTGGGTACGCGTCCAGTCAAAGACCGGCATGAAGTTATAGGTCACGCACTTGACGCCGTATTTCGCGCAGCGGCGGATGTTTTCGCAGTATACATCGATATGTGCGTCGCGCTTGTCCGTACCGAGCTTGATATCCTCGGATACCGGGATGGATTCCACCACATCAAAAATCAGGCCGTTTTCCTCGCACTGAGCCTTCATCTTGGCAAGGCTTTCCTCCGGCCACACCTCGCCGGGTTTTACGTCATATACCGCCGAGACAATCGAGCGCATACCCGGAATCTGCCGGATGTACTCCAGCGTAACCGGGTCGGATTCACCATACCAACGGAACGATAGTTTCATATATAATCCTCCTCAAATAAATTACTGATTTAAACCAATGAACGTTTCCACATTGCGGAAGCAAATATCCTCAATCATGCCGCCGAGCAGGTTATAATCGGCGGGCGCCATGCCGTCTGCAACCCAACTGCCCACCAGATTGCACAGAATGCGGCGAAAATATTCGTGACGGGGATAGGACAGGAAGGAACGGGAGTCGGTCAGCATGCCGATAAAGCGGCTGAGCACACCGATGTTGGCAAGGCTCTTCATCTGCGCGATCATGCCGTCATAATGGTCGTTAAACCACCATGCCGAGCCGAACTGAATCTTCCCTGCCGCTGTTGCGTCCTGGAAGCAGCCCGCCGCAGCAATCAGCTTGTCGTTATCCGCTGCATTGAGCGTATACAGCACGGTCTTGGGCAGCTTGTCCCGCACCGCCAGACGGTCGAGCAGCGCTGCCAGCGAAGCCGCGGCAATCGGGTCGCCGATGGCGTCGCCGCCGACATCCGCGCCAAGCGCACGGTACAGCTTGGTGTTCAGGTTGCGAATCGCGCCCATGTGCAGCTGCATCGCCCAGCCGCGGTCCGCGTACTGCTCACCGAGGAAGTCCATCATGAGCGACTGGTAGGCTGCAACCTCATAGTCAAGCAGCGACTCGCCCGCCAGCGCCTTGCGCATAGCCTCCTCCGCCGCACTTTCGTCCCAAACCGTAAAGTCCGGCGAACCGAAGGAGTGGTCGGACAGTCGGCAGCCGACCTGCGCGAAGTATTCCACACGCTGCGCCAGCGCCTGCTTGACATCGTCAATCGTGCGGATCAGGATGTTGGCCGCCGCGCCCAGTTTCTGCAAATACACCGGATAGCCGGGGTCGACGATGTTGAGCGCCTTTTCCGGCCGAAAGGTCGGCAGCACCTTAACCGCAAAGCCCGTATCCGCCGCCAGCTTTTTGTGCCACTGCAAATCGTCAATCGGGTCATCCGTGGTGCAGAGCGCGCGCACATTGCTCTCCATAATCAGCGAACGAGAGGAGCCCGCCGGACTTTGCAGCTTGGCATTGGCCTTGTCCCAAATGGCATCCGCCGTGGTCGGGTCGAGCAGATCGTCAATGCCGAAAAAGCGAATCAGTTCCAGATGCGACCAGTGATAGATCGGATTGCCGATCAGGCGGGGCATCACCTCCGCATAGCGGTCGAACTTTTCACGGCCGGGCGCATCGCCGGTGATGCAGCGCTCGGGAACCGCGTTGGCACGCATCACGCGCCACTTATAATGGTCGCCGCCCAGCCATGCATGAGCCAAATCGTCAAAACGGACATCCTCGTAAATCTCCTGCGGATTGAGATGGCAGTGATAGTCGAAGATCGGCATTTTCTCTGCATGCTCGTGATAGAGAATACGCGCCGCTTCGCTGTTCAGCAAAAAGTCGTCTCCAATAAAAGTTTTCATGTTCCTTTCTCCTTTGCTGATTCGGATGAGTAACGTGGATGGAAATGCATTCCATTTTTGCGTTTCTTTGTTTCTGGTTTTAGTTTACAGCAATTATTGCGCTATATCTTGGTGTTTCATGCTTGAAATGTAGTGAAAATTGCTATATAATATAAATGTACACAATATTGCGAGGTTGATTTTATTGAATGTACACAAAGAAGAATTTACACTGCGGCAGTTCATGGAAGAGAAAGATTTTGAATTCCATCACTACCTTGACCACATTCCGCCGAATGTGGAATTTCACGAGCATCCGTTCTATGAAATCTTCTTTTTCCTGTCCGGAAATGTCAATTACATCATTGAAGGCCGCACCTATCAGTTGCGTCCGGGCGATATTCTGCTGACCAGCAGCCGCGATATTCACCGTCCGGTTATCACCCCCGGCAAACCATATGAGCGCTATGTCATCTGGATGGAGGATGACTTTTTCGCGCGCTTTCAGGATTGGGGCGATGACCTTTCCGCCTGTTTTAACGACACGGCCCGCAAGAAATACCAGCTTATCCGACCGGACAGCCATTTGCTTGCCCGTCTCAAGCAGCATGGCGCCTATATGGCGCAAATCAAGGCCGAGCAGCATTTCGGCAGTCGGACCTTGCTGTATGCCTGCCTGCTGGAATTTCTGGTGTACCTCAACCGCGCGTATTTTGACACGCCGGACTCCATTCGGCATGACATTACGGAAAATGAAAAAATCAATCAGATTGTGGCCTATATCAACGATAATTTGACCGAAAACCTGTCGCTTGACCACCTCGCAAGTACCTTTTATATCAGTAAATATTATCTCAGCAATCAGTTCAAGCAGTATACCGGCCTGACGCTCTATCAGTTCATTATGAAAAAACGCCTGACCGTTGCGCGCAACATGCTGCGCACCGGTGTGCCTGTCACCGACGCCTGTATGCGCTGTGGCTTTAACGATTATTCCAACTTTCTCAAGGCTTTCAAGCGTGAGTTTGGACATAATCCGAGCGACTATATCAAGCATCTGCAGTAATTGCCCAAAATATTGCACATTTTTATCCGAAACACCCAAAACAGCCGGATCGTATCAGATACGATCCGGCTGTTTTACTGCCATCCGAAACTGCGGCACGCCGCATACCTATTCTGTTTTTTCCGCTTCCCTGACAAAATGCCCGGACTTACCGCCCGTTTTTTCCAACAGGCAGATATTCTGTATTACCATGCCGCGGTCCACCGCTTTGCACATGTCATAAACCGTCAATGCGGCCACGCTTGCGGCTGTCAATGCCTCCATCTCAATCCCGGTTTTCCAATCGCACCGCAGCGTCGCTTTCACCAGCACATGCGCCGGTTCTCGGGCTTCAAAATCGATTGTAACCGCATCTATCGGCAGCGGGTGACACATGGGAATCAATTCAAACGTCCGCTTTGCTGCCATAATGCCTGCAATACGCGCGCAAGAAAAAACATCGCCTTTGGGTATTTCCCCGTTGCATATCATGGCAAGCGTTTCCGGCTGCATAGCGATTTCCGCCTGCGCCACCGCCATGCGGGCTGTGATCGGCTTCTTTCCAACATCAACCATATGCGCATTGCCCTTAGCATCCAAATGCGATAACTGCATGTTTTCTCTTCCCTTCTGTAAATCCACCCCCTGCGGCTCAGCCGCCGGTGTGGTATCTATTTTACCAAAGGGAACACAAATGCACAATAGTCCGAGGGCCAATCCGCCGTGTCGGATGCCCTTATGCCTGCCGACGGACCTTGCGGATTACCTTTGCCGGTACGCCGCCGACCATAGTATCTGGCGGCACATCCTTGGTCACCACCGCGCCCGCAGCAATAATGGCGCCGTCTCCTATTGTCACACCTGCCACGACGGTCACATTTGCGCCAATCCAAACATTTTTGCCAATCACAATCGGAGCAGGATGCAGGATATGCCGCAAATCCGGGTCCTCATCATGATTGAGCGTCGCCAAAACGACGTTATGCCCGATGAGCGTCCCGTCACCGATTTCGATGCCGCCCTGATCCTGAAAATGACAGCCGGTATTGATAAATACATTTTTCCCTACGCGAATATTCTTTCCGTAATCCGTATGAAACGGCGGAAACAGGCAGAAGGTTTCCTCCTCCGGCTGACAAATCAGTTCAAAAAAACGACGTCGAACCTCTGCCGGTTCAAAATAGCTGCCGTTCAATTCCATCGTCAGGCGCAGAGCGCGCTGCGATGCCGCACGCATCGCCTCCGGGTCGTCCAGTCCCTTTTCAATTTCGTTCCGATCCGCGATATTCATTTGCTCGCCCCTTATCATTTTTCTTTTATTGTATGCCCGCGACATGCAAATAGCAAATACTTATAATAACGTCTCTTGCATGCTCAAAAGGCATATTATTCTCAATGACATAACATCCGGGGACTTTGTACCATGTTATCTCTGCACAGGAACCCCCATCTGCTCCAGTGCGTCCAATGTGTCCTTAACGGGCATTGTATTGAGCGCATAAACCATTCCGTCCTTTGCCTGAATGTTGACACGTATGCCCGCCGTATGAATCGCCGCCTCAATATCGGCCTTTTCCAGAGCAAAATCCACTTTGTCACCAGAGGTTTGGGTATATACCACCCGCTGATTTGTGATGTCCAGCACTCCATGCGGAATACGGTATTTGTTGAGGTAAACCTTTTTCTGCATCCAGACAACATGAGTTGCCAAGATGGAAACTTCACCATTTCGCATTGTAATTTGGGGAGTCGTCTTTGAACGAAACGCGCCTTTTTTCGCCATCACAATAATGAATATCACTACCGCTGCGATCAGCAGAAAGGGAATAACAAGTGTAAAAAGATACATAATCATTTCTCCATTTTCGTTTATCTTGGTTGCAGCACAGTACAACCTGTCACCCAAAGGGATTACTGCATCAGCAGATAGGCTCCCACAGCCTCTATGAGCACCACAATGGCGCTGATTTTTGGAATCTGTTTTTTTGCAATCATCCGCCCGAACAAGAGCAGCGAAATTGCAAAGCAGGCCAGAACAATGGGAAGATTGTTCGCTGGCGTAAGCAGAACGCCAAAAATGCCGGCGCAAGCGGCATATGTGCCATATTGACTGCACTCTTCTTTTAACCGGCCTGCCTCCAGCTCCTCCGGAGTCAGATTGCAAGCGATGCGAGCCATATTTTCAGCGACTTTCAAAGCTCTGTCACAGGCCGTTTCCTGCATAAGGTCAAAGGGATAAAACGAGTTTTTCCGGAAACAGAACGGCGTTAAATCCATGTCTATATCCCGCTTGCGGCCGTCTAACTCCAGCAGGAAGTTGACGGTCAGCGTTTTCCCGCGCGTTCCGGTCAAGCTTATCTGCCTTACGGCATCAGCCGTAAACTGGACCGGCTCTCCCAGTTCATAATGCCGCCTTCTCTTGTCATAGGCCATCGGTATCATCCACAAGGAGTCCCCGTCCACGACAAACACTCTGGGATAATAGGTACTGCTTAAAACCGTTATCTTGCTGCCGCCGCTGGCCGAGCTTTCCCGATGCAGGGAGAAAACCACCGTATCGTCATTGGCCTGAGGCAGCAATTGCCGCACGCTGGCTACCAATTCCCGACGGTCCGTTCCCTCCTGCGCCCGTTTTCGCCGCAACACCCGTTTCAACCAGATAATCGGACCGACTTCATAAGCCCTTGCCAGCAGTGCCGATAAAAAAACAAGAATAATGAGTAAGGTTACAACCCCAGAAATTGTGATATCCAAATCTTTTCTCCTTTTTCATCATTGGTACTTTCAGTCAGGATTCCCGTACACAACGCTTCCAGATGGAATGCAAAGGTTTGTTATCTCCGCTTTCCACCCATGCCGCCTGCAAGCTCTGGACGCTTTGTTCGGCGGCAAGCAGCCGGCAATCATAATCCTGCCATCGATATCATCGGTTTTATGCTGCATAGGTGATACCATAACAGTACGCCTGCCGGACAATACGCCCGTCATCCGTGCGGTAACCATGGTTCGGATGCTTTTCCGCAGCTACCGATGTCTCATACAACTCCAGCACAGCATTGAATTCGTCCTTTTTGAGTGGATAGGGCAAGTCAAAACTCCGGGTCGGTATCTCTCCCGCCGCTACGCCGCCGCTGAGTACCTCGGAATACATCAAATCGAACAGCGCCTGCTGCTCTTGGGACAAGGCGGCATACCCTTCCACTTCATCACAGATGGGCACCGCCAAATCACCGTACAGCCAGCATCCCGACGGCGCAGACAGTTCGGTTTCCGCCCCTCCGGTGCGCAGATTTCCGGCGGCGTCCGTGATGGTGAGGATCGTACCCGTTTCCGGCAGATAGGTCACGGTATAGGATTCCTGCATCAGTTGGGTCTGGGAAAGCAAGGTCGCAGCGCACCGCAGGGAGTCCTCTGCCGAATCGTAATACACAAAACGCTTGTCGGGAACCGCTCTGACCCCATCACGCAGCTGGCGATCCACCAGCTGAAGCGGTCCCTCATAAACCGTGGGGTGACCGGTGCGATATGCCTCCAAATCCTGACCGGTCTCCTCAATCTGTCGGGGCAGCGCCGCTCGAAGCACTCCGCTGCCGAACAACAAGATAGACAGGCCGCATAAGGCAGCATAGACAATCCAAGGTGTGCCTTGCCGCGCGTGTTTCTCGCGGTCCAGCTCTTTGAGATAGAAGGCCTTGCGTTCCTCCTGTGTGGCAAACTCCGGCGGTCGGCTGTTTTGCCGCTGCCATCGCGCGCGACGAACGCCGACCTGCTCGAGAATAAAGCACACGATCGGAACAACAGGGGCTGCGGTCAACAGCGCTGCGCGGATGATTGCTCCCAAGTGTTCGCCTTGAAGAACGGCTACTGCCGGATCACTCCCAAACTGCCAAAACACAGACTTCATCACAGAGGGAGCAATCAAGGCACAGACAGGCAGCACAACGGTCGAAGCCAAGGCCGGAAGCCACCATCTCCATTTTCTTTTTTTGTCCACGGATTAGCCCTCCCCGCAAGAAATCCACAACACCAGTTTGCTGTGGGGCAGATAATCCACCCGCACCGGATAGATGTTGCTATCATAGTCCGTCAGGTCAAACTGAAGCCGCCCCATGCGGCAGGTGACATCGTCCACATGAATGTCGCACACCCAGCGGTTATACAGCCCCGGCATGATGGGCATGAGCAGCTTGGACCAGCGGGGATTGGAGTACCACGGAATAGGATCGTATTCTCCCTCCGGCTCCCGCCCCATTTCCACCAGCACATTGTTCATGGCTGTAGCCTCCTGCTGCTCTCTGGTAACAATGCCGGTACGCCACTCCCCCGCCGCCACCAAGGGGAAGTCCTGGATATAGGGAACCAGCGAATACACAGACCATCCCGCCAGAAGCAGAGTGAACGCCCAAGCCACAACCACTCTGCCCCAAAGCGGGCGCAGCCCGAACATGCGGAAGGTGAATACCAGCCGCTCATAACACTGAATGGCCAGCAGGATCGCCAACGCCAAATTGACAAGAAGCGGAACCACCGAAGCCACATACATATAGGGCCGGAAGGATCTGCCCAAAAAAGAGAAGAAATCCTGAATCTGGTTGTCGAACAGGCCGGCAGCTGTCACTTGCAGCACCAGCGTCACCACCGCCAGTAATACAGGCGCACGCCAAAGCCGTCTGGACAGCACGGCACGAATCAGCCGCTGCTCCCGCCGGGAAAACCGGTTTTGATGTTCCCGAAACCAAACGTATGCATCCTCCCACCGCTTTTGGTGCATCAAATTCACCAGAGGGCTTAAAAACTCGTTTCTTTCCATGGCAAATCACACATTATACCGGGCGATGGCATTTTCCAGAATATCGTCCTCATCAAAGCTGAAGGTATAAGACACCTTTCCCTTGGTGTACGATATAGCGTTTACATCCTCGCTCTCGCTCAATTGATAGCCCTTCAGCTGTTCATCCATATAGGTTTTGATTTCTGTTTTGCTCTGGCTATCCAACTCCAAACCGGCTACCGACACGGTGATATCATAGGTCCGCAATTCCGGCACATCACAGGAGATAGCACAGATCTTTCCTTCCCGAATTTCCACCGGCTCCGAAGTGGGGTTATAGAGCCAGCAGGCGATTGGTGCGCCCACTCCGTCCTTCGGACAGAAGGGGACCGCCATGTTGTAATAGCTTTTGGCCTCCAGCTCCGAATCGTTGTAATTGTATGTATAAACAGACCTGCCCTCTACAGACGAAGTGGCAAGAACATAATTATCCCCCATGAACTCCTGCACGGTCATGGTGCACATCTCATAAGGAACTCCGTTGATGGTGATTTCCGCTTTCTCGCCGCCGCCGCGGAAAAAGTACCATCCGGCGCCAACCAAGACCACCAGACAAATTAGCCCTAATATGGAATTGCGCTTTTTCATCTTCATTCATCCTCTTTCTTTACATATATAAAACAATACTGTACCCCGCCTTTTATCAGCCCCTTTTGAAAAATAAAGATATATCTTATTTTAGCAGAAAGTACCAAAACCGGCAACACACCATTGTAAACATTATCCATAGGCATCCCATTTTGATTTGGCAACATCCGCGGCAGCAAGCGCCCATCATTCTGCTCCGATTTCTGCGCAAAATACCCTGCAGTATCCACAGTTTGTTGTTTTAACAACATACATTCCGGAAAGAATGGTCTAATATAAAAACATAAACCAGAGTGAGGTGAGCGGTTCTATGGAACGGAATCACAGATTATCAAACTGCGGTCCAATAAGCATCCACTTATGCGAAACCATATTGAACTGAATAAATCGCACGAAAAAGTATGACATTATTCTTATTATAAACTCGGAGGTCTTGTGATGAACATGAAAATGAAAAACATCAGCCAATCGGAAGTTCTGGTTCTGAAGGAGCAAATTTCCTATCAGGAAGGTCAGGTGGTCAGCAAAACGCTGGCACAGAACAGCGCCGTCAGCGTCACACTCTTCTCCTTTGCCAAGGGCGAGGAGATCAGCACCCATGAATCGGGCGGAGACGCTTTTGTGACCTGCCTCGACGGCGTAGGCAAGATCACCATCGACGGCGTGGATTATCTGCTGCACGAAGGAGAATCCATCGTCATGCCCGCCGGCCATCCCCATGCTGTATATGGAGAAGAAGCATTCAAGATGCTGCTTGTTGTTGTATTTTAAGAAAAGGAGTTTTTGATATGAAAGCATTTGTAGATCAGGATACCTGCATCGGCTGCGGCCTTTGCTGCGGAATGTGCGATGCCGTGTTCCGCATGAATGATGACGGGAAAGCCGAAGCATATCAGGAGGCAACCGAGGAAAATCAGAGCGAAGTGCAGAGCGCCATCGATTCCTGCCCGGTATCGGCAATCAGCTGGGAAGACTAAACATTAAAATCCCATGTCAGCGGGATGTGCTGTATGGTTTGGGAGTGAACGAGGTATACAGGGATGAATAACTCCATCCTCTGAAATATGCGCGTCAAGGGCAGACTGCTGACTAAATCAAATATTTTGGTTCAGACAGCTGGATGATTGGCATGCTGTCAGCCACCTATATGTATAAGACAAAGGGTAAAATGCTTAAAATCAAGCATTTTACCCTTTATATCATGGGGTGCAGTTCCTTTACCACAGGTTTCACTCAGATAGCCTTGTCCTTCTTCCAACCTCAGCGCCCCCCAAAGCCTCACGGTATCCGTCCTTATTTACCGCAATTACCACCACAATGATCATTTTCCTCAAACTCTCCTTTACAGTTGCGGCGCAGACAGCTTCCATCCACACAGGCATCCGCTTGACAAAGTCGGAGTCTTATTCATTCACATAATCTTAATCTGCATCAGGTAGAATAAGAACAATACCAACCAAGCGGAGGCTTCAGATATGAGAGATATGCACGTATCGAGAGAAATAATCATGGAATATCGGGACTATCTTTATGCGGAAGAGCGCAGTGCCGGCACGGTCGACAAGTATATGAGGGATTTGTCCGCTTTTATGCGCTGGCTGAACGGCAGAACGGTTACCAAAGAGTTGCTCATCCAATGGAAGGAGCACTTGCAAGCACAACATTACGCGCCGAGCACCATCAATTCTATGTTAGCAGCTCTCAACGGTCTGTTCCGCTTTCTTGGCTGGGAGACATTCCGGATAAAGTTTTTAAAAATCCAGCGGCGTCTGTTCCGAGATACCAAGCGGGAATTGACCCGGGCGGAATTCCATCATTTGCTGGCTGCCGCGCAGGCGCAGGGACAAGAACGATTGGCCTTGCTGATGGAAACCATCTGTGCAACAGGCATCCGCGTCAGCGAAGTAAAGTATATCACGGTAGAGGCCATCCAAAAAGGCCGGACGGAGATTGCACTCAAAGGCAAAATCCGCACCATTTTACTGCCGCATAAACTAACCCGCAAGCTGCTGCAGTATGCTGAAAAAAATAAAACCGTCTCCGGAGAAATTTTCCTCACCGGAAACGGAAAAAGTCTGTCGCGTCAGCAAATTTGGGCGGAGATGAAAGATTTATGCAAGCGTGCGGGCGTCGAAACGTCTAAGGTGTTTCCACACAACCTGCGTCATCTGTTCGCAACCGCATTCTATCAGGTCTGCAAGGATATTGTGCTGCTGGCTGACGTACTTGGGCATTCCAGCATCGAAACCACACGCATTTATCTGGTCACCTCGGGCGCAGAGCACGCACGGCAACTAGAAAAACTCGGCTTTGTGTCATAAGACAAAATCAACATTTTGTATATCTGTCTATGGCGCAATGCTGCGCAACTTAATCGACAGGCGTGCAAAAAGGCTATATCGCGTTGAGCGATACAGCCTTTTGGGTACAAAAAAGGACGGCCGCAACAAAATGAATGATGGGGTCGTGATTTGCTGTGCCTAATATTGGGAAAACGCCTTGTGAATCAACTATGAGTATGTTATAATTACTATATTATGTAGTCGAAAAAAGGCGAATGAGTATTTTGTTGCGACAAAATGTTGATTTTGTCATGAATACCTTGCATTTACGATTGTTCTGTTCGGATAAAGCCAAACCGGTATTCAGAA
>NZ_CAXTXI010000003.1:247901-325806 GCF_964248325.1 Agathobaculum sp. Marseille-P7918 | reverse complement strand
CTTGACGGTATCGCCGGTTCCGTCTGGATTGTGCTTTTCCTTTCCTCTTTTGATTACCTCTAATTAGCCATGACCTGTTTAATTCCCTGCGACTTGCTGGCAGGGTTGTCTTGGCCGTAACCTTCCAGGAGGTTGATGCCGCCCCACACGCACAGGCCGCCGCCCAGCGCGATCACCAGAGTCTGCAATACGTCGATAGCGTTAGTGAAAAAATCCATAAATCATATTTCCTTTCTTCGTTGTAGAATTGTTATTGAAGGTCTGCTGCTGCCAATTCGTACATCTCGAAAGGCTCATCCGGCTTCACGATAGCCGGTTTGCGTTTCATGTACCGTTCCATATCAAAGAGGTACTTCTTGTCGGCGTCGGCGGTGTATTTGTAATTCGGATGCTTCGTCAGGTCGTACTTGTCCGAGAGAAACGGGCGCACGCCCCGCAGCATGAAGATACACTTGCCTCCGTCCATTACCGCCAATTCGTCTTGTGTCATCAGCTCCTTTCCTAATTTTTGATAGGTGAGGCCGTGAGAAACCTGGCTGCCACGGTTTTCCGATTGATTGAAACTGTCAATCGTTTCTTTCCCCAGCAGCTCCGAAATTTCTTTCAGAGTGGATTTCTCCTTGCCTCCCAAAAACAAGGTGCTGTCGCAGTTACCCACGATGGTATCCGCCGCGTCCTTGTAGATGGTCTTTAACTGGCTTTGGCTCTGCAAAATAATAGAAGCCGATATTTCCCGGCTTCGGATGGTGGCGATCAGCTTATCAAAGTTTGGTATCTGACCGATGTTGGCGAACTCGTCCAGGAGGCACCGCACATGGACCGGCAGGCGGCCCCCGTAGAAGTCGTCCGCCTTGTCGCACAGCAGGTTGAAAAGCTGGGAGTACATGAGCGCCGCCACAAAATTGAAGGTGCTGTCTGTATCCGAGAGGATGACAAACAGCGCCGATTTGCGGTCGCCCAGGGTATCCAGCTCCAGTTCGTCCTCCACCATGAGGTCCCGCAGCTCTTGGATGTCAAAGGGAGAGAGGCGGGCGCCGCAGGAAATCAGTATGGATTTCAGAGTTTTGCCCGCGGCCATTTTGAATTTGCGGTATTGCTTCACAGCGAAGTGGTCCGGGTGCTCTTTCTCCAGCTTGGCGAACAGCAGGTCCACGGGAGACTGAAACTCCTCGTCGTCCTCTCTGGCCTCGCTGGCGTTGATGAGGTCCAGCAAGGTGATGAAGTTGCGCTCCTCCGGCTCCGCCTCGTACCAGATGTAGCCGATGAGGGCGGAATAGTACAGGCGTTCGGCCTTGACCCAAAAATCCTCGGAACTCTTTTCGCCCTCGCCCTTGGTGTTGAGGATCAGGGCGTTCACCAGCTTCAAAATGTCCTTTTCGCTGCGGATGTACGCCAGCGGGTTATATTTCATGGACTTCTTGAAGTTGATGAGGTTCAGGCTTTTGATGCGGTATCCCTTGCGGTCTAAAAGGGTCCCCACCTCGTTGAGGATAGTCCCCTTTGGGTTTTGTCAATAAGGAACAAGAAAAAAGTATCTTGCTTTTAAGCGGTTTCATCGCCGCTGTCGTTCTTGATAAGGCGCACAACCTTGTCCGTAAAGGTTTCCCGGCTGGTTTCGCTGAAATGGATATGAATGTCAAAGGTCGTGCCGCCGATGTTCTTCACAAGGTCGGGTTTGGCGGTCAGAGGGGAAGCGACTGCGGGGGTACTGGTCTTGCTGGTTTCATTGTTCATAGGCTCTCCTTTCAAAGATAAAGCCCCATATGGTCGGCACATGAGGCGGTCATATCGGGTAAGGGTGCAAGGGTGCAACAATGCAAAGGTATCTACGGATTGCATTCTTACTTTGCACTCTTGGCTTCGTTCCTGCGGTAGTACCATTGATTTCCCCGGCGTATGACTTCTATCCGGGTATCAAGATTGCGGCGGGCATTTTTAACCGTCCTCTCGGATATTCCGGCTTCGGCTGCGGCCTTTACAATGTCCTCGCTGGCAAGTTCTTTCCCGTCTGCAAGCAGGTCAAGTATCAACTTCTCGGCTTGCTCGGTCTTGGTGGCGGTGTTCCCGCCCGCGCCGGACAGCAGCTCGTCAGCGGTTATGTCGTATTCGCCTATCCATGAAAAGCCTGTTTCCGGGTCAAGGCAAAAGGCAACGGGCTTGCCCTCCGGCGCAAGGGAAGATTTGTCATGGACGATAACACGCACATTCGGCTCCCGCTTCACGCGCCCGATCAGCAGGACGCTCCTTGCTGCGGCGCGGAAGTCGATAGAGCCTAAGCCCCGGTATGCGCTCTGTCCTCCAGCAGCTTTGTTCAAGTGTCCGATAAGGATAACGGCGCACCCGGTACGCTCGGCAACATCGGCAAGGCGGCGGAACATGGGGCGCACTTCGTTTGCCCTGTTCATGTCGGTCTTTTCGCCCATGTACGCCTGTATGGGGTCAAGGATAATCAACCGCGCCCCGTTCTGCGTGATTGCCTTTTCTATGCGCTCGTCGGAAAGGGTAAGCTCCCGCTTGGCTTCATCAATCACAAGCACGCGGTCAAGGTCGGCTTCGGCTTCTATCAAGCGGGGCTTGACGGTATCGCCCAGCCCGTCCTCGGCGGTCTGGTAAATCACTTGGAATGGCGGCAAGGGCTTCATTCCCGGCAGCGTTCCCCCGGTGGTGCAGGCGGCGGCAAGGCGTAGGGCAAAGGTGGTCTTGCCCTCGCCGGGATTGCCTTGCACAATGGTTACTTTTCCAAACGGGATATACGGCTCCCATAGCCATTCAACGGTCTGTGTGTCAACCTCGCTCATGCGGATAATCTCGACGGTTTCTTCCTGCGGCGGCTCTTTCAAGCCGTAAACCGCTTCCCGGATATACTTCCCGTCTGTGATTTCTGCCCGGTGCTGCAATACCTCGTTCCAGTCCTTAAACAGCGGCACAAGGCGGTGGACGGTATATCCCTCCGGCACAAGCTCCGCAAGGCGGCTGCAAGCGTCGTTTCCCGCTTGGTCGCTGTCAAGGCAGAGGTAAACGGTCTTGATGTTTGGGCGGTCAGAGAGGAAACGCAACAGGGCTTTTTCTCCCACGCCGCCCAATGACAAATAGCTCTGTTTCTGCCATGCCTTTTTGAACAGGCAGAGGAAAGAGAGCAGGTCAACGGGGGCTTCAAAGACAAAAAGCCTGTCGCTCTCGCCCCGGTAGCAGAAATTAAAGGCTTTGTCGCTGCCTTTCACATCAAGCCGGAAGTTTCCCGCCGTCCCCTTGCTGTGGGCGTAACGCGGTATTCCGTCCTCGTCCCGCCCCACAAATACGGCGTTGTGGTGGGCTGCGTCCTCGTAAATATCGCCGCGGGCAAAGAAAAAGCCCGTCACATCTTCATCAATGCGGCGGGCTGCTGTGAGGTAGTTCCTCGCTGTTCGATTGTCGCTGTTTGGGGGCGGTAGCCGGAAGTCGGAAAGGGGCGCGGGGCAAGGTTTGTCCGGCGGCGGTGCGGCTCCCTTTTCTCCTGTGAGAAGTTCCACGGCTTCGGTGAAGCTCTTGCCGAAAAACTCCATGACAAAATCAACGGGGCCGCCGCCCTTGCTCTGGCTGTGCCTGTACCATTTGTTTCCCCGGACGGTCAAGCTGTCATGCCGTTTCCAGCGGTATTCATTTCCGGCGCGGGTAAGCTGCTCGCCCTGTGATTGCAGGAAAGAAACAAGGTCAGCTTGGTTCGCCCGGTCTATCTGTTCTTGGGTGTAGTACAAAAAATCTCAACTCCTTTCATCGTTCTAAGTCGTGCCGCTTGGCGCGGGTCTGCTCCGGCTGGTCGGCTTTCAGCGCAATATCAACGCACTTGCGGATATTGTGCAGCTCGGCAACCTCGGCGCGGGTTTCTTTCAGCTTGGCATATTCCGCTGTTCTCTGCCCGCTGAGGGTGGCGTACTCCTGTTCCCATTCAGAGATAGGCAAGCTCTTTGTCCCTTTCGGCAGATTTGCATGGAGATAGCGGCTCGCCGCGTCCCATAGGGTAAGCTCGGCGCGGTGGGCTTCCTCGTACTTGTCGCGCTTGCTCGTCCAGCCATTTTTCAGCTTTTTCAGCTCGTCGTGAATGGGCTTGTACTCGGTGTAGTTCTTCTCGTATTCAATCAGCTTTTGCAATTCTTTCATGCGCTTCTCGGCGGTTTTCATGCCCGCCCGGATAGCGTCGGCTTGGTCGCTGACAGAGGAAAGGGCAGCGTCCAGCTCCGCAAGGGTGGAAATACCATGCTCGGAAAGATAGCCTACCGCCTTTGCAACGGTTTTCAGTTCATCGGCGGCGTGCTGCCTTTGCCAACTCTGCGAATACTTCCGGCTCTTTTCTCTCTGAACGCTTAAATACTTCATCAGCAGATTTGCAAGGCCGGGGGATTGCGGGGGCTGCTCCGGGGCGGCTTCCCGCGCCTTGAACAGTTCGGCAATCCATTCTTTGAGCTTTCCAATCTGCGCCCGGATTTCCCGGATAAGGCGGTTTGCCTTTTGGATATTCCGGTTCAGCTCGCCTTTCTCGGTGGCTATTCCTTTCTTCTCCATTTGACAAGCCGCCACGCCCATGTGGACGGTGGGCAGCTCGTCAATGCCGCGCTCGGCGTTGCTGCGGTGGTCGATACGCTCCGGGCGTCCGGCGCGTTCAAGGTAGACGTTTGAAATATCCGCCCACGCCTTGCGCCATAAAAGCGCGTTGCCCTTGTCGTTCCAGCCTGTGAGGTCAACTTTGTGTGTCTTGTATCTGCCGCTTGGTAAGCGTATGCGCTCGCCGTTCTCGTCAAGGTCATATTCCTTTTTGGACTTCGCCGCCCATGCGCCGCGCTCGTCAAGGGGGCGCATGGTAAGCATGATATGACAATGGGGGTTGCCGCTGTCAGTGTCGTGAATAGCAAAGTCAACGCACATTCCTCTGGAAACAAATTGAGAGGAACAGTATTCCCGGACAAGCCGGATCTGTTCCTCTCTGGATAATTCTATGGGGAGTGCTGCGTCAATCTCTCTGGCAAGCTGGGCGTTCCCGGCTTTCTCGTAAAGCTCTACACTGTTCCATAGGGTAGCGCGGTCAGAGAAAGAGGGCGGGGCATGGGGCGGCAGTAGGATTTCCGTATGGACAACGCCGCGCTTGCGGGTGTAGTCATGGGTCATTCCGTCCCACTCGTTTGTGATTTTCTCGCCGCTTCGATAGGCGGCTGCGGCAACGGCTGACTTGCCTTTTCCTCGGCTCACAATGCCGATGTTCCAATGGTAAATGGCTATGGGTATCACCTCCCGGATAGGATAATAAAACCCGCAAAAATGGTACAGGCGCCAAAGGCGGGTGTACTGTTTTTGTGGGTGTGCAGGGATAGCCGCGTAAGCGGCGCAAGGGGTGCAGCCCCTTGTTGCGGCAGAGCCGCCATATCGGAGCGCGGGGAAAGTTCCCTGTGCGGAGATAAAGCCCTCGGCAGAGCGCACACGCCCGCAAGGGTGTATAAGTGCGCCCTTTGTTCCAAAGGGATTATTCGCTTTTCTCGCCCTCGGTGCGTTTTTTCAGATAGCCCTGCGCTTCCTCGCTCGTCAGGGCAAGCCGGAGAAAGGCGGCGGCTTCCTCGTCGGTCATGGCCTTAGCTTCCGGCACAATACTCTCAAAAACCGCGCCACGGACGATCAGCCGGTGGCTGCGCGTCCGGCGTTCCTCTTGGGATAGCTTTTGCCGCAACACCTTTTCTCGGTTTTCGAGCTGCCGGATTTTCTTCTTTCCGTCCTCAATCTCGGCGGTCATTTCCTCGCGGGTTTTCTCTCTTGGTTTCGTCATGGGTGGTCGCTCCTTTCTGCCCGTAGGCATGGAAAAAGGGCAGTCGATTTTCTCGGCTGCCCTTTTGATTAGGGTGTTTGGTTTACTCCGTTCTGCTCAATAAATGGGAATATTAAATATCAATACGCCCTTTAATACATTCCTATTAAAACATCAGCTTCGATTGTCAAATGTGTGAGAGTACGCCAATCAACGCAATCTTTTTCAACGCAAAAGAGAAGCGGCGTCATTTCAATAAACGACATTCTTTGTTCTGATGACAACTGTACGGTGGCTGAAACCGTTTCTCTTGAAATGGTTTTAAGATATTTCTCAAAATATTCAACGACAGACTCATTTGAATAATCTGGATTTTTCAAGTGTGCTTGCACTTTAGTCCTGATTTCCCTCAAATGATTTTTCGTAGGAATTACTTTCACAACATATCCGTTAGGAGATAGCAATCGCTGAAATTCTTTGTAGTGTGCAGGCGAAAATATGTCTAAAATACAATCCATACTTCCGTCTTTCAAAGGGATTTTTGATAAGTCAGTAACAAACCACTTCACTGCTTTGCGCTTGTCTTTTTTTGATGCAATCTGTATTGCCTCCCTTGACAAGTCAAAGGCAAAGATGTTTCGTTCTGTTCTTTGCTGTATCTGCCTTGCATAGAAACCCTCGCCGCAACCAACATCTAAAATGTTTCTTATAGATGGCGTATCAGAAATAAACTGTATGATTTTCTCCAACACAACATCATACATGCCATACTCCAAAATTTGGTGCCGGTTGTCAAAAGACCGCTTGCTGTAGTTGGTTTTGGGCGATGATTTTAACAACAAATTTACATACCCATATCTTGAAATATCAAAGCAATGTCCATGTCTACAAATTAGGCTATTGCCTTGTATATCCATTGATTTTGTGCAAATTGGGCATTGAAAATAAACCTTGCTGTCTGCAAAGCGTGATAAATTATTATTCATTTGTATGACCATTCCTTTCCGCTGCGCTGCAAGGCACCAAAGGGTATGAAACACAGGAGTCTCTAACGCAGCAAGTCGTAATTTGTTAGAATATGCTTGAGGAAGCAGGCACACTACAGAGCACGTGAAGGTGAGCAGGCTCAGCCTTGCGCTGGACTGAATTTTTATGTGTGCCGGACACTCTTTCAAGCACCAATGAGTAGGGCTTTGCACCCTGTAACCTTATCTTTGGAGAGACAGACTACTTCAATCTTTCAGTGAGTGTCCAGTCCCTGCCTGTTCCCTCAAATGCTGTTTCGAGGGGATGTGTTATGCTCAAAATCGTTTACCCCATCTGCTGTGGGATGGATGTCCACAAGTCCTTTGTTGTTGCCAGTATTGCTTCTACCAATGAGCAGGGAGTAACCACCTACAAAATCAAGCGGTTTTCCACCTTCACCGGAGATTTACGCCGGTGTGCCACATGGTTGGCAAAAAACAACTGCAAAGATGTGTGTATGGAATCCACCGGGAAGTATTGGATTCCCATCTACAACATCCTGGAACCCACCTGTAACATTGTCCTTGCGCACCCCAAATACGTGAAGTCTATTCGGGGAAAGAAAACCGATAAGCGAGATGCCAGGTGGATTGCCGACATCTTTAAGCACGACCTTGTCGCCGGGAGTTTTATCCCTCCGGCAGACATTCGCCAGCTCCGGGACTTAGTTCGTTACCGCCGGAAACTCACCAGCTTCACAACTGGCGAGAAAAACCGAGCCCAGAACTGCCTGACTGTTTCCAACTTCAAGCTGGATGATGTGTTCTCAGACGTGTTTGGCAAGGCAGCTTCTGCAATTACTGCTCGAATTCTGGAAAATCCAACTGAAAAAATCACGGATATTTCTGGTTTCCGAACCAAGGGCATGAAAGCGACCAATGAACAGGTGCTTGCCGCTGTGGACGGAGAGATGTGTGAAGAACAGGCTGAAAAGCTCCGCATCATCCGTTCCCACATAGATAGCCTTGAACTGTGCAACCTCAATCTGGAATCGCTGATTCTGTCTACTGTTGAGAAGTATCTTCCTCAACTCAATCTTGTTATGACGGTGCCGGGTATCCAATCCTTTGCCGCGATTGGTATCATTTCTGAGATTGGAGTGGATATGTCCGTGTTCCCCACCTCGAAGCATCTTTGCTCCTGGGCTGGGCTTACGCCGCAGAACAACGAGAGTGCCGGGAAGAAGAAAACCACCAGAATCAGCCGGGCCGGAGCCTACATCAAGCCCTTGCTGGTGCAGTGTGCCCTCTGTGCTATTCGGGCAAAGCGTTTCCCTGAAGTCCGTAACCGCTACCTTGCTCTCAAAAAACGCCGGGGACACAAAAAAGCAATCATCGCCATTGCCAGAATGCTACTGACAGCCATCTACAACATGCTAAAGAAAAATGAGCCGTATAATCCTGAGCTATACCGCAGCGCAGACCGGCCACCTGCACACCGCGAGGTTTCTGTGGAAGAAGCTGTCTTTATCCTACAACGGCAAGGTTATCTGGTGACTGCTCCTCCTACTGCGTAGACTTTAAGCATGACTTCAATTTTGCCCGCTTTTAGGGGGCTTGGTTTTGTGCGCCTTTTTTCGGAATGGTGCCTAAATTACAATGTTTCAACCTTGACCTAATGCGTTATCGGCTCTGCGTCTATGCGTCTGGCACTTTTAATCATTTTTTTTTGAATTTATTATATGTGTTAGCTAACTGTCCACAAGCCGCGTTAATCTCTCTGCCATGAGAAACTCTTATAGTAACTTCAAGTCCTGCTTGCTCTAATTGATGTTTGAATGCAACTATTTCCCGTTTCTGTGGTGCTTTAATTCTTGAATTGCTTGTTGGGTTGTATTGTAACACGTTAATCATAACTTTTTTGCCCCGAAACCATTTTGCAAGTTGTCTTACATCTGAGGGCCGGTCATTTATACCCGGTAAAAGCAAATACGCAAAGACAATTTTGCGATTATGCCTTTCAGAATAGGATAAGGCTTGCTTAACAACATCTTCAATAGCATATATGCGCATGTGAGGAATAATACGATTTCTTGCAGATTGTGTTGCTGCGTGTAAAGATATTGTCAACTGAATTTTAAGATGTTCCTCGCGCAATTTTTTTAATTGATCGACCGGACCAACTGTTGATATGGTAATGCCGTCGGTTGGAAAGTTGAGCCCATATCTATCTCGGAGAATATGGATTGCTTTTATCAAGTTGTCATAATTGAATAAAGGCTCTCCCATACCCATAAAAACGATACGGTTTACTTTTCGACGCAACAATATAATCTGTTGTACGATTTCTGACGATGTTAGATTACGAACAAAGCCATTTCGCCCGGACTCACAAAAAATACAACCAACAGGACAACCGACTTGTGTGCTCACGCAAACAGTTCCACCATCTCGCCGCTTGATAAAAACCGTTTCAATGTATTTGTTGTCTTTCAGTTCGTAAACATACTTTTCAGTATCACTGCTTTTGCAAATATTTTTTACCAACATTGATAGATTTTTTTTGCGTGGTAATTGCTTATATAATTCTTCATATAAGGCTTTTGCTTCATTCTCGCCAATAACTTCCGACATTTCTTTGTAAGTAAATCCGTATGGATCATTCCGTACTTCCGCAGGCGTATATTTAGGTAAACGTTTCATTTTTATGACCATTCCTTTCCGCTGCGCTGCAAGGCACCAAAGGGTATGAAACACAGGAGTCTCTAACGCAGCAAGTCGTAATTTGTTAGAATATGCTTGAGGAAGCAGGCACACTACAGAGCACGTGAAGGTGAGCAGGCTCAGCCTTGCGCTGGACTGAATTTTTATGTGTGCCGGACACTCTTTCAAGCACCAATGAGTAGGGCTTTGCACCCTGTAACCTTATCTTTGGAGAGACAGACTACTTCAATCTTTCAGTGAGTGTCCAGTCCCTGCCTGTTCCCTCAAATGCTGTTTCGAGGGGATGTGTTATGCTCAAAATCGTTTACCCCATCTGCTGTGGGATGGATGTCCACAAGTCCTTTGTTGTTGCCAGTATTGCTTCTACCAATGAGCAGGGAGTAACCACCTACAAAATCAAGCGGTTTTCCACCTTCACCGGAGATTTACGCCGGTGTGCCACATGGTTGGCAAAAAACAACTGCAAAGATGTGTGTATGGAATCCACCGGGAAGTATTGGATTCCCATCTACAACATCCTGGAACCCACCTGTAACATTGTCCTTGCGCACCCCAAATACGTGAAGTCTATTCGGGGAAAGAAAACCGATAAGCGAGATGCCAGGTGGATTGCCGACATCTTTAAGCACGACCTTGTCGCCGGGAGTTTTATCCCTCCGGCAGACATTCGCCAGCTCCGGGACTTAGTTCGTTACCGCCGGAAACTCACCAGCTTCACAACTGGCGAGAAAAACCGAGCCCAGAACTGCCTGACTGTTTCCAACTTCAAGCTGGATGATGTGTTCTCAGACGTGTTTGGCAAGGCAGCTTCTGCAATTACTGCTCGAATTCTGGAAAATCCAACTGAAAAAATCACGGATATTTCTGGTTTCCGAACCAAGGGCATGAAAGCGACCAATGAACAGGTGCTTGCCGCTGTGGACGGAGAGATGTGTGAAGAACAGGCTGAAAAGCTCCGCATCATCCGTTCCCACATAGATAGCCTTGAACTGTGCAAACTCAATCTGGAATCGCTGATTCTGTCTACTGTTGAGAAGTATCTTCCTCAACTCAATCTTGTTATGACGGTGCCGGGTATCCAATCCTTTGCCGCGATTGGTATCATTTCTGAGATTGGAGTGGATATGTCCGTGTTCCCCACCTCGAAGCATCTTTGCTCCTGGGCTGGGCTTACGCCGCAGAACAACGAGAGTGCCGGGAAGAAGAAAACCACCAGAATCAGCCGGGCCGGAGCCTACATCAAGCCCTTGCTGGTGCAGTGTGCCCTCTGTGCTATTCGGGCAAAGCGTTTCCCTGAAGTCCGTAACCGCTACCTTGCTCTCAAAAAACGCCGGGGACACAAAAAAGCAATCATCGCCATTGCCAGAATGCTACTGACAGCCATCTACAACATGCTAAAGAAAAATGAGCCGTATAATCCTGAGCTATACCGCAGCGCAGACCGGCCACCTGCACACCGCGAGGTTTCTGTGGAAGAAGCTGTCTTTATCCTACAACGGCAAGGTTATCTGGTGACTGCTCCTCCTACTGCGTAGACTTTAAGCATGACTTCAATTTTGCCCGCTTTTAGGGGGCTTGGTTTTGTGCGCCTTTTTTCGGAATGGTGCCTAAATTACAATGTTTCAACCTTTTTTCCTCCGTAATTACATCTCTGCTTCAATAAGCGAGTTATGCAATACGGATAACCGCAACATAACTCGCGGTTTTATCTTAATCTCATAAATGTAACCATTGTGTTGTCCTCCAATCAATTCCGCAGTATTACTCTGCTTTTAGAAAAAGTATAGCACAAAACTATGAACATTTCCACTCTATTTCAGCCTGTCGGCGGCGTTGCTCTCTCTGGCGTACCGCCGCGCCGCTTCCCGCCGTTCCTCGCTGTATGGGGCGGTCAGACGGAAAGAGAAGCGGCCTTTCTCAATGTCAAACTCCATGCAGCCCGTTTCCGGGTCTGCGTCGGTCTGGCGGCACACATCGGGGTGCTGCTCGGCATAGGCGGCAAGCCGCTTCTTCAAGTCGGTGTTGTGGGTACGGATATGGATCAACGGGTCTTTCTCATCAAACCAGATGTCTGTGGTCTTTTTTTGCTTGGGAAGCCCTGTTCGCATAAACTCTCCTTTCTGCGCCCCTGTTACGCAATAGGGGCATTTTTCGGGTGTTTTCTCCGGCTCTTGACTTGGAGAAAACGGCGTTTTTGACGATAAAAACCGCCCGGACGGGGAATGTATCGTCGGGGCGGCTGTTATCGCAAGATTTCCGATTTTTCCGGCTCTTGACCGTTAAACATAGATTAGCTCATGCATTACGATTTCCTCGGCTCTCGCCTTGCAGTTGTTCATCAAACCTACCCATTTCATCGGGTCGGCGGCTTTAAGGGCTTCGGTGGCTCCCGCTTCTCTGGCAAGGCGGGGCATGAGGTAGTCCAGCATATCCCGCGCCGCCCGGTCTGTTTCCGCAAGGTGGGGATATAGCTTCTCGCTGGCTACAAGGGCAGTATAAAGGCGGTGGCGGTATTGTTCCAGATAGGCTTTCCGCAGCCGCCCATAGTGACCGATATGGGGCTTCGGGGTAATAGGGCGGTTCCCATTGTCAATCAATCTTCTCATGCGATTTGTTCTCCTTTCTCGTCCTGCTTCTTTTTGTGGTAGTTCTCCCGCTTTGCAGCAAGGAAGTTTTCATACCGGGCTTGGGCTTCGGGATTTCCGGCTGCGGCTTCCTCGTACATCTTCTGACGGGATTTCTTGGTAGCTTCACTATGGTATGCCCGCCGCCTTGCAAGCTCGGCGGCTGCGGCGGGGTCGGTTTCCGCTTGGGCTTTCAGTTCTTGGTATGCGTTCTTCTTCCGGCTCCGGCTGGCTTCAAGGCGTTCCGCTTCCTCTGGCGTGAGTGGCTGGCCTGCGTCCTGCGCGGCGGCAAGCTCTTTCATCGTCCGGGGCTTGGGCGGCTGTGCCACTTTCTGCCGCTCATACCATGCCTTGTGCTGGCGGTTTTTCCTCTCCCGGTAGGCGGCAAGACGCTCTGCTTCCTCCGGCGTGAGGTCGGCTCCGGCCTTTTGCAGCGCGGCAAGCTCCTTTAAGGATTTCGGCTTCGGGGGCTTGGGCGGTTCGGCGGCTTTCCGCTTCTCCCGCCATTCCTTTTGCCATGCCCGGTTATGGGCTAACCGCGCTTCATCTGCCGCCTGTTCCTCCGGGGTCAGCAAGCCCGCTTTCTTCCTCGCAGTAAACTCCCGTTTCTCTGCCTTGCGCTTTTCTTCCCGCGCCTTGGCAAGCTCCTGTGAATGGGCGTCCTTTGCGGCCTGTTCCTCCTGCTGGCGGCGTTGTTCCTCGGCTTCCATTGGGGTAACGATATGGGCGGGGACTTCAAACGCGCCGATGAAGTTGAGGTAAATGTCTATCCGCTGGCGGCGGCTGTTCCCGCGTCCCTCGCCCTCATGGACAACGACTTTTTCGATAAACTCGTTGAGCATGGGCGTTGTCAATTCAGAAAAATCAGTGTAGCGGTTCACAAGCTCGATAAATTTATCTGTTTTCAGCCTGTCGGCGTTCCAGCTCTCGATTGCTTCCTGCCATTGGGAGATAGCGGCTTCCAGCCCGGTCTGTTCCTCGTCGTATTCGGCAAGCAGACGGGTAAAGTGCTTATCGGGTATCTTGCCTGTGGCGTTGCCCTCGTACAGCTTCTTTACAAGCCCGTCCAGCTCCTTACACCGCCGCTGCGCCTTGCTCACTTTCTGCCGGTACTCCTTGACGGCGTTCTCTTGGTGCTGGTCGGACGCTTCCCGCACACGCTCGATAAACTCAGCTTCATTGTGCCGCACATACCAGCTCACGCGCTGGATTGCGGCAAGAATAGCGGCTTCCATTTTTGCGGTGGGGATATAGTGCATGGTACAGTCGCGGGTAAGCTGGCGGTAGCTGGAACACACAAAAGCGTCGTCCAGATACTTGCCTTGCACAAGGCTGCTGCGGTGGGTCAGCTTCGCGCCGCAGTCGGCGCAGTAGAGAAGCCCGGTCAGGCGGTTTGGGGTGTTCTGCCGCTTGGGAGCGCGGCGTTTTGTCCCCATAAGCCGCTGGACGGTGTTCCATGTTTCCTCGTCCACAATGGCGGGAATTTCCCCGTCAAAAATATACTGTTCCTCCGGCGCGGTCTTGCGGGTACTTTTGGTCTTGTAGTTCTCGCAGACGGTTTTCCCTAAAACCTTGCGCCCTGTGTACTCCGGGCGTTTGAGGATATAGCTGATAGTTGTCGTTGACCATGCGTAGGGGTCTGTGTACTTCGCCGCCCGGACGGGTGCGCCTATCCGCTTCCAATGCTCGGACGGGATAGGGATTTTCTCGGCGCGGAGTGCCCTTGCTATACTGGCGATACTCTCCCCGGCAACAACGCTGTGGAAGATACGGCGCACAACGGCTGCGGCTTCCTCGTCGATTACCCATTCGCCCTTGTTCTCTTTGGACGCAAGGTAGCCATAGCTGACGCTGCCGGAGCAGCGCAAGCCCTTTTCCATTCTCGACTTGAAAACGGTCTTGATTTTCCGGCTGGTGTCGGCAACATACCACTCGTTTATCACATCTCGGAAAATTGACATTATATCAAAGCCGTTAGCGGTATCAAGGTTGTCATTCGCCGCAATAAAGCGTACATGGTACTCATCAAAGGTGCGCTTCAAAAGCCCCACTTCGACAACATCACGGCCAATCCTGCTTTGGTCTTTGATAATGACCGTAGCCACATTTCCCGCCCGGATTTCTTCCAGCATAGCGTCCAGCCCCGGACGCTTGAAAGTAGTTCCCCGCACTCCGTCATCGGTGAAGTGCCGGATATTCGTAAAGCCGTTCTTTTGGGCGTAGTCCTCCAAAATGCGCTTTTGGTTTTCTATTGACACGCTTTCCCCGGCTCGTTCATCGTCATGGGAAAGACGCTCGTACAGGGCTGTGATTTTTCCCTTGTCCGGCTGTTTCTTCATGGGGTGTAACCTCCTTTCTTGAGGGTGCGCGCTCCCTTTATCCTTATTGTAAATTACCATTCGGATCGGTGACCACATACGAAGAATGGCACTGGAGGAGCGAAGGCTTGACAAAGAACCTTGTTTTTCCGCTGCCGGAACCACCGATGACCAGGATATTTTTATTCCTGGCATACTTGGGTTCCTTGGGACGGCTCGACATGGTGATCCGCTCCGTCTGGGTCATGGGGATGTTGTTGAAAAAATCCTTGTCCATGTAAGGGGCGATGTCGGCCGGCGTGCCCCAACGGGCGCTCCCATACTCGATACCGCGGCGGTATTTCTTCGCGTTCTTGCCCTTGGAGTAGACCGCCAGCCGGATCAGCACCGCGCCGGCGGCGCCCACGCACAGGTCCACCAGGTGGAAGCTGGGCGCCAGACTGGCAAAGGCCGCAGAAAAGCCCTGCCCGATGTGGAGCAGCTTCTCCGAGGCGTCCGCCCCAGGAGCCAGCCGCACACCCTGACAGAGCTTGTCAAAGAGATACACGAAGATGAGATACGGGAGGTTGAGGATGAGCTGTTTTTTCAGCTTGTCGGTCATCGTGCCACCTCCCGGTCCCTGGTCTTGACCTTCTCCCGTTCCCGGTGCTTGGTCTTGGACTGTTCCTGGGCCTGGGCCAGCTTCTCCCGAATGGTGGGGCGCTTCTCCCGGTTCAGGGTCATGGCGGTGAACTCCTTGAAGGCCGGTTGGAGCTGGTCCTTGTCCTTGGCCTTGAAAAACACATAGTAGTGCGGTGGCTCCGTAGAGGGGTCCTTCTTCAGGGCGTAGTCGATGTCGTACTTCTTCGCCACCGCCGAAAACGCCTTGATGTTCTGTTCCGTGATCTCGATGTTGGTCAGGGAAGCCCCATGCTGTTTGAGCTGGTGCAAGGTCTGTTTCCCCTGGTGGAGGATGCGCTGGGAGGGCTTTTTCTGCATCTCCTCCAGCACCTTCTTCACGGCCTTTTGGAGCAGGTCCGCCGTTATCTTGCCGGTCTCCACCGAAAGGGAGACCACGCCCTGGGTGATTTCTTCCTGCACGCACATCACCTCCGATCTCCGCCGCCGTACAAGTCATGGCTCACCAGGGAGGTGTAGTAGCTGTCGATGGTGGCCGGGGCGT
The DNA here is from genome assembly GCF_964248325.1 of Agathobaculum sp. Marseille-P7918. Taxonomy (NCBI): domain Bacteria; kingdom Bacillati; phylum Bacillota; class Clostridia; order Eubacteriales; family Butyricicoccaceae; genus Agathobaculum; species Agathobaculum sp. Marseille-P7918. The sequence goes on along the minus strand of NZ_CAXTXI010000003.1, from coordinate 310,246 downwards.
TATACAAAGCGGCCAGCAGGTATTTCTTGATGTTGCGGACATAGGTGGTGTTCTCCCGCATACGGTCTAGCACATACTCGATGTGGGAGCTGTCCAGTTTCAGGAACCGGGACTTGACCACCTCCGCCGGGTAGTCGTCCCCGGCAATACGGATCATCTCCCGGTTGGAGCACACCGTGTCCACCATGAGCTCCACCAGTTCATCCAAACGGTCCCGGTCAAGCTGGTGGTTCTGGATGAGATAGTCATACTCGATGTTCTCCAAAATCAATTCACGATAGCTTTCGCGCTCCCGCATCCGGTCCCGTCCCATCCCGTCCGAACCCCTGGGGGCTTTGGGGGAGGATAGGACAGGATTTGATCCTTCCGTACTGAGTTCATCTTTTTTTGATTTATCAGGATTGCTTTTATCTTTATTTAATTGCGGCCGGTTTTCCAGACCCGGAGTATCCATATCCGGGTTTTCCGTATCTGGATGTTCCGTATCCGGTTCCTCCTCACACGGCCCGTCCGGCTCCGGGGGATGGGGCGTTTCGTAGATGACATACTCCACGTCCACGATCTTGCCTTTGCTGTCCCGGAGGCGGTTGCGGACGATGTACCCGGCCCGTTCCAGCTCCTTCAGGGCAGAGCCGATGCTGTCCGTACCCTCCTTGCAGATCTTCGCAAGGCCCCTGGTGGTGTAGTTCCAGTTCTCTGGCAGGGACAGCATCATGGAGAGCAGCCCCTTGGATTTCAGCGACAGGCCCGTATCCCGCAGGTGATGGTTGGACATCACCGTATAATCACGGGTTTTCTCAATGCGGAATACCGCCATATTGGATACCTCCTTCCTTCGGTTTTGAAAAGTGTTCGTTTCGGCGGGTTTACGCCCCCATATCACCGCCCGGCCTCCCATAAGGGAAAGGATATGGGCGGCCTCGTTTGCGCCGCCCACAGGCGAAAAAACAGGGGATTTCCCACCCGTATTCATACAGTTTTGCGTACCCCCGGCAGGGCATAAAAAAACGCCACAGGTTTGTGTTACCCATGGCGTTGCCCCGGCAGATGGCCGGTCTGTATTCAGTTATATGGTCACGGGGCGGAGGCCCCGATTGACGGGTGCTGTATCCGTATCTTGGCATTTCGTGGTCTTTCAGCGTGTCAAGGCTCACTCAACAGTAGTAAAATCGTAGTAAATGAGATGGTTTTGACCTGTCTGAAATGCCCGTGGATACAGTGTTTTCAAGGGATAATCAGATTTTGGCTTGATTTTTCAAGGAAAAACGCACTATTTTGGCCGTTTGAGCCGGATTTTTCTCATGAATCCCGTCCAATATCTGTAAGGAACTGTAAACTCCGAATAATTGTGTGACGCGAAGTTCGAAACTTTTCTATACCAAATGCGCCCCATTTGTCCCATTCTCATCCATTCTCTATCCATTCCAACCCCATTCCGTTCGATCTGCTCCAATTCCTCCCTTTTCCATTCCGTCTTACCTAAAACAGACCGAAAATCTCTCTAAAATCGACATTTTTTCTTTTCCCCCGTTTCCCTACTTTCTCATTTTCAGAACTTTTATCCCCCTTTTCAAGCCATTTTTGCGCAACAAAAAAGACCCAAAGCACTTTCCATGCCTTGAGTCCTCGTTCTTCTTTTCCCGGTTTATGCGCTTTTTTCCCGGACATTATGCCGGTTTTGTGAGGGAGGTTAACAGGGAGTTCAAGGCAAAATGCTTTATTCACTTTTTAAGGCTTATGAGGCCAAAACTATATGGTCATTTCCTTCCGGCTCACTCCTTATCGAATGATGCCGGTTGTTTTCGTAGAAATCTTTCTTTTGGCATGTACGCAACCATTTGTATACCGTTCGCCACCTTTTCCGAGCAACATAGACGCGAAAACAAGGATTTCTCCCCGCAGCGCGTCCGCTACGGGGAATCCTGCGAGCGGAAAACAATCTTCGTGACGCCATTCACGAGGCTCGCGCGCGTGCGTATCACACCCAGACGTCCGAGGGCAGATCAATCAAGAATTATTCCAGACGGCGAAAACCTTTGTCACGGATGTTGCGGGCTGCATTGTGGTCACGACGGATGGTCACACCACAGTGCGGACAAGTGATGTATTCCTTCCCGAGGGGCTGCTTACCAAGATAAGCACCACAGCAGGAACAAATCTGCGAGGACGGAAACTGCGCATCGACGCGGATCAGCTTTTTGCCGTTCTGATGCAGGATCTGTTCCAGTTTGCGGAAAAAGGCTGCGCAGGCATTATCGTTAAGCTTAGGAGACAGCGAAGGATTCGCCTGTTTCATACCAGCGAAATCCAGCGTTTCGACACAGATTGCATCATGTTCTTTACAGAGCTTATGTGCCTGTTGATACTGCCAGTTGCGGCGCTGATGCACGATATGCCGTTCGAGTTTTGCGGCACGTTGTTTGTGTTTACGCCAACGATTGCTTCCGGTATGAAACCGCTCTGCTGCACGATGATACCGGCGAAGCTGTTCCTGTGCTATCCTGCGATAACCTGGATAACCAGCGTTTTCACCGGTATTGGTGACATACAGGCCGTTCTGCGTGTAATCCAGACCGACTACCTTTTCATAATGCACCGGCTGCTCTTCTGCAATCGGGAGCAAGACCGCCAGCACCAGATCAACACGGTATTCGGCACCATAGCAGTCTACCAGAATTTTAGCATAACGCAGTTCTGCATGATCGGGAAACGGACGATAGTCGCGCATGGCAATCGTACCGATCGATGGAATAACCAGATAATGCTCGCTGATGCCAACTGTCTTATAGGTAAACGAGCGCTGCTGGCGGTCAGGCAGGCGAAAACGAATGCGCTTAATCTGGTGGTCACAGAGATGACGTGCCAGTGTCAGCACATGGCTGCGAGTGACACTGAGCGCATAACGATCCTCCCGGCGTTCGGTGATAATCTCATGGGATTCGATCTCATTCTGGATTGTTTCATAGCTTTTCCCCTGTGCTACACCGCGATTGGCAAGGTCGGCCCAGTCGTTGAACGCATGATCCTGCAAGTCAAACAGTGCTTTGAGTTCCAGCTGCTGCATTTTGGTCGGGTACAAGCGATAGGAATACGTACGGAATACAGTTTCAAACTTGCTGCTCATGTTTGTTCCTCCTTTTGTCAGATGGTTAAATACATCGAACAAAAAATACCGTGCAGGGCTTGTGACCTACACGGTACGGAGGGTCTGAAACGAATGCGAAATACGCCCCGCAGAACCGTCCCCATCTTGCCAAAGCAGGCAAAAAAGGGTATACTAATTTTGCGGTGCGGAGTAATCCGTTGTGTAGGTGGCGTCTTCACCTGCGCAGGCGTGTGGAGGTTGCCGCCTCCATACGCTGCCGTATTTTCTTGTTCTTATATATACAGTATATCATCAGAACAAATGTTCGTCAATATATTCCAGTAAAAAGTTTGCTATTTTTGTTGTTTTTTATCATAAGGGGCGTGAAGCGACATGAAACAGATGCCTGCTGTCATTGGCTCCTATCTTGCGGAGTAGAAAAACGGTTACCTGAGCAACTGGTACCCTGCGCCGTTTTATCTGGATGGTGTGCGGTTTGAAAACACCGAGCAATACCTGATGTATCGCAAAGCAGTCCAGTTCGGAGACTCCGAAATCGCTATGCAGATTTTGCAAAGCGGTGCGCCAGACGAAGTCAAACGTCTGGGTCGACAGGTGCACGGTTATGTTGACAAGGTGTGGGCCGGTATCCGATAACTCGCACTGCTCCCTGCGCTGATGGCAAAGTTTACGCAAAATCCTGTACTGCAAGACCAACTGTTGTCTACCAGAGACGCACTGCTCGCCGAATATGCCTCAAAAGACCTGATCTGGGGAATCGGTTTGTCCTTAGACGATCTGACGTATTTCGATCCTACCCAATGGCGCGGCACCAATCTGCTCGGCTTTTTGCTGATGGAGGTTCGGGCACAGCTACGGCGGAACAACAAGGTCTTTGCTTGGGAGTCCCGACCTTGGCTATGGAATGATGCAGACGACCACCCCCAACCCCGTTTCTGCTTTTCCGTCAATGACAAGCAGGAAGTCACTTGCTGTGATGAAAACGGTGGCTGTATTACACTGTTCGCAGAAGCATGTGCAGCATTTGGAGCAGAATGGCGAACTTCCCGCCAACTGGGAACGGGCAATGCTGTTCATGGAAAAACGGAATATCTGGGATGCAACTGCGTTTGGAGCAAATACACAAGCAATCTGTTATGGGAAATGGATCGACTCCATCGGTACTGATTTTTGCATCCTGCCCCGAGGCAAAGCAAAACATTTATCCGCTGCTGACATTCGCACAGGTTGCAACATGCAAGCAAAATTTGACACTGTTTTATCAGAATCCGCAAGCACAACGGGATTGGCAGGGTGTAATACTGCATCCGGTCTGCCTGATGATCGTCAAGGAGCAAAAAAGATGATCCCGGTGTCTCTCGTACATTTACCTGAGGAAACCGTGCAAGCGATCCGGTGGAAGGGTGTGCTGCCCCAACCAGTGTCGCAAGACTATTGCACGCCGGAGTTGTTTGACAAAAAGAAAGAAAATTGACAGGAGGGTCATACATGTCAAAAGGACTCGTTTATATTCTGACCAATCCCTGCTTGGATGGCTGGATCAAGATCGGCATGACTGAACGGAACGACATTGCAGACCGTCTGCGTGAACTTAACGCCCCGACCAATTTGCCGCTCTGTTATCGCTGCTATGCAGTATATGAGGTTGAAGATCCGTCTAAGGTTGAGAAAAATATTCATGGCCTGATTGATCTGGTGGATAGTTCGCTGCATGCACGGGAGACACTGGAAAATGGCCGCATTCGGGAACGGGAGTTTTTCAAGATTTCCCGCGAAACGGCGTTTGGCATTTTCAAACGGGTTGCCGCTCTGCGCGGAGACAGTGATGCACTGCATTTGTACCAGCCAAGCCAAAGTGAATTACAGGACGAAGAATTGGCCGAGACGCGAAGCAAACGCTCCAACAACTCGTTCCAGCTTCTGCATATTGATGTTGGCGAAGTAATAACATTTCTGTATGATGACAATATCACTGCCCGTGTACTGAATCAGCGCAACAAAGTCGAATACCAAGGAGAAGCCTATTCCGTTTCGGCGCTCGCCAGTAAGCTGCTGCACGAACGGTGTGGTTGGTCGGAAAACGCCAGTGTCAACGGGTGGCAGTATTTTTCCAAAGATAATGTAACGCTCAGCGATCTGCGTGATATCATCGAAGCTGCTGAAGCTGTCGCGGATGAGTCCGAATAAAAGCAGTCCTCTCCTGCCTTTGCAAAATGCATCGGCCGGAGAGGATTATTTTTATGATGGCACATACAAATTTGTAACTATTTGTATTGATACAGCTTGTACCTACGCTCATGTTCTGGACAAGTTCATCACTATATAAATATCATCCCCTCACATATGGAGATGGGATGATCAAAAGACTTATATTCATCTGGTTGTACAGGACATGATCCAAATTGCAAGAAAAATAATAAAGCCTACAGCCACCGGCGCAGAGCTTTCTTTGTGCCGGCGTTTTTCTATCTGTCCGCCCAAGCCGAGACACACTGCAAGCGATAAACCACTACACACAGAATGATCTGTGCTGCGGACGAGATGGGCGTACTCAAACCGATATGAAACAGGGATGCTCCCTCCATCCGGCTCATCAGATAAACCACGGGGATTCTGACACAAAATGCACCGACCACGCCCTGCACCATGACGAATACCGTTTTTCCGCAGCCGTTGAAATATCCGATAAAGCAGAAGAGAACCGCTGTAAGCAGACAGTCGATAGCGTAAGCCTTCAGATACTCGTGGGCGCAGGCAATCACCTCTGCTTCACCCGAGAAAATAGCAGATAATAAATCACCTGCAAAAAATGCAACGACTCCCATGATGAAACCGGCTAACAACGCAGTCTTGATGCCATAAAACAGCGCTTGGCGGGAACGCTTCCATTCTCCGGCTCCGTTATTCTGTGCCACGAACGCGGAAATTGATTGCATATAAGCAGAAGCCACCAGCATGAGAAAGACGCAGACCTTCTCAGCAACACCAACAGCGGCAGATTCCATGACCCCCATACTGTTGACTACTACCTGAATAAAGAGAAAGGAAAACTGTACCAGCATTTCCTGAAGCGCAATGGGTATACCCACCCGCAGGATCTTTTTCAGGCAGGCAGAGTCAAAGCGAATATAGCTTTTTGAAAACGCAAAGGGAAGCTTGCTTTTGCCGATCAAGTAAAGCGAAAACAGGACACTAATCGCTTGGGCTGATACCGTTGCAACGGCTGCACCGACGGCACCCATGCCAAAACCAGCCACCAGAATCAAATCACCCAAAATATTGATGACGCAGGCAATGGCAACGGTAAGGAGTGGTGTTTTGGAATCGCCGATACCACGAAAAACCGCACCAATCACATTGTATGCGGTGATGAAAACCGTTCCAATGCCACAAATCCGCACATAATTGACGGTCTGGGAAAATGCCTCTGCCGGTGCATGCATCAAGGCAGCCAGTTGATCGCTGAACGGAACAATTAGGGCGGTTATCACCATTGCCAGCACTGAAAAAATAGCAATACCGGTACCAATACCCTTTCCGGCCTTATCCGGTTTTCCACTGCCGATGCAATCACCTACAAAAACGGTCACCCCCATTGTCAAACCGGTCAGAACCATGGTGATCATGTTAAAAAGCTGACTGCCGGAAGCAACACCGGACTGTTCATAGGTATCTGCAAACTGTCCGACGATGATCAGATCTGCTGCACCGTACATAGCCTGCAAAAAGAGTGCCAGCAAAACTGGGAATGCAAAGGAAATCAGGGATTGCAGGATATTTCCCTGAATCAAACTCTGTTCTTTTGTTTTGCGCATGGTGTCCTCCTTATTTCACAAATCATGCTTTTGCATACGCGGATGCAACTTTTTTCTGGTGCGGAGCTTATCCTTCTCTTTATTTTTCTTGCTCTGCTTCAAAAAAATAGAGCCGGATAAGAAAAGCAGGAATTTCACCTGCCATCTTATCCAGCTCGCAACTTCAAACGTGTTGCTCACCCTCCGATGAACGCAAACATTGTAACAGATTTGAAAAGTAATGTCAATGACGCAGCAAATCGCATTTACACAATACCGTCAAACCGCTCGCTCTCCAGATCGGCAATATCATCCAGTGGTATGTTCCTGCCATCGGTCAGCACCAGCCGTGCGCACAGATCAATTCGCTTGAGCTTGCCGATCACGGTGGCATATGATCCACCGTCTTTTCTCTCATCCGGCACAAAGCAAGTGACGGTAATCTCCGGCTTTTCCGCAATGATTTCGCATAGATGCTGCTGTTTTCTGTCCAGAAGCGCACAGGTTTCTTCGTCGAGCACCAGATTTTTATCTGTCAGACGCGCGGTTTCCCGAATGGCTGCATCATAACCGGTAAGGGCAGCAAAGGGAGAAAACTGCGCAGCACGATCCGACATGGGCATCTGTGGTCTTGTTTTCGAGATGGGATGAGGCAGATGAATGATGTCCTCGTATTGCCCACACCGTAAGTCTTGCGTCATGCCTTGTGTCCTCCGATCTGTGCGTTCCGGTCTTTGCCTGTTGCCCCTTCCTCCAGATTCATGCCCCGCAGGATGGCATTCTTCCCGAATTTCTTCTTGATCGTTAGCAGGGTTTTCTGCATGCTCCGTTCCCGCTCCAGTCGGTGCTGCTCGTATTCCTGCTCGGCCTGCCGAACCGTGTAATCCATGAACAGATCAAGCTGCTCATATCCGGCGGTTTTGTCCGATGCGGATGTCTCCGATATGACATGATTAGCGGTGAGATTCAGCCTGCGCACCAAAAGATTTTTATCCACAATCCGGTCAAATAATGTGGATACTGCGGACAGAATTTTTTCGGTGGACGCTGTGTAACCGTTCAGATTGATCGTGCCATGGGCATGCTTGGGTATCTGCCGTCCGTAGCCATCGGTTACGATTGCACCGTGATACTGCATCCGCCGTTTCGGGTCAGTGAGATTTTCTATATCATACCCGACAGTTACAACAAGCTGGTCGGTAACCAGTCCTTTGTCCACCAAGTCGAGCGACAGCACATCTGCCATCTCCCGCAGGACGAGCTTTGCTTTTTCCGCTTCATAGGGACAGTGCAGCACCTGTCCCGATCCCAGACTGTTGGTGCTTGGCCGATATGCTTTGATTGCCGCGATGGTAGTCGGTTCCCAGCCCCATGCGTGATCGATCAGCAGTTCGGCGTTTTTTCCAAACAGCCGGTAAAGCAGAGATTCGTTTTGAATGGAACACCGTGCCACATCGCCCATTGTGACCATACCGTACGATGCCAGTTTTTTGGCATACCCGCGTCCGACCCGCCAGAAATCGGTAAGCGGCTGATGCGACCACATGGTTTGCCGATAGCGCATTTCATCCAGTTCTGCGATTCGCACACCGTTTTGGTCCGCCGAAATATGCTTGGCTACAATGTCCATTGCCACTTTGCTGAGAAAGAGATTTGTGCCGATCCCGGCCGTTGCTGTGATGCCCGTGGTCTCGATCACATCCCGAATGATTGTTCCGGCGAGGTCATGGGCGGTGAGATTGTAGGTGGGCAGGTAGTTTGTCACGTCCATGAACACTTCATCAATGGAGTAAACCACGATGTCCTCCGGCGCAACATATTTCAGATAGACCTGATAAATCCGCGTACTGTACGCTACGTAGTGAGCCATGCGCGGCGGTGCGATGATGAAATCCACCGCCAGATTGGGATTGGTTTGCAGTTCGGATTGCAAATACGATGTGCCATTCAGCTTCCGTCCCGGTGCTGTCCACTGTCTTTTGGCGTTGACCTCTTTTACACGCTGTCTGACTTCGAAGAGCCTGCCGCGTCCGGAAATGCCATAAGACTTCAAAGAGGGCGTGACCGCAAGGCAGATGGTTTTATTGGTACGGCTCTCATCCGCAACCACAAGGTTGGTGTCCATTGGGTCAAGTCCGCGCTCCCGACACTCCACCGAAGCGTAAAAGCTTTTGAGATCAATCGCGATATAGGTTCGTTGTGGCATCCCTTGGTGCGCCCCCTTCCCCGGTCATGGCTGCGTGTGATTGTAATACTGTGGCTCATATTTTCACAGCTCCATGCCACTATTTTAGAACATTTGTTCGTTTCGGTCAACAAGAAGGAATTGGTAAAGGGGGTCAATTATTTGACTGGTGCAGTACTTCGGCATGGTACAGAACTGTTTGTAAAACGAACTGGAGATGCGGAAAAGTACTCATACTATGCAACTTTTCACTCTGAATTATTTTAGTCCGCTAAAGAAAAGTCGTCATAGTGTGCAACTTTTTTATGTGAGCTATTTTGGTTCACTAAAGAAAAGTCCTCATAGTGTACAACTTTTGGGGCTGGATTATTTCAGCACGCTAAAGAAAAGTCGTTATACTATGCAACTTTTACGGATATTTTTCAGCAAAGAGTTTCCCTTTTTTGTTGCATTTCAAAGTTGTATTTTTATATTTCAGTCCCTTTGACGCCCAAAAAAGTTGAAACTCAGAATCAGCACCTGAAAAAATCATAAAAAATGTTAAATAAAAAAATTCATTATATAAAGAAAATTACCTATATTTCTTCGATTTGATAGCGGTAAAAAGCAGGAAAACAACCTTTATCGGACGATTAGCAGAATAATAAAAGCGACACAGAAAACCTTCTGTGCCGCTGTATTTCTCTTTATTTTCGTTTGTCTGTCCGCCCTACCAAATAGTCCAGAGATACTCCATAATACTCCGCCAGCTTGACCGCCAGATCGAGTGGCAGCACACGTTCGCCTCGTTCATATTTGGAATAAAGGGATTGATCACATAGTATTATTTCAGAAATCTGCTTCTGTGTTAAATCTGCATCTTCACGCAAATCCCGGATTCTTAGATTCATATCTATCACCAAAATTACTATATCAAAGGACAAATCGTCCTATTGACTTTTTGGACTATATGTCCTATTCTGGTGATAAAGAGGTGATCTTATGCCGGATTACAAAAAGATGTACCTGACGCTGTTCCGCGCCACCGAGCAGGCAATCAATACGCTGATTCAAGCGCAGCAGGAATGCGAGGAATTATATATCAGCGAGCCGGAGACCGAACTGAAAATCATTTCCCTTCAGAATGGTCAGTCGAACGAGGAGCCATAAGGCAATAGGCGAAGCTCTATTTTGGATGCCAACAGACGCATAAATATGCGCCTATATTCTTCTTCTGTGCTGGCAAAAGCCACCCTTTCGAGGCTCCGTCATACCGTCATATAACCAGACGAAGGGATATTATTTTGCTTGTCAACACTATTCATTTATAAATCGGAAATTTGTTCGATTATTATTTGATTCTTGCTGTTTTCCAACTTTAACTCGCTAATAAAATTGCAAATCCTATTGACAAACCATATATGTCATGATATCATATAATCAACCTATAAGTAATTCGCCTTGGGACAACCATGCGCGCTACTCATCAATACCGTTTACTTGCACACTTATTCTATAACAGAGTAGGTGTGCTTTTTTATTGCAAAGAAAGAGAGAAAATAAGGGAGAGAAATAGCACAGTTGATTATAAGGGAGAAAAAATAGGAAAAAGCCAACGCGATATGCTTGACCTATCGTATGGCAACAAAGAGAGGATCCCAAGCGCAATAACGCTATAGTGATGTTATAGTGCTTGTTGTGCGAACACAATATGAAATCCCATATGATGTGTGTGATTCATCGTATGGCAAAAGGAGATCGCAGTAAGCTGCTGCTCTATTCCAACCGCAAAAATGCTGTGAAGGGGTGAGCAAACCGCTGCTGTAAAAACTTAAGATCGGAGAAAAGGCGTCTACTTTTCAGCAGATGGACTTGCATGAACGGAGTGGAAATATTGTCGGAAGCAATCGACGTATTTCCTTTTTTATTGGTAAAATGCCAACCAAAACTGGGTTGACAATGACTGGATAATGTAAAACTTTTGTCGTCTATTCACCCAGTGGGAGGATGTGGCAAGGGTCATACAGGAAGATGTGTTTCTTTCTACGGGACCCAAACCACCGCCCACGCCGGACTTTTCCCCGCGCATCGGCATCGCTGGTTCATCCATGTGTACATGCCGGTTGATTGTTTCAACAGCACGGTATCGGCGGCCATACCATAGGATGCGTTTCCTATGAAGCCGTTTGCAGGCACTCGCAAGAGTGAGATACCACCGTTCTCTTATCCACCTCGTTTATCAGAGAAAGGATCTGATCTTATGAATATCACAAAAGTTGTTCGCACTCGTTTTGCACAGGCTTGTGAACAGAAACTGCTGTCCCGCATTAGAAAGGGTGTCAGCAAGCACATCGCACGCGCACAGAATATTGCAGCAGGCAGTGAACGTATGTCCAGCGATCTGCTGCATTCCGACGATACCATTAACAGCTATGTCAACTGTCTGACACACTATGCCCGTTGGATGGATGAAAATCATACTGACTGCCATCGCCTTCCGATTGCACATAAGCGTCATTATGACCATCAATTCATCCAGTATCTGATTGACACGCACGCATATTCACCGGCGACCATCAAGCTGTATACAGCAGCGCTCGCATTTGTGCACAGCTGTACGATGAATCAGGTGCACAACAATCGTCCGACTGTTCGCGCAGAAGATACCACCCGTAGCCGCAGCTATACCGAAGAAAAGTACGAGAACCAGTTGCAGTACCGCTTTAAGTACGGCCCTATGGCTGTGGCTCACATTATGCAGATCTGCTGTGTCACCGGATTGCGTCGTGATGAAGCGGAACAGATCCGTCCGTCTAACTTTTGGTTCGATGGAAAGGTCTATCACTGTCATCTGTCCGGCAATCCCAATCGTATGAAGTATCCAGATGAAAAGACAGTCTGGACAAAGGGCGGACGCGAACGCACCATTGATATCCTGCCCAAGTACAATACCCTGCTGCGTGAAATCCTGTCCTCGTACCAGCCAGATGAGAAGATATGCTCCGAGATTCCGGATCGTATCGGTATCCACGGCATTCGCAGCATGTATGCTTGCGAGTTGTATCAGGAGTTTGCCCGCGACATCTCTACCATCAGCCCCACGGATCGTACCATGGAGAACGGTAAATCCCGTCCTACCCGGTATCGTGATAGTCAGGGTTATACATGGGATCGCGATGCACTGCTGCGTGTTTCTGCATCTCTGGGACATAATCGTTCGGAGGTTGTTGTGCGTCATTACCTGTGGCGTCTGCGTCAGGCAAACAAGCGTGAAGAAAATCAGGCAGTATAATTGATAGAAAAGCTGCATGGCGTTTGTCCATGCAGCTTTTTTCATTCTCCGCCATATTCCTCCCAAACCGAGCGAAATATCATGAACAGACTTGCCGAACAATAGAACATTGGTTTAAAATGGAAAGAGAATAGTTCTTTACAGATACGCCAATGGCAAGGTGTGATATAGAAAAATATCATCCTATGATCCAAACGGAGGACACATCATGGAAGAATTGCTTGATTCGCAGGTACAGCAACAAAACAGCAATGATACGGATTTGATAAAAATAGCTGACGGCATTCTTTTTGACGCCAGAGCGAATCTTCGGGATAAGTCGGTTATCCGCATGCCTATCTCACAGCTCTCCACCTTAGGGGCCGGTGTTGCTTCTCTCGTTCCTGCATTCAGAACGGTGACGCAGACATCTGTCGCCAATGTGGATGGGCTTTATAAATTGGTAAACGCAGGGGCTGGAGATGTGCTGAAAGCCGCAAAAAACGGGAACTTTTGGGGTGCAATCAAGACAGCGGAAGGCACTTCGAAAATGGCGCAGCTTCAGAAAGCCGCTGTGGCCCCTGTGAGCACCACAACAACGGTAGCAATCAATCCGGGCACTGTGATGATGGCAGTCGCGTTGTTCTCGATTGAGCAAAAGTTAGACAGCATTGCAGAAACGCAACGTCAAATCCTATCTTTTCTGGAGGTTGAAAAGGAATCTGCGATAGAAGCCGATATGGAAACATTGTCTTCCATGATGCTCAAATACAAATCTAATTGGGATAACGAACACTATATTGCAAGCAACTATAAGCTCGCTCTGGACATTGCACGGTCAGCACGAAAAAATATGATCTCATATCAGAAAAAGGTCACTGAGACATTGCATGCCAAAAAGCGGTTTGTTTTTCAAGCCAAGGTAACCGCCATACTGGACGGTCTTTTAAGGGACTTTCAATATTATCGGCTCTCGCTTTATATTTTTTCGATGGCATCGTTTATTGAGGTCATGCTCAGCGGTGATTTTAAGGAGGAAAACATCCTTTTTGCCAAAGACGAGATCGAAAAAATGGCTGCAACATATAGAGATATCTTTACGCAGTGCTCTGTCTATTTGGAAAAGCTAAGTGACGCCTCTCTGGAAACAAATCTTCTCAAGGGCATCGGAACCGCAAGCAAAGCGGTTGGTAACGTCATCGGAAATATACCCATTGTCAAGGAAGGTTCTGTGGATGAATTTCTGCAAGACAGCGGGAAGCAAATGAAACAGAATGCTGTGCAAATTGAGCGGAAAGTCGTAGAATCCTTTGCCGCAATCGGCAATCCCGGTGTCCATGTTTTCTCGGAAAAGCTGAATGATATGATGCAGATCTACGGACATACCAGTGAAATCTATTTTGATAAGCAGGACATTTACCTCGTCACGCAGTAATGAATCGTGCTGCCTTCGATGCGGCAACCCAAGAGATTGAAAATCTGTTTATCTACTACAAAACGGCTGAGATAAAGCGAACACCCCGCAGTTGGAGAGATCTCCGATTACGAGGTGTTTTTTACATATTAGACCGAATCCGGCGGTTCGGTATTTTCCGGCGCCTGATACTCCAACAAGTCTGAAATGCTGCAATCCAGAACATAACAGCATTTCGCCAAAAAGTCGAGGTCAGCCAAGGATACATTCTGCCCCTTATAATACCGATCGATCACATCATATTTTACGCCGGTCAGCGTGCGCAGCCGGTTGCGCGTGATGCCGCGCTGATCCATGATTTCACCCAGCTTAACTTTGATCGAACCGTATTCGGCAGTTTGGTAGCTGATAATGCTTTTCAGATCCATAGCGTCCTCTCCTATCAACACCATTCTAATATTGGTAACCCGTGTTGACATTTACCTTTTATTAGGTTATCCTTATATAGGGTAACTAACAGATTGTTTTTTAGAATGCGGATAGAGTGAATGGAACAAACACAAAAAATCCGGCATCTGCAAAGAAAGCAAACGCCGGTAGTATGCAAAAGGTTGTATTTTAATCCTAAAAAAGCTTTGAAACAGATACATTTAGCACATCTGCAATGGTAAACATGGTTTCCATTGATACCCCAAATGAGCGCAATCTGATCACCGGTACACGATATCTGAATATCGCGGGGATGCTACTGTTTGAATATCAGGTCGCGGACTATGTGCAGCAGACCTGAAACCATGTGCTCTATCTGGTGACATTGATTTTCGAGGGAGATAATCTGCTGGCAAGCAGTGGTCTTATAGAGGGCTATTCGGTCGAGGACAGCGGTTCAGAGTTTTGCCTTTGTGTCTATGCTTTCAACATCCAGCCCGGTGTGCAGATCGACTATGCTACTGGGGAAAGTGCATTGGTAGACACAGCCTCTCTTGAGCCGATCAAGCAAGTATCGCCTGAGTCGGAACCGGATTATGTACTCAACAAATACACCCGCAAGTTCCATCGGCCGAGTTGCTCCAGCGTGCAGGATATCAAGCCATCCAATCGGGAGGATTACCCCGGTTCGCGGGAAACACTGGTTGAACGGGGATATGAGCCTTGCAAGCGATGCCATCCTTGATTTCACTGCTCAAAACCAATTATCTCTTTGCACGTCAAGTCACTCGGCCATTTTCTTGTAGTCCTGTGCATAATCGTCCAGAATATCGTCTGCATCAGCCAGCATCTGCTCCTGTGTTATCTCAGTGGCCGGGTGCTCCAGTCGGACCGGAAACGGCATCCCGCCAGCGCGTACAAAGGCATTAGCGAAAATATTGAACGCTGTCGAGGGAGTCATGCCAAGCTGGTTGCAGATCTCTGTCATCCGTGCCTTGGTCTGGCTGTCGATGCGAAACGTCATGTTAGTGTCCATCTGTCGCACCTCCTTGCACTACAAGTATAGTACTTGCTATATGCAATGTAAATGTGTCTACTTTACTTTACCTCCAATCAAACTGCATGTAGGTTTGTCAAACATATTGGGTAGATAACTCTAAGGGAGAGGGCAAAGGAGTGATAGCATGCGGCAGCGATGTCCTGCGTCTTACATTTTAGGGCAAGCAGGTATATGATGAAAGCATTAGGTAAAATTGGCTATCATAGCCAAAGGAAAGGACAAGGGGGTATTTTTTATGCTTAAAAAAATTGTTTCCACCATATTGGCGGCGGCGATGCTTGCAACAGTTGCAAGTGCTGCGCCCTCCGATATGCAGACGGCAATCCCTTCGCCCCACGCAATCTATGTGGACGGCGCAAAGGCCAATGTAGCAGCTTACACAATTGGCGGCAATAACTATTTCAAACTGCGCGACATCGCAGCTATCGTAAATGGCAGCGAAAAACAGTTTGAAGTGGATTGGAACAACGATCAGCAGCGCATCGATCTGACTTCGGGCAAGCCTTATACTACTGTTGGTGGTGAGCTTGGCGCGATTTCTTCGGCAAATCAGTCTGCAAAAGCTTCTACGGCGGTCGTATATAAGGATGGCTCCAAGGCCAACTACGCCGGATACAACATCAAAAACAACAACTACTACAAGCTGCGCGATGTTTCCCAGTCCTTTGACATCGGTGTTGAATGGGACGGCGCAAACCAGCGTGTTGACATCATCACTACGGAAGGTTATGTCCCGGAGGGCCAGCAGACCACTGAGGAACCTGAGTCTGAGCCTGAGACTCCCGTAACTGAACCTGAAACTCCCGTAACTGAGCCTGAAGAGCCTGCTACTGAGCCGGAAACACCGCAAGTCAACATTCCGACTATCACTGATAAATTTCCGGAGGCCCATGGCGTAATTGACGAATACTCAAGCGCATATCAGAAATTTCTCGACGAATGCAACGAAAATACGATTGACGTATCTATTTCGTATAAAATTGTTAATGCACTTACAAATAAACCTGTACGTGCCAGCATTCAGTCTGCGGTAGTAATGCTCGATGATAGCTATTACAATCCTGACTCTCCTTTTAGTGAGAATTTTGGCTTGGTCAAGTTGATTCAGTCGAACTCGGATGGAACTGGTAGTTTTACATTAAAAGTACCGCAAAGCCTTTATCAAAAGATGCAGGGTAAGGGTTCGTATTTTTCCATTTATCCGTCACAGAACTATTATTACATTGATGATACTTGGTATACAATGGGCGGATCAATAATCATGAATTATGCTACTCAGGGCTATCGTCTTGAGGTTCAGCTTATGCCTGATTTCATTCTTAATCGGTAATTCTCTCTATTGCAAATTCGCTGTTGTTCGTAAAAAACAGGAAAATTGTTCTTGTTTGTTTGAAAGTCGAACGCAATTTATGGCGAATTCAAAGAAACTAATCGCCGGTGAACAAACTTTAACGATAAGAATTAAAAAACTGATGGCATTGGCACTTTAAAGTTCTAATGCTGTCAGTTTTTTTGATCTTTAAACATTTCAGCGTAAGAAAACATGTAGTTTTACAGCACGATTTGTAGGTTTGTCAAACATATTGGACAGAGAACTCTAAAAGATAGAGCCAACCCAGCGGTCTCATGGGAAAGTAGCTGGAGCGTGGCTGGCGCGAATGCACCATGTCCCGTATTATAGGAAGGATATGACCCCATCTTGTCAAGTTAAGTGTCGCAATTCAGCTTTAACTGATGAGGTTCTATCCTTTATTCTGTCCAAGATGCATTGTACTCCTATACTTCGCTTTCTTTCCAATCAAATTGCACTACTTCCGAAAAAGGCAAAGATTTGATATACTAATATTGATATGTAATTTGAAACGCATGTAATAGTAGCGGTATGATCTGTTTTCATATCTGCCATCGCGTTTTTATGATAGGGGGAAACGATATGCCGGATATGAAAAAAGAGCAGGAGCGTGACGAGCTGCATCGTGCCATTTGGGCAATTGCCGATGAACTTCGTGGCGCGGTAGATGGCTGGGATTTTAAGAACTACGTGCTTGGCACCATGTTCTATCGTTATATTTCAGAAAATCTGTGCAATTACATCAACAGTGGCGAAATCGAAGCGGGAAACGAAGATTTTGATTACGCTGCAATGTCTGATGAGGAAGCAGAGGAAGCACGCGAGGGTCTGGTCGAAGAAAAAGGCTTTTTCATTCTGCCCAGCGAGCTGTTCTGCAATGTGCACGCCCGCGCTGCCGGAGATGAAAACTTAAACGAAACGCTTGAAACCGTGTTCCGACACATCGAGGAATCCGCCAAGGGCAGCGAGTCCGAAAATAGCTTTGCCGGACTGTTTGACGATTTCGATGTCAACAGCAACAAGCTGGGCGCAACGGTAGCGAAACGAAATGAAAAGCTGGTCAAGCTCCTCAATGGTGTGGCCGACATGAATCTGGGTGATGTCAAGGATCACGACATTGATGCCTTTGGTGATGCCTACGAATATCTGATGACCATGTACGCCAGCAACGCCGGAAAGTCTGGCGGAGAGTTCTTCACCCCGGCGGATGTGTCTGAGCTACTGACCCGTCTGGGGACCGTGGGAAAGACCGAGGTCAACAAGGTTTACGACCCTGCTTGCGGTTCCGGTTCTCTGCTGCTCAAAGCAGTAAAGGTGCTGGGACATGACGCGGTGCGCAACGGCTTTTATGGGCAGGAAATCAACATTACCACCTACAACCTGTGCCGCATCAATATGTTCCTGCATGATATCGGGTTTGATAAGTTCGATATTGCCTGTGAGGATACGCTGACCAATCCTCAGCACTGGGATGATGAGCCCTTTGAGCTCATCGTTTCCAATCCACCGTACTCCATCAAGTGGGCCGGGGATGACAATCCGCTGCTCATCAACGATCCGCGGTTCTCGCCTGCTGGTGTGCTTGCGCCCAAAAGCAAAGCGGATATGGCGTTTATCATGCACAGTCTCAGCTGGCTTGCGTCCAATGGCACAGCAGCGATCGTTTGTTTTCCGGGTATTCTGTACCGGGGCGGCGCAGAGAAAAAGATCCGCAAATATCTGATCGACAACAACTTTATCGACTGCGTAATCCAACTGCCCAGCAACCTGTTTTTCGGTACGTCGATCGCCACCTGCATCATGGTGCTGAAAAAGAACAAGACCAATAACAAAACCCTGTTCATTGATGCCACCAAAGAGTGTATCAAGGTGACGAATAACAATAAGCTGACCCCGGAGAACATCGACCGTATTGTGGATATCTTCGCAAATCGTACCGAAGAGCAATACTTCTCCCGTCTGGCAGCCTATGAGGAGATCAAAGAGCAGGAATATAACCTCTCTGTTTCCACCTATGTGGAGGCCGAGGATACCCGGGAGAAGATTGACATTGTTCAGCTCAACGCCGAGATCGCTCAGATCGTGGCCCAGGAGGAAGTGCTGCGCGCGGAGATCGATAAGATCATCGCAGAGATCGAGGTGGACGAATGAGCAGGTTGGAGAAGCTGATCCAGCAACTTTGCCCGGATGGGGTGGAATATAGAAGTTTGGAACACTGTTGTAATATTTTGGATAAAAAAAGAAAACCCGTTACCAAGGCAGCACGGGTTTCTGGACAATACCCTTATTATGGTGCAAATGGCATTCAAGATTATGTTGCGGATTATATTTTTGATGGAACGTATGTGTTAGTTGGAGAAGATGGAAGCGTTGTGACACCATCAGGGAGACCGGTGGTAAATTGGGTAGATGGAAAAATATGGGTTAACAATCATGCTCACATTATTGAGGAGGATAAAGGAGTTTTACTACGATATTTATTTCATTTTCTTCAAACAGTAAATATCGCTCCTTTAATTCATGGAAATATTCCTAAGTTAACAGGTGGTGACTTCAGGGCAATTCTGATACCTGTCCCACCCATGGAAATTCAGCGGGAAATTGTGCGGATTCTGGATCAGTTCACAGAACTTACCACAGAACTCGCCGCAGAACTCACCGCAGAACTCACCGCAAGAAAAAAGCAGTATGAGTATTATCGGGATGAATTATTTAGAACGGCTGAAGATACAGAGGTCTGTTACCTGAATGAAATCTCAGAAAATTGTGATAATCAGAGAAAACCTGTAACAAGTGGCAATCGGACTGCTGGGAAATATCCCTACTATGGGGCATCCGGAATTGTTGATTATGTTGATGATTATATTTTTGACGGAGATTATCTTCTAATTTCAGAAGATGGTGCTAATCTGTTAGCCAGAAGTACCCCTATTGCTTTTTCGATTTCCGGGCAAAACTGGGTAAACAATCATGCTCATGTTTTGCGTTTTGATACATACGAAACCAGAAGGTATGTAGAAATCTATTTGAACTCTATTGATTTATCTCCATACATTACTGGAGGCGCACAGCCCAAATTGAATCAGAAAAATCTAAATAAGATACCGATTCCATTGCCCTCTCCAGAAGAGCAACACCACATTGTCTCCATCCTCGACCGCTTTGACGCCCTCTGCAATGACCTGACCAGCGGCCTGCCCGCTGAGATAGAAGCCCGCCGCAAGCAGTACGAATACTACCGGGACAAGCTGCTTTCCTTTCCGCAGATTTCCTCTTAAAGAAGGGATTTAAATGAACCAATTTAATATCGTTGCCGCCACAACTGAAAACACCGTTGTCACCTCCTACGAGCCGGTTGCAAAGCGCTCGGACAGCTACCAGAGCGAAGCTGCACTCGAGCAGGAGTTCATCCATATGCTCACTCAGCAAGGTTATAAATATCTCGCCATTCATCAGGAGGCTGACCTCATTGCTAACCTGCGCCATCAACTGGAGATCCTAAACGACTACCAGTTTACGGACAGCGAGTGGGAGCGGTTCTTCTCTGATGCCATTGCAAATCCCAACGAGCGCATCGTAGAGAAAACCAGAAAAATTCAGGAGGACTTTGTGCAGGTGCTCCGTCGGGATGACGGTACTTCTAAAAACATTTCTCTGATCGACAAAAAGACCATCCATAACAACCGTCTTCAGGTCATCAACCAATACGAGATGAGCCAGAAGCAAGGGGCAAAGCACGACAACCGCTATGATGTGACGGTGCTGGTCAACGGTCTGCCATTGGTACATATCGAGCTCAAACGCCGGGGTGTTGCCATCCGAGAGGCATTCAACCAAATCGACCGTTATCAGCGGGAGTCTTTCTGGGCGGGCAGCGGGCTATACGAGTATGTACAGATCTTTGTAATCTCCAACGGGACCAACACCAAATACTACTCCAACAGCACGCGGTTCAATGCCATTCGCGAAGCCGCCAGAGGCAAGGTCAAAAAGCAAAAGACCAGCAACAGCTTTGAGTTTACTTCCTCCTGGGCAGATGCGAATAACAAAGTGATTCCCGACCTGATCGACTTTACGCGCACCTTCTTTGCCAAGCACACCCTCCTGAACGTGTTGACCAAATACTGTGTATTCACATCGGAAAATATGCTGATGGTCATGCGTCCCTACCAGATCACTGCCACGGAGCGCATTCTGAACCGCATCGAGATCGCCAACAACTACAAGAAATACGGTACGATCGCAGGCGGCGGTTACATCTGGCATACGACCGGCAGCGGCAAGACGTTGACTTCATTCAAAACGGCACGGCTTGCTTCACAACTGTCCTATATAGACAAAGTTCTGTTTGTGGTGGATCGAAAGGATCTGGACTATCAAACCATGAAGGAGTATGACCGCTTTGAAAAGGGTGCAGCCAACAGCAATACCTCTACAGCCATTTTGAAAAAGCAGCTGGAGGACGATAACGCTCACATTATCATCACCACCATTCAGAAGCTGTCCACCTTCATCAAGAAAGAGAAAAACCACCCGGTTTATACCAAGCATGTGGTCATCATTTTTGACGAATGCCACCGCAGTCAGTTTGGTGACATGCACACGGCTATCGTCAGGAATTTCAAGAAATACCATCTGTTTGGGTTTACCGGCACACCCATCTTTGCGGCCAATGCCAGAGCTGTCAGCGGAGCGCAATTCTTCACCACGGCTCAGACTTTCGGTGATCAGCTCCACAGCTATACGATCGTGGATGCGATTAACGACAAAAACGTACTGCCTTTCCGAGTGGATTACATCAAAACCATGGATGCCGAACCGGATATTGATGACAAGAGTGTCTGGGATATCGACCGTGAAAAAGCATACATGGCTCCCAAGAGAATTGAATTAGTGACCCGCTACATTCTGGAGCATTTCGACCAGAAAACCTATCGTGGAGACAAAAGCTATTGGTTTCACACGCTCACCAACATTGCAGAGGTTGCCTCCAGCAAAAACAATAAGGTGGAAGAGATCAAGGATAAGCAGCGTATAAGCGGATTTAATTCCATCTTTGCTGTTTCTTCGGTTCCCATGGCGAAGCTGTACTATCAGGAGTTCCAAAAGCAAATGGCAGCCGATCCTACCAAGCATTTGCGGGTGGCGCTGATTTACAGCTATGGAGCTAACGAGGGCGAAGCTGATGGGATTCTGGATGAGGAAAATAGCGAAGACACCAGCGCGCTGGATCAGAGCAGCCGTGACTTTCTGGATGCTGCGATTCAGGATTATAACAAGATGTTCCACACCAACTACTCCACCGACAGCGACAGATTCCAGAACTACTATAAGGATGTTTCCTTGCGAATGAAGAATAAAGAACTGGATCTGCTGATCGTGGTCAACATGTTCCTGACCGGCTTTGATGCGACTACGCTGAACACCCTTTGGGTGGATAAGAACCTGAAAATGCATGGTCTCATCCAAGCATTTAGTCGCACCAACCGCATTCTGAATTCGATCAAGACATTTGGCAATATCGTCTGCTTCCGAAACCTGCAAAAGCGCGTGGACGCTGCAATCGCATTGTTTGGCGACAAAGAGGCTGGCGGAATTGTCTTGCTCCACAAATTTGCCGATTACTACTATGGTTACACGACGCAAGACGGCAAAGACAAGCCCGGCTATGTAGATATGATCGAAGAGCTGACGCAAAAATTTCCGCTGTCCGCACCACAAATCGAAGGCGAACAAAATCAGAAGGATTTTATTGCTTTGTTTGGTGCCATTCTGCGGATGCGCAACTTGCTTTCCTCGTTTGACGAGTTTAAAGGAAAAGAACAGCTCGCTGAACGTGATTTGCAAGATTATCTTGGACGATATCAGGACCTCCGTGATGAATGGATGCGCCGTACAAAAGGCGAAAAAGAGGATATCACGGATGATATCGTGTTTGAGATCGAGCTGATACGCCAGATCGAGATCAATATCGATTACATCCTGATGTTGGTGAAAAAATACCATGATTCCCATTGTGACGATAAGGAGATCCTTATTACCATCCAGAAAGCCGTAGATGCCAGCCCCGAACTGCGCAGCAAAAAGCAACTCATCGAAACCTTTATTTCCGGCATCAACGATGTGGAGGATGTATTGGAAGAGTGGCATGGTTTTGTGGCAGAGGAGCGAGAGAAAGAACTGACGCAAATCATCCGGGACGAAAAGCTCCGCGAACCGGAAACCCGCAAGTTTTTGGAAAATGCCTTCCGGGATGGCGAGATCAAGACCACCGGAACGGATATCGATAAACTGATGCCGCCGGTGTCCCGATTTGGCGGTGGCGGTACCAGAGCCAAGAAAAAGCAGTCTGTGATTGACAAGCTCAAAGGATTCTTTGACCGCTTCTTTGGAATCAGCAATTGGGTTGCCGATCAGTCAGATGAACCATAAGCGCCTTTTATTCTTATATTCTGTCATTTTGTCTAATCGGTTCTATTCCAGCCGCAAGCTTCACAAAAAGCCTGTTGTTTCGAAAGAAATAGCAGGCTTTTTGTACTTTTTAGAGTTTTTCAAATGAAAATAATCGTTCCGCATAAGAACATGTCTTGCCGAGCGTCTGAAGGAGGACAGGCTCCCCTGCGCCGAACAGCATGACCGGCAAGCGAAGCTGGTTACAGCGATGCAGAGCCATGGTGAGTCCTTTGAGATCTGCCAGTAATAACGCTTGCATATCGTCAATAAGAAGGCAGATCCCTTGATTATTTTGCGCAGCTGCCTGACCGTATAGCACCATGTCCTCTGTCAAATCAGCCGTGTCTACGCCGGAAAAAGCGTGAAAATAGTCTGGTTCTTTTGAGGTCTCCTGAATACAGCTGTTTTGAAAGCACCGACCGAGCTGCGTCACAAGCTGTTTGGTGAAGTCTGTTGTTGCGGCAGCGTCCAGATAGCAATGCCAAAGTCCCACTTGCTCTACAAGCAATTCAATCTGATGTAGCAAAGCAGTTTTGCCAACGCCTTTTGCGCCATAATATAGGACAGATCGCTGTGGAAAACCGTTCTTCAGGCTAATAAGATTGCTTTCAGCATTGGACAGCTGTTTCATCATGCAGCGTGTATCATCATCCTTATGCAAGACACGCACCTTCTCCCTTTGTTCTATGTATCAGCAAGCATATTTCTCTTTGAAGCCAATATTCCCGCTCGAACGCTTTCCAGTATGTCATTTATCTAAAACAAGTATATAATAGCGCATTCCTTATCACAATTACATTCTTTACTAAAGATCATTTGCCTTTTATTAAAATTCTTTGTGATAAAGTTTGAATCGGCAGCGTTCTCATCGATGAGAGCGGTCTTAACCGGGACACGATCAATTACTGCAATATCCGAGGCCTCCTGCTGCTGGCTGCGTGGGCGTAAAGCAATCAGTTCTCCCAGATCTATCTGACTCTTACCTCGCATTTGTAACGAAAAGGGCCATCTTTATTTTCGATACCAAACCCGCCGATTTAGCGGTTTTTTTCATGGCTAAATAACCCCTTGGATTTGTCTCGCAAAACAGTTGCTATTTGATATAGAACATTTTCCTATGCTAAGCGATCCGATCCAACTGAACTGTTTTCCAAATCACTTCACACTGTTTTTCCCGAGGCACAAACATAAAGCGGACATGGTGAAACGGAAACATATATTGACGAATCTGCCGCATCATTGTTTCTCCATGAATAACAGTGCCATCAGGGAGCATGCCGTCCCACCGGATCAAATCACGAAGCCCTTGTACCTGATCCTGCGGATCGACAGCCGTAATAAATACCAGCGATTTATCCTGTGCTTCTGCAAGTTGTGCTGCAACAGCGTATGATAAACAAGCTCTACTGTTTGAAAAATTATGATATAATTCTGCCAGAGAATCTTTTCGATCGACGACAATCTTGCCGTTGGGGCGCATGTAATCTCCCGGCATACCGGAAACCGGGATAATGCAAATATTATGGTTTGCACAGTACTCTACCATAGGAGAAAGCCTCTCCTGAGTATCTGCCAATAATATTGGACATGCAGAATAAAATGCCTGCATTACTGCGCGATTGACATCGTCGCTTCCTTTAGCCCAACTTTCAGTTCCGACGCGCATGTCACGAGGAGTCGGTCGAAACTTTTTCGCGGGCAGTATACGCCGAACCCGCGGGTAACACCGTCCGTTGTATTGTCCCCATGCAACGTCAACACAAACAAAGCAGCCTTCGGTTTGTTTCAAGGTTGCGATGGTCCGGTTCGGCGTTTCCTGCTTGACTGCATCAAAAAATATATTCAAAATCTGTTTTCCATGCGCAAGATCGATCCTCTGGCGAAATAACCAAGTTCCAGTATACCGAAAAACCTTCGTCGCCCATCCTACGTTCGGACCTGCTGCAAATTCGTAAGAAATAAGTACGGCACTCGGTTTTTCTTGCACTCGAATCACCTTGGCCAAACAGACGCCCTCTTGCATTACAGGATTCAGATTCGAGGGCCTAAACTCTGGTTTCTTATCATTCGCGTTAAACATAATTTTTATATCTCACCTCTTTCGATACTTTGAGGGCAGATTACCGAGCCACGGGGGGATGAGGGGGGGATGTTTTGAAGGACATTACTTAAGACACAGGCGGGGAGAGAATATCTCTCTGAATACTCATATACGGTGTAGTAGGTGTAGTAGATGTAGTACCCGATATTTCACATCCAGAACAGAAGTATTACCACACCTACTACTTACGCTTTCTCTGTTCTGATAGAAGAGTTCTTAATGCAAATGCTCCCACCCTTCTCCTCCCCGTGGTGAGAGAGTGCTAATGTAGCTACTACACCTACTACACCCCCCTCCCTCCCCTGTGGTGAGGGAGTGCTGATGCAGGTACTACACCTACTACCCCCTCTTCCCCGTGGTAAGAGAGTACTGATGTAGGCATCTCCCACCTTCCTCGTGAATCGAGTATCGTTTCAGTAGTAATTCATGTGTTACACAACAAAGAGTGCTGTGGAGCAGAAGAATACTTCTGCCACAAGATATGTTTCTGAGCGGATGTCACAGCACTCTGCTACTTGGTGAATCAATTATCGATAGTCAAATGATTTATGCAAAATGATGTTACAAGATCAACTGCTCTCTGGGTTGTATCACGAATTCGCAGTTGATATGGTAGATAGCAAATAATACTTTAGTTGGAATCACAGTAATGTTATGTTTGATTGATTCATAAATCGGAAGGCAGTCGATTTGTTGATTGGGAGTTGGTTCAACTTCGCGTGTAGCCTTCCGATTTCATTGAAAAGATTTATACACTGATTGTTGTAACAATAAAATATGTACGACGCACTTCCGTATGTGGGAGTGGAAATTTGATCTTTCTCCCCTCACAAGAGAGTGCATTATATTTATCTATCGCCATACTGTATTGACAAACTACGGATTAAGCCGTTTGATTGCTCTGGGTATTTCTACGGAAACAATAATTCCGAATGATTGTGGTCGGGGAGCCAGCTCTACCGTTGCCTCTAATACGAGTGTTGCGACGCACAAGTCCGCGCGAATCCAACTGCTGGAGGAACAACTGATAGTTGTCAGCGTAATAATTTCGATCTTTACACCAAACTTCATACTGATGATATACAGCCATCGCCTTTAAATCCGTCGACTCATTGTACTCCAACTCATCGTTGATAAAGCTTCCGATTCTATCGTTATCTTCCTGCAACTGCCTTACATTCTTCTGATTGCTTTCCGGCACTACGAGGCCGTTTTTCTTGTACTGGAACCAACCTGCGAGCATAAAATTTAATACTGCCGATAATTCCTTTGGCGAGGTTAACGTACTCTTTAATGATTTATCCTGTTCGTTTTTGTTAAAGTGATGATTAAAGTTTACCAGCTGGAGACGATCAGAATCAAAAATGCTTTTATCATCGATACGGGGATAATGGTTCGAAACAATAACAAGTTTAAAATCCGGGGTAAATTCGACAAAATGACCATAAAGAAAGCGTGCCACAAGTGTATCGTTTCCAGTGATCGTTTTAATAAGACTGCTGTTAAGCCTTAAACGTTGATCAGGTTCGTGAACGATTACCATACGAGCGCTTGCCAAGCGCGCAAAAGATTCTGTAGGCTTGTCAGGATTCAGCTGCTTGGTACTCGCAAGAGCATCAGCACTCAGGATTTTTACATAATCACCCATCGCCTTCTGCACCGTAGAGATCAAAGTTCCCTTCCCAGCCCGTGTTACACCCTTAAACAAGAAAAAGCATTCTTCCGGGGCCTTACCATACAGCATATACCCCAAAATAGACTGAACAAAAGTAATCTGCTCTTCATTATCATCAAAGATCTGATGCAGGAACTTGTCCCATTTCTCTGAATGTGCGTCAGGATCATAGATTACATCAGCGCAATATGTAATATAGTCTTCCGGATTATGATTCTGAAAAGTGCCATCACATAAATTGATCGTTCCATTTTGCACATTGAACAAGTAGGGATTATGATTCAGCTCATCATAGCGAATAGCACATTCAGGGAGAGTTTCCGCATCCTTGAGAATAGCCTGACGGAATCTATTATTCTTCCATTTTTTAGCGCATTCATGCGCTACACCCTTAGAGATATCATCTGTAATGCTGTTTGCCAAGCCATCAATCGCATAAGCGATATCTTGAAGTAGACTGCGCACCTTGAATTCATTCTTCTCCCATTTCGTACCATTATAATAGAGCCATTCACCGGTTTCGCAGACAAATTTACATACAGAACCAAAAAGTACACCGAATAATGTTGCTGCATCCAGATTTTCTGTAGGAAGGGGCAGCCGCTTCAGTGCAATAATATTGGAAATCCTCCGCTGGAGGTCAATTGGATGATACTGTTCAGAGACTTGCACAGTCTTTTGAGATGAAATCGAAACAACTGCTTCTACCTTTTCCGGTGGAAGCTTCTTAGGCGCAACTTCTACTGCCACAATCTGTTGAGGGGAGCGAATTTCCTGCGATGCCGTCAACGGACAGGACAGTGCTTCCTGAGACTGAACCGTCTGGGCAGGCGGTGCTTCCCGAGGTTTATCCATCTGCGCAGTTGATACTCCAGCAGATTCAGGCGTCTGCGTAGTCACAGTTTCGCGAGTAGCAGTGACCTGCGAGGAAGATGATACCGGGATGACAGTTTCCTGAGATTGTGCTACCACTTTTTGCGTCGTGGATTTAACAACAGTCTGTTCACGGGAAAGTATAAAATCGATTGCTTTATGAATAGTGTGCGCACCGTATGTGCTGTTTCCGTGCAGTTCATCCCATTTTGGGCGCATCAGCTTCGATGTGCGGAAAATTTCATCGATAATATGAGGATCTTTTGTAAAGTGCGCAAGTATACAGCATAATGACATATCCGAGGAACTCCAGTCATGGCTATCATTGAGCTCTTTCTGATAGAGGTTGAGAAATTTCTCATGATTCTTGGCGAATATAGCTGCTGTAAAGACATCACGTGCCTCACTGGAAAGCGGAAAATTATCATCTGCCATAGGATCGGAAGTATCTTTGCTGACAGCAACGGCATCATTGTTGAGCAATAATTTCGTTTGCTTTTTAGTAGTTGTCATTGCGCAGTTATTGTCGGAAAACTGTGCTTGAATTTCAGTAACAGCCACGGTTGCATCATGGATCGTATTGTGCTCTTCATACACAGAACCCGTCAGGATCACATACTGACTACTCGTATACATCTCGATTTCCGGCATTTTATAGAGGGGCCTGCCATCCGCTGTAGTTTTAACTTCTCCGGTTGCTTTGTCGATATCCAGACGTTGAATTCCGTTATCCCCCAGCTTCTTCCGATGCCAATTAAGGTTGATATTCCTTGCGTAAGCAATGATATGAAAACCATATCCAGATTGAGAAAATTCAGTATACGAATTAACGCTTATAATTATATTCCGAGCGACTTCATCCATTGTACCCGTCTTAGGATCATAGACGGTGTCCAAATCAATAACCAGCAATCCGCTGTCCTTTGAAAACATAAAACCGATACCATCATAACCTTTAGTTTTCACAGCCTGGACTGCCTCATCAAACGTGACCCAAGATTCTGGATCATTGGACTTAGCCATTACTCCAGTATGCGGATTAAATGGTTTCTTGCCACGGTGCACAACCCACTGTTTCAATTGACGCAATTTCTCAGGGATATTGCTATAGTTATAATTGTTTGTATTAGACATAAAAGCCTCCTTTGCTACGATTTGAGGACACTTTACTCCCAAACTATTGTCGGGACTATGCTGTATGTATTTTTGGATGACAAGTGCTGCACATCATCATCAAAAATATTTTTTAAAAGTTTACTTTTAGGTCCCACCTCCTGTAATTTTTCAATGAGATAATCTGCCTTATATGTAGCACAAATTTAGACGAAAAAAAAAGGACAGAATTACCCATTGAGTAATTCAATCCCTTATTTATAAGTTACCCCCATTCAAAATAGCTGTCAAGTTTTTTCGTATCAAAAAATGCAAGTTTTTCGCTTGACAAGAATTTTGAGTTATTTTTCCATTTATTACCTTTATCTTAATGTTATCAAAAAAATTCGATAAAATTTCCATTTTATAACACAATGATTATATTTCGAACAAAAATGTTCAAAAAAGTAAAATACTATCGAACAGGAATTAAAAAAGCGCCCTCCTATGAAATTTTTCATAAGAAGGCGCTAAAATTTTTTGAGCGTATCATTTTTCAATGTGTTTGCTGTTCTATCAGCTGTAAATACCGATACACGGTCATCCGGCTCACCCCAGCCAAACGAGCCAACTCCGAAACGGTCAGGCCCTGTGCTTGATACAGCGCATAGTACCGCAGGAATCGATCCGAAATGCGTTCAAAGGTGAGCTTGGGTCTGCCCAACTGAACCCCTTTTGCAGCGGCATTTCGCATTCCACTCTTAACCCGGGCGGAAATGATATTGCGTTCCAACTCTGCAAATACACCTGCGATCTGAAGGAAGGCCTTGGTCATCGGATCCATTTCTCCACCGGTACAGTCGATCGTCAGCGAACCCTTGATAACCAACCGAAGCTTATGCTGCTCGGTAAAGGCAATCAAATCACAAAGCTGGCGGGTCGATCGAGTCAGTCGGCTGACCTCGGTCGTGGCGATCTCATCCCCGGGTTGTACCATGGACAGCAGCCGATTCAGCTGAACCCGGTCCGTTTTCACGCCGGACTCGTATTCCAGAAAGATGTTCTCCTTTGGAATCCCCATCTGCACCAACTCACGCACCTGTCGTCCAATATCCTGCCGCTCCTCATTGGTTGAGCATCGAACATATCCGTATTTCATACTCATCCCTTCTCTTCCGTCTTTAACCCCTGCATCATAAATTGCCGCAGTACATGACTGTAGGCAGAAAAATGATGCTGCTGCATATAGTCATCCAATTCCTGCTTTTCCGTTTCGCTCAAGTGAATTGTAACTGTGTACTCCTTCCGTGCATCTGCTGCCACCGGACTGCCGCTCTGTACCCAAAATGGTGCGATGCCAAAACGAGCCGCATAGGAGGCAACCTGCCCCACCTGAATGCCAAGCTGTTCTGCGATGCCCTGCTTGCTGTATTGCCGATCCTGCCGCGCGAGTGCTTGCATCTGCTCCTGTAAGTGCAGCGGGATGATCTTGTCCGTAAACAGGCTTTCTGCATCCAGACCCAGCAAGGTACAGAGCAACGCATACTCCTCGGTGTGGGCGATCTCGAGCTTGCGAAGCCGTCTCAAATGTGCCGTCGTCAAGTGCAGCCCGAATACCTCCTGCACAGTCTGCTGTCCGAATGTCTCGACCAAGCGTGCATAGGTCTTTTCCTTATCCCATGCCAAGCGGTTGACGTTCCCATCCCCCAACAGGCCCGCATTCTCCGCCGCACGGTCGAGATTATCACTGTTCCGGTTTGCCTGTCTTTCGAGCGGAAACTGATACCACCGGTGCAGCAACTCGGTCAAGGTAAGTTCTGCATCCGTTGCATGGCAGTCTGGCTGTATCTCATCGGGCGGGATGGTCACCAACTGCCGGCTCAGCACCATCGTCCTCTTTTGGTCAGCTTCCCTCAGGCGGCAATGATGCTTGGGACAGAGCGGCAGCAAATCGATCTGGTGTTCCGTGTGCCAGTAGGCTTCTCCATACTGTTCCCTGTCCTCCTGCGCGCAAAGCGGACAAAACCGAAGCGGATGCTCATGCAGTTTCTTGCGGATGGTCAACAAGGATGGTGCAATGTCCTGTCCCTCGCAGAATCCATCCAGCAAGTCTTTTTTCCGCTCATAGGGTAAAAACAACAGCCGGAACCGAAACAGGGAATGATGCAATGCCAGCTCCCTTAAATCGAGTGTCCCCTCCGGCAACACACGCTGTAATTGCTGCATCGTTGTATTGGGCAGCAGCTCCCCCACTTTGGGATAGGTCCGGCAATCCGGAAACAACAGCTGCAACGTATCAGACCAGTAGGCGATCCCGGCGTGCAGATGGTAGCGCATGATCACGCTGTACCATAATTCATCCGGATATAGCTGCGGAAAGAAGCCGATCATGGCAATCCCCTTTCTATCAATCCCAAGTTCTCCATACCCTGTACGATTTTCTCTGTCTCCTGCTTGCGCTTCCACAGTTCAATCAAATCCAGATTGTTTCTGCTCACGGCTTTGCGACCTCGAGGGTTGGCGTACAGACGAGGCATCTCCTGCGGCTCCTTCTGAACTGGCTGCTCCGGAAGTGCGGCAGGCTCGCTTACAACCTTGGACACCGTAAAATCCGAAAGCGATATCCCGGTCGGGAACTTCTTAGGCACACTCAGGTTGAGCAGTTCGATGCCCTGTTTGAGCAGCTTTTCATCCATCTGCTCCCTCCCGGCTTGAATGGTCTGTGCCTGCCCCTGCTGGAAAATCTGCATGATGTAAGACGGAATCCCGCCGGAGTGATCATAGATCAGATTAGCCACACGGTCGGTGAGCGGCATGTATGTTTCCGTGATCTGAAACTGCCAGATCTGCTCGAGAAACTGACGGTATCCTGCATCCGGACGCAATGGCAAAAGCCGAAGTCCCCGGGTGCGGCGCTGCAAATGCTCCTGCTGACAAAACAGCTGTTCTGCCTCCGAGGTCCCGATAAAGTAAATGCTGGTGCAGGTTTCGTTGACCAGCTCCACCAGAAACTTGATAAGCGGTCTTACCTGCTTGTTATGCACCGCCGTCTGAATGGCGTTCTGGATCTCATCGACCACGATCACACCAACCGCATGGTTCAGGCAGATGATTTTCACCTGCGTCACGAGCGCACTGGCAGACAACCGGCTCTGTTTGGCAGCAAAGCGAAAATACTCCGAACCAATCGCACGGTCTACCGCTGCAATGATGCTGTATGCCAGTGTTTTCACCGAGCAGTCGGACGGGCACTCGACAAACAGATGCAGGATCTGCTTTTTGTAGAATGGTTTGCCGTTGTATTCGCTGTGGGTCACGCACTGAGGAATAAGGGACAAGCACCGCCGGACCGTCGAGCTCTTGCCAACGCCGGGAATGCCCAGAATCGAACCGCTCTCCGCCTCGGTTGCGAAGCTGGCAACGCTCTCCTCCCGCAGCCCCTGTATCTGGCGGATCGTGTCCAGCATGGTTATGGTCAGATAGGTGGTGCGGATTGCGCGAAGCAGCAGATCATAGACCGTGCACATGTAATCCATCGGCACAAACAGCTCACCCAGTTTGGCGATGCGGTTGTTCATCGGCACACCTGCAAAATCGGGTGTGCTTTTGATTTGCTGTACGAAGTCCGCTTTGCTCAGCTCTTCTGGTACGCTGTCCAGATAAGGATTGTCCGACATGGTGCTTTCCTCCTTTTATCGTTTGGTTGTGATAGTCTGGATGTCCCGCATCAGATCGACCCGAGCCTGCGTTTCGGCTGCGCTGCACTGCTGCTTCGCGTCCTGCTCTGCGGCACGGTATTGCTGTGCTTCGGTATAGGACTGGCTGCGGTACCGACTGCACGCTTTGGTCAGCGGCAATCTCATATACTCGTCATCCTGCACCAGATACAAAAGATCGGTGCGCTCCGGGTCGTATGCCACTGTTACCTTGCTGTTCCTCAGCTTTTCCAGCAGACTGCGAAATGCCGGTGCACCATAGTGGAAGCCACGGAACCGAACCCCATGCCGGTCTACAGTAGCTTCTCCTTGAGACAGGGCTAACATGGAATACTCCTGTTCCTCCAACACCAGAAGAGTGCTCCGTCCCATCTCGGTAAACCAGTGCCACAATCCTGATGCCGTTGGTGTCACATGGTCGCGCAGCATCTCGTCTGTGAGTGGATAGTTTTTCAGTACCCTTGCGCTGTTGAGATAAACGATCGTATGGATCAGCAGCTTGATGTAATCGTTTAAGGTAAGCGATGCCTGCTTGCGGTAATCAGTCGCCCAGCGTTCCTGTGCATCTGCTTCAATCATGCCCTTTCCTCGCAAAGCAGAAGTATAGCTGTTTTGAATGAGTCCAAAGCTCTTTTCGACAAGTCCCTTTTGGTCTGGTCTAAAAGGAGGCAGGCTTTCGCGTTCGATGCCATACCGTTTACAGAGGACGTCAATTCGCGACCCGCAAAACTCCCGGCCACGGTCTGTAACGATCTCTCCCGGCAGTCCTGTGCTCGGCCATTGGTCTGCGGTGATCGTGATGCCGTACTTGGCACAGAACTTTACCTTGTCCTGCGCAGCGTTGGCTATACAGTACAACACCGCCTGCTCTCCGGCTTCCATCCCTGCGTAAAATCCGGCGATCAGACCGGTGACCGTATCGACCGCCAGATACAGGTTTGGCCTGCCGATCACGGTGTTTGGGTCAAGGCTGGACACCAGATAGAGGTCTCCCTGCGTGGCATCCATCTGATAGCACCCGATCTGGCTTTTCCAGTTCTGTGCGTTGCCGAACAGCATCCGGTGGTTGCGCTGGTAGTTGGTCAGGCCCTCCCTGCTGATCTGCTTCTGGCTGCCCTTGTGCAAGCCGTGCGAGTAGTAATACTGCCGGAAGCTGCTCCATGTAGGATGGCCCTCCAACAGTTTGCCGTTATCATCCGTAAAGTGCTCAAGCAGCATGCAGTCGTACACCGACCGCAAGGACGGACGCTTGGCAGAGTAGTACAGCGTTTCTATGGCTTGCTGGAAGATACGCTGAATATCGGTTTGCTCACCCGAACAAGTCGCTCTCGGTTTTGGCATCAGGCTGTCCTGCGCCAGATACAGCAGATATAGCTGGTAGATCCGTCTCGGTGTGGTATGGTGCTTTTCTGCGATCTGCTCCGATAATTCCTTCCGCCGTTTGTAATCTGAAATGCAGTACAGATCATCAATCATCGGTTGTAGCATAGCCAGTTTTTTGCGCTCAGATTCGGTTGGTTTGCGCTTGTGGTCTGTGCTTTGCAGATACCGTTTGGGAGCAGGCACACGCTGACAGACCTCCATCTGTGCAGCAGACAGAAACTGCGGTCGCTGCGGATTCTCGAACCGGATCACCCAGCAGCCGTCTGTTTCCTGTCGCAGCACATGGTAGATCTCCTCCAGCACCTTGATAAACATGCTCATTCCTCCATTACCAGTTTCCAATCCTCGATGCCCTGTGCTTTCCAGTACCGACGGGACAGCTCCAGCTTTTCCACATAGGCGCGCTCATGTAACTTCCGTTTCAGGATCATCTCCCGGATGCCGATATGTCCGTCTGTGAAGAACAGCTTGAAATCGCTTGTCCAGTCCGTAGTGAGGTAAGAACCACGAATATCCACGCGATCAATCCGACTGAGAAAGGCGGTGTCCCAAGCAATATTGGCTTCATAGCCGCGCACATCCTCGCGTTCCTCCAACCATTTGGTGTAGTCCCGCGCACCGGCCGAGTGAACACTGCACATCGCTTGGTTCTTTTGGCTGTAAAAGCAAATTTCCCTTGTTCGTTTGCCTTGCTTTTCCATAACGCACCCTCCTCTGGAACACAAAATCTTCGGTTAATTCTTTGAATTGCGCTGAGCTTTTTGCGTTTTGCCTTCAAAATCTCCGCATAAATCCGTTATTTACGAAAAATGAATTTCCGAATTTTTGACTATACAAACTCCCCTTAAACCAGTGTTTCAGCCTCAAATACAAAATATTTTTACTATTTCTTTTTCTCTATCCATCTTGAAAATCTTCGCATAATTGCAATTATCCTTAAACTCCCTGTTATTATCCCTGCAAAAACAAGCAATTTTTCCATGAAAAACGCACTATTTTGGCCGTTTGAGCCGGATTTTTCTCATGAATCCCGTCCAATATCTGTAAGGAACTGTAAACTCCGAATAATTGTGTGACGCGAAGTTCGAAACTTTTCTATACCAAATGCGCCCCATTTGTCCCATTCTCATCCATTCTCTATCCATTCCAACCCCATTCCGTTCGATCTGCTCCAATTCCTCCCTTTTCCATTCCGTCTTACCTAAAACAGACCGAAAATCTCTCTAAAATCGACATTTTTTCTTTTCCCCCGTTTCCCTACTTTCTCATTTTCAGAACTTTTATCCCCCTTTTCAAGCCATTTTTGCGCAACAAAAAAGACCCAAAGCACTTTCCATGCCTTGAGTCCTCGTTCTTCTTTTCCCGGTTTATGCGCTTTTTTCCCGGACATTATGCCGGTTTTGTGAGGGAGGTTAACAATCACTTATCCTTGAGCAGAGTATTCAGCTCCTCCATAAAGGTGTTGATATCCTTAAACTGCCGGTAGACAGACGCAAAGCGCACATAGGCCACCTCATCGACCTTGCGCAGCTGCTCCATCACCAGTTCGCCAATCTCCTTGCTGGACACTTCGGTTTCCAGAGAGCCAAAAACACGCTGCTCAACGTTATCCACGATTTGCTCAAGCTGAATGAGCGATACCGGTCGTTTTTCACACGCTTTCATGAGGCCGCCCAGCAGTTTCTGCCGGTCATAGGCCTGCCGCGTACCGTCACGCTTGACCAGCATCAGCGGCATCCGCTCCACGGTTTCATAGGTGGTAAAACGCTTGAGACATTTGAGACATTCTCGGCGGCGGCGAATACTTGTTCCCTCATCAGTCGGTCGGGAATCGACTACCTTGCTGTCATCAAACCCGCAAAACGGACATTTCATTGCGTTTCCCCCTTGCAAACCGGTATACAGTCCTGTATTTTCCCTTATTATACCACCGCTTGTGGTATAAAGTCAATCGACACACCCTAATCTGCGTCCCTCTTTTCCTGTTTTATACCGATGCAAACCGGCTCAGCGTACGCACCGCACGTTCCAGCTCCTCCGGTGCATCAAAGTTGGTTCGATAAACCTCAATGATGGTATGACCGTCATACCCTTTCATACGCAGCCGCGAGAAGAAATCCGCATAATCCATGATGCCTTCACCGGGCATCAGGCAACTTTGCTCAGCAGAGAAGTCGTTGATATGCACGTTGACCAGCCGCTCTCCCATTGCATCCATAAACGCCTTCCAGCTCTGTCCGGCACGATATGCCTGTTTGACATCTAACGTATAGTGCAGCGCAGGCACATCGCGGTACAGAGCATGGATAAACGCCGGGTCGCGCGACCGGCACCATGCGACATTTTCCTGTGCAAGTGTCACGCCGCAGGCTGTGCCGATTTCACAAAGCCGCTGATAAACCTCGCATTTGTGCTCCCAGTGTGCCGGATCATCCTGCTGCCCCATATGGCGTTCCCCGTGAAAGGTCAAAAACCGCGCCCCTAGCGCTGCCGTACACTCAAAATACCGCTGATACTGCATCAGTCCATCCTCTGTGCGACGCGCATAATCGGAAAACAGCAGCATCCCTTCCATCAGCGAAGTATAGGGATGCACGGATATCACATCCAGCCCCAGACTGCGCGCCTGCGCTCCCAGCGCCTCATAAAAGCGCGGCTGAAATTCGCTTTCGGTATTGAAAAAAATTTCAATCGCACGCACGCCCAGCCCGGCGATAATCGGCAGGGCCTCTTCCAGCGGCTGCGGGTAGAAACACGCGGTTGACATTCCGATTCGCATGGCTTTTCTCCCTTCTTCTGCTTTGATAGACAAGCAAGCCTTGAATATGCTTCGCTGTCTGTTTCTTTTTCCTGTGTCAAACAAATCACGAAAGGCCGGGCGCTTTGCCCGGCCTTTTTTCATCCAGAATTAGATGCGCTTTTTGCGGAACTTCTTGCGGAAGAAGCCCCACAAGCTGGAGGACAGCATGATGGACGACCAAGCGCCCGCCAGAATGCCGACAATCAGCGGCAGCGTAAACTGCTTAAGCGACGGCACACCCAGAATATAGATCATGCCAACCGTGAACAGCGTGGTCAGCGAAGTATTGATCGTACGGCCCATGGTCTGCCATACGCTGCGCTCCGCCACTGCCTCAAACGGCTCCTTGCGCGCGGTGCGCAGATTCTCACGCACGCGGTCAAATACGATGATCGACGCGTTAATCGAATAACCGAAGATGGTCAGCGCCGCGGCGATGAAGTTGGTGTCCAGCGGAATCTGCAGCCAGACATAGACCGACAGCATGATCAGCAGGTCGTGTACCAGGCAGACAATCGCTGCCAAACCGCTGGTCAGCTCAAAGCGGATGGTGATATAAATCAGCATCAACACAATCGCAACAATCGCGCATAGGAATGCAGCGCGCTGCAGGTCGGAACCAACCGACGCAGAAACGTCGTTGTTGTTGTAGATATCAGTCTCGGCTAAACCGTAGGTCTCGGTCATCTTTTCGATGACGGCCTCACGCTTCTGCGAATCAATCGAGGTCGAGCGAATCAGCACGTTCTCGTTGTTATCGCCCGAAGAGGTGACGGAAGAAGCCTCCGTGCCGGTAACCTCCTTAAACAGGTCGCCGATCTCGGTCTGGAGGTTCTGATCCACCGTCTGATGCATTGCGAACTCCATCTCGGTGCCGCCCGCAAAGTCAATGCTCAGGTTGAAGAAATTCTGACCGAACGGCAGCAGAATCAGCGAAACCAAGCCGGTCAAAACCAGCAGGATCGAGATACTGCCGAAGATCTTGAAGTTCTTGATCACCGCAAAGCGCGGACGCAGCGCATGGTCGTTCAGGCCGTATGCCTTGGGGCTGCGGATGTGGAAATCCACCATGCGGTTGAGCAGGAAGTGGGTCACGGTCAGTGCCGTGAACATGGAAACGATAACACCGATGCCCAGCGTGGTTGCAAAGCCGACAATCGTACCGGTGCCGAGGAAGAACAGAACTGCCGCTGCAATCAGCGTGGTCACGTTGGAGTCAAGGACCGCGGTGAACGCGCGCTTGAAGCCCGACTCGATCGCGCTCTTGACCGTCTTGCCCGCGCGCAGTTCTTCCTTGATACGCTCGAAAATAACGACATTGGCGTCCACTGCCATACCGATTGACAATATGATACCCGCGATGCCCGGCAGGGACAGGTTGACACGAATGAGGCTGAAGATCAGCGCTTCAATCACGATATAGAAGCCCAACGCAAGGCAGGCAACCAGACCGGGGATGCGATAAACGATCAGCATGAACAGGCATACCAACAGCACGCCGATTGCGCCGGCAATCAGCGAGGTGCGCATCGCGTCCGCGCCCAGCTGCGGGCCGACCGAACGCAGCTCCACCTGCGTCAGCGAGAACGGAATCTGACCGGCGTTAATCAGATCGGCCAGTTCCTGCGCACTTTCACGGGTGAAATTACCCGAAATTACACAGCTATCGTTGTCGATTTTTTCGCCGACCGACGGATAAGAGATCACCTGATCATCCATGACAATATACAGTTGATTCGTGCCGTCGCCGCCGTTTTCCGTCGAACGGGCTGCCACCGATGCGGTAGCCTCAGCAAACTTCTGTCGGCCCTCACTGGTAAACTGCACTTGGACATAGTGAACATCGGCCACTTCCGAACCAGTCGGCTTGCCGTAGCCATAGGAAGCCTTGGCGATGTCCTCGCCGGTCAGCCATTCCTTACCGTCCGCATCCATAAAGAGCAGCTGCGCGGTCGTGCCGAGCGTCTGTACTGCCTCTTCCGGATTGGTGATCTGCGGAATCTCAACCGTCACGCGGTTGTCGCCTGTCAGGGTGACAGTCGCTTCGGTAAAGCCTTTATCCGTCAGACGCTGACGAATGACCTTCTGTACCGAGTTCATGTCATCCGCCAGATTGGACATATCATAGCCGTCCGGAATCTGTGCTTCATACACAATACGCGAACCGCCAACCAAGTCGAGGCCCAGACGAATACCGTTTTCGGTATCCAGCACGCTCGGAATGATTGCCTTGATGGATGCAGCCACGTTCTCGTCCGAAGTATCCGTATTCGTAGCCGTATCATCCACGGTATTTACTGTGGTGTCATCCGTAGCAGTACCATCGGTCGCCGCGTCATCCGTTGTGGTTTGGTTTGCCGTATCGTCTGCGGTGTTATCCGCCGCCGTATCGGTATTCGCGGTGGTGTCTGTCGTATCGACGGTATCGGACGCCGCCGTATCCCGGAACGGCATCGTCCAGCCCCCCGGAATATACACACCTGTCACTGCGGTCACACCCAGGAAAATAATCAAGAGCATGACAGCAATGAAGGAAATCACACTTTTCTTCAATTTTTCTGCCTCCTTCGTTTTCTTACACAGCTAAAGTAGTATACTGCGAAACTACTGAAAAGTCAACCACAGCGCCGCATGCTTACAGGTTGATCTCCACTGTAACCTCTTCTCCCTCCAGATAGGGGGCAATCGCTGGACGGACGCACTCCTTCAAGAACTCGTCCACCTGAGACGGGCATCGGCCGATGTAAGCCGCCGGGTCCAGATGCGCAAGAATCTGCTCGCGCGTCATGCCGAACATCGGGTCCGCCGCAATGCGGTCAATCAGGTCGTTATCCAAGCCCTCTTCCTTAATACGCTTACCGGCTGCCATCGAATGCTCACGGATGCGCTCATGCAGCTCCTGCCGGTTGCCGCCGCGCTTGACCGCGTCCATCATGATGTTCTCGGTCGCCATAAAGGGCAGCTCGTTCATCACATGCGCATGGATGACCTTGGGGTAAACCACCAGACCGGAAACTACGTTAATCATGATGTTGAGAATCGCGTCGACCGCAAGGAACGCCTCCGGCACGGAAATGCGCTTGTTGGCAGAGTCATCCAGCGTGCGCTCAAACCACTGGGTTGCAGAAGTAAAGGCCGGATTGAGGCTGTCACAGATGACGTAACGCGCCAGTGCGCAGATGCGCTCGGAACGCATCGGATTACGCTTGTACGGCATTGCAGACGAGCCAATCTGATGCTTTTCAAACGGCTCTTCAATCTCCTTGAGATGCTGAAGCAGGCGCAGGTCGGTAGCGAACTTGGACGCGGACTCAGCAATGCCGGCAAGCGTTGCCAGCGTCTGTGCGTCAATCTTGCGCGAATAGGTCTGACCGGACACCGGAACGACGCCTGCAAAACCGAAATCGTCCGCAATGCGCTTTTCCAACTCCTTGACCTGGGCTTCGTCCCCGTCAAACAGCTCCATAAAGGACGCCTGCGTGCCGGTCGTGCCCTTACTGCCGAGCATGCGCAGGTTTTCGATGCGGTACTCAACCTCATTCAAGTCCATCAGCAGCTCGTTCATCCAGAGCGTCGCGCGCTTGCCGACAGTAGTCAGCTGCGCGGGCTGGAAGTGCGTAAAGCCAAGTGTCGGCTGCGCCTTGTGCTCGTCCGCAAAGCGCGCGAGCTTGTCCAGCACAACCGCGAGCTTTTTGCGCACCAGCAGCAGGCCCTCACGAATCTGGATGATATCGGTATTGTCGCCGACATAAGCGCTGGTCGCGCCCAGATGAATGATACCGGCCGCCTTGGGTGCGGCTTTGCCGAAGGTGTACACATGCGCCATGACATCATGGCGGACTTCCTTCTCGCGTGCGCGCGCGGTATCGTAATCAATGTCGGTCAGGTGGGCCTCCATCTCATCGACCTGCTCCTGCGTGATGGGCAGACCGAGCGCCATCTCCGCCTTGGCAAGCGACACCCACAGACGGCGCCAAGTCGAGAACTTCATATCCGAAGAGAACACATACAGCATCTCTTCCGAAGCGTAGCGCGAGGACAGCGGGCTTTCATACACGTTATTCATGTCAGTCGTCCTTTCAACTCTGTCTTTTTTGGATTGCAACAGCAAACGGTCAGACAATTATACAGCTTATTTATTTTAACACTGCACACGGCGCATTTCAAGCCAAATCGCCCTGTTTCGCGCATATATTGTAACAATAAACAAAGAATTTCCCACCCTGCCCCGTGTATTTGACACGCCGCCCCGCCCTGTCGCTTGACGGATGTGAAAACACATGCTATCATCAGGGCAGCAAGGGATACAGGAGGTGCGCGGCATGCGAAAAGCCCGGCAGGAGGACCGCGCGGCACTGGCCGCGCTGATGTTTGACCAGTTTTACGAAAAACAGGAATTGCAGCAGCAGTTTTCCGGCATTGACCCGGAAACCGCCCGAAAAATCGGCCCGACTGTTCTCAGCCTTGGACAAAACTACTTTTTCTCCCGCGGGGATGTATTCGTATGCGACGCACCGGACGGATCACTGGCTGGCGCGCTCGTCGGCGCAGACCCGCGCCGCCTGTCCCGCTTCGGCCCAATTGGGCAGTTTTTCTATGCTCTGCGTCACAGCCGCGTACTGCGAGACATCCCCAATTCTCTGCTGACGCAAATTATGCGCAACAGCCGTCCGGTTTTGGCGGTACACAGCGCAAACTGGTACAAGCGCTATTGCGGCCGACCGTATTATATCGCGCAGTTTGCGGTGGCAAAGCCCTACCGCGGTACGGGCATTGCGCGAGAGCTGCTGGAAGGTGCTATTGAGCACGCCGCCGCGCAGGGCTATCCGGCAATTGCGCTCGAGACGCTGTCGCGCGAAAACGTGCCGATGTATCTTCACTTTGGCTTTAAGCTCAAGCAAGTATACACCAGCGGAGAATTCACCGAATACCGGCTTTTGCTGCCGCTGCTTTCGCCACTTTGATACAATAAAAGGACGTGCAAAAGCACGTCCTTTTGATATGGTTCATTTTATGCGTTCTTGATGAACTCCTCCAGCCGGTCAAGGCCCTTGTCAATCTCCGCCAGCGAGGTCGCATAGCTCCAGCGGACAAAGCCCGGTGCGGCAAACGCGGTGCAAGGCACAGTCGCAACCAAGCCCTTTTCAAGGAAGAGCTGCGCAAAGTCCTCCGCGCTCTCGATTTTTCTGCCGTACATGGTCTTGCCAAGGAAGTTCTTCATGTTCATCATAACATAGAACGCGCCCTGCGGCTTGATGCAGGAAACACCTTCGATGCGGTTCATGCGCTCAACCAAATGATCGCGGCGCGCCTCGAACGCCTTCTTCATCACCTGCATATCCTCCTGCGGACCCTTGAGCGCCACAATCGCTGCATACTGCGAAATGGTCGAGGGGGCAGAAGTCGAATGGCTCAGATAATTGCTCATCACGCGCGCGAGTTCCGGGTTGGAAGCGCTGTAACCGATGCGCCAGCCGGTCATCGCGTAGCTCTTGGATACGCCGTTGACGATGATGGTGCGGTTCTTCACATCCTCATTCAGCGATGCGAAGGAGACAAACTCAATGTCGTCATAGACCAGATTGCAGTAGATTTCATCCGCGATAACATAGATGTTCTTGCGGCAGCAGACCTCCGCAATCGCTTCCAGCTCCTCGCGGGTGTAAACCATGCCCGTCGGATTGCATGGCGAGTTGAGCATAAACACCTTGGTTTTGTCCGTGATAGCCGCTTCCAGCTGCGCCGCGGTAATCTTGAAATCCTGCTCTTCTTCCGCCGTCACAATCACCGGCACCGCGCCCGCCTGCTGTACCATTTCCGAATAGCTGACCCAGTAGGGCGCCGCGATGACGACCTCATCGCCCGGGTTGCACAGCGTCATCAGCGCGATATAAACCGAGTGCTTCGCGCCCGAAGCCACGACAATCTGCTTCGGCTCATAGTCCAGACCGAAATCTGCCTTCAGTCGGTAGCACGCTGCCTCACGCAGCTCCATCAGGCCGGCTGCCGGCGTATAGCGGGTCTGGTTGTTCTCAATCGCTTCAATACCTGCCTGCTTGATGTGCTCCGGAGTCGGAAAATCCGGCTCGCCCGCGCCAAAGCCGACCACATCCTTGCCTTCTGCCTTCATCTGCTTGAACAGCGAGTCGATGACAAG
This sequence comes from Agathobaculum sp. Marseille-P7918, assembly GCF_964248325.1. Lineage (NCBI taxonomy): Bacteria > Bacillati > Bacillota > Clostridia > Eubacteriales > Butyricicoccaceae > Agathobaculum > Agathobaculum sp. Marseille-P7918. The sequence continues at coordinate 267,407 of NZ_CAXTXI010000003.1, read as the reverse complement.
CGTCGTCGATGCCTGTACCCCCGCCGCGATTCTGGAAATCGGTTTCAATGCCACTGCTCAGCACTCCCTTTTCGTCTCTCTATGGTTTTATTATATGCCTGCCGGTTTATTTTTGCAAGTCCGCGCCTGCAAAACTGCAAAACAGAAGAATAGAAAAAACCGCCGGTTTGGGCGGTTTTGGTGTGGATATTTCACAAAGCGCAGTCAAAGTCGCGCGAAAAGACGACGAGCGCACGCCCGTCCCGGATTTCAACTGTAACAACCTCGTTTGCCGTAGCCTCGTTGGAAATGGTGATCATGCCCGCGCGCGTGATCGTTGCGTCACGCAGCGGGTATTTTGCATTTTCAATCGTCACGCCATGCAGCACAGCATCCAGCGGCACAATGGAGAAATAGCGGTACGCCGCCGGCATTTTGAATTTCCGGCAGCCGCCCTCATGCAAAACGATGCGGTTTTGCCGATCGAGCACGGTCAGATGCCCGCCCATGGCATATGCTTCTTCCAGCAGCGACAGGTTGGCCAGCATGTGGTCGATGCGCCCGCCGGTCGCACAGACGAGCGTCGCCTCGGTGCAGCCGCGGCGAAATACCTCACGCAGACAGCCCTGCGTATCCGTGTCATCCTTTTCCGGCTTCAGGCGAATGACCTCCGCACCCTCGACCTCCGGCATGGAATCGCAGTCTGAAATCATAAAATCCGGATGCAGTCCAAGCGCGCGCGCATGGCGCAGACCGCCGTCCGCACAGGCAATAAGCGCGTCCGGGTGCTCTGCCAGAAACGCGCGGATGTAACCATATTCGGTTTCGGGCGCGGCCGCAAAAATCAGCGCGTGCCGCCCTTGGAAATCTCCCATTGCTTCAAATCCTTTACGCTGTCGTACAGCTTCACATAGCTTTCATGGCGGCTTCTGGCAATCTCCCCCGCTTCCACCGCCGCCAGCACTGCGCAGCCCTTTTCTTTTACATGGGCGCAGCCGGTAAACTGACATTGACCCAGATAGGGTTCAAACTCAGGAAACGCATATTGCAGATCCTCCGCCAGCACCAGATCCATCTGCTCGGTCTCAAACGAGGAAAAGCCGGGGGTATCCGCAATATACCCGCCGCCCGCAATCGGGTGCAGCTCGACGTGCCGCGTGGTATGCTTGCCGCGTCCGATGCGGTCGGAAATCGCGCCGACCGCCGCACCGAACTGCGGGTCGATGCGGTTCAGTACGCTCGACTTGCCCACGCCAGAATTGCCCGCGAAGGCAGTCACCCGCCCACGCAAACGCTCTTTGAGCGCGTCGATACCGTCGCCGGTCAGTGCGCTGACGCGCAGCACATCAATGCCGCTTTTCTGATAGGTTTCAAACAGCTCGTCTCCCGGATTTTCGTCCGTTTTATTGATGACCACCAATGCGTCGATCTCCTTATGCACCGCAATCGCCGTCACCTTGTCAATCAAAAACGGGTCGGTCACAGGCGGCGCGGCCGAGGCGACTGCCACCAGCAGGTCAAGATTGGCCACCGCGGGCCGCACCAGACTGTTTTTGCGCGGCGCAATGTCGAGCAGATAGCCCGTACCGTCCTCCGGCTGAATTTCGAGCGTCACGCGGTCTCCCACGATGGGCTTGCCCACCGTTTTCCGAAAGCGCCCGCGCGCCTTGCACTCAATCAGGCCTTCGGCGGTGTCCACATAGTAGAACCCGCCGATGCCTTTGAGAATGATCCCTTCGATCAAACCTTCGCCCCTCCCGTCAGCTGAACGTATAGGTCTGCGAGCTGGATACACCGTCCACGCTGACCGTAACCTCATGCTGTCCGGGCGTGCTGGTCAACGGTACTGAAATGCTGCCCAGACTGGTTTCATGCGTCTCGTCATACTGCACCACGCCATCCACCGAAATGACCACATGAGCCATGTCCGTATTATCCGGCAGCGTCACCGGGACGGTTGCAGAACCGGTGGTCGGTGTGGTCGGCTCCTGCGTGCTGCCGCCATTGCCGCCGCTGCTCTCACCGCCGGTATCCGGCTTTTCTTCCTGATCCGAATCATCCGGTGTGGTGGGCTGCTCGCTCTTCCCCTTGGAAATCTGAATGTTGACCGCGGTTCCTTGGCTGACCTCCGTGTCCTTGCTCACCGACTGCCAGACAACCGTACCAACGGACGCGGAGCTTTCCACCTGATCAACCGTTCCGAGCACCAGTCCCTTATCCGTCAGCGCCTTCTCCGCAGCGCTCTGCGACAGACCATACAGATTGGGCACCGTGGCCTTCTTCTCTTCCTTACCCTTGCTCAGGTAGATGGTCAGTGTCGCACCTTTTTCCAGTTCTTCTCCAGCAGCGGGATCAGTGCGGGTGATTTTGCCCGCTTCGACCTCATCACTGTATTCCTCCTGCGTCTGATAGCTGACGCCATGCTCGTCCAACATGGTCTGCGCATATTCCAGCGTGCGGCCCTTGAAGTCAATGATCTTATACGTGTCGCTGACATTATCGCCGCCCGCAGATACGGTCAGCGTGATAATCGCGCCTTTTGTAACCTTGGTTCCCGGTTCAGGGTCCTGTTCCAGAATCTCACCGACCGGCCGATCGGATTCCTGCCGTTCCGCGGCCTCCTGAATGGTAAACTGACCGGTATAAGTCGAATCAGCCATCACGTCGTCGATTGTCTGCCCGACAAGCGACGGCACCGTCAGCTTTTCCTCGCCATTGCCGCCCGTGGCAATCAACAGACCGACCACTACCAGTGCAATCACCGCCACGACTGCCACCGCGATGCCCGCGGCCAGTCCCGGCCGCTCAGCCAAGCGCTCAAAAAAGCCTTCCGGCTCACGCACCGCTGTGGCGGTCTCACGCCGCTGCGCAGCCGCGTGCGCCGCTTGTTCCTGCGCGGCTGTACGGCGCGCCGCACGCTGCACGTCGCGGCCGATGACCTGTGTTTCACCCGCTTCGTCATCCGTATAGGCATAGCCGAAGCGCGTCTGTGCATCGTTCTTGAGCTGCTCCAAATCCGCGTACAGCGCCTCCGCCGAAGCATATCGCTTGTTGATGTTCGCGCACATGGCGTGCATCACAATCTCATCCAGTCCCTTGGGGATGCCGGGCATAAGCTCACTCGGCGTGAGCGGTACAGCGTTCAGGTGCTGCATGACAACCTGCAGGGCCGTTTCGCCCTCGAACGGCAGCTTGCCGGTGAGCATTTCGTACATCACAACGCCCAGCGAGTAAATGTCCGTCCGGTAGTCAATTTTGGAGCCTTTCGCCTGCTCGGGCGAGATATAATGCACCGAGCCGATAGCTTCCTGTACCACGCGGGTTTCCTGCGTGGTTGCAAAGGACGCAATGCCGAAGTCGGTCAGCTTTGCTGTACCGTCGCGCAGAATAATAACGTTCTGCGGCTTAATGTCCTGATGGATGATGCCGCGGGAGTGCGCATGTATGAGCGCACGGCAGATCTGCTCTGCAAAGAATACGGCCTCCTGCCAGTTCAAATGGCCCTTTTTCTGCAAATATTCCTTGAGGGTGATGCCCTCAATCAGTTCCATAACGATATAATCCGTGCCGTTTTCGCTGCCAACATCATATACCGACACGATGTTATGATGGCTGAGCTTGGCGACCGCCTGCGATTCAATCGAGAATCGCTTACGGATATCCGGGTCCTTGGCATATTCGTCCTTGAGAATTTTGACGGCGACATAGCGGTTGAGCACATGGCAGCGCGCACGATAAACGACCGCCATGCCGCCCACGCCGACCACATCAATGATCTCATACCGGCCGCCGAGCAATTTGCCGATATATTTATCCATAGGGGGTTACGCCTCCTCTTCCGCGCCGCGGGTGAACAGCGCAACCGTGATATTATCGCGGCCGCCACCCTCCAGCGCGAGGGTCAGCAGCGCATCGCCCGCCAGCGCGAGCGTTTTGGCATCTTTCAGTGTCTGCGCGATTTTCTCGTCCTCGACCATGCCGGTCAACCCGTCCGAGCAAAGCAGCAGAATCTCGCCCGGCGCGAGCCGTGCTTCAAACAGATCGCCGTCCACGTCCGGCTCCACGCCGACCGCACGGGTGATCAGATTTTTTTGCGGGTGCGTGCGGGCATCCGCTTCGGTGATGCGGCCCTGACGGCGCATCTCCTCGACATAGGAGTGATCCTCGGTCAGCTGGTGCAGACGTGTACCGTCGAATAAGTAGGCGCGGCTGTCCCCGACATTCAGGATGGTTGCCTCTTCGCCCTGTACCAGCGCCGCAACCAGCGTGGTACCCATGCCGCGAAATTCGGGCTGCCGTCCGGCAAGCGAAAACACCGTGTCATTGGCTTGCACCAGCGCATATGACAGCAGTGTTTGCCTTTTTTGCGCATCCAACGCATCATTCAACGCACTGCGTGCTGCCTCCATGAACGACTGCGCGGCAAAGCGGCTGGCCACGTTGCCCGCGTTCGCGCCGCCCATACCGTCGCACACGACAAGCAGCACGGTCTGGTTATCCTCCCGCGCTTCGATTTGATAGATATCCTGATTGGTCGGGCGCACACGGCCTCTGTCCGTCAAGCCAAACCATTCCATAGGAACACCTCCAGTGTCTTGTAAGGATGATATCTCCCGTTCGGGTATCCGGTCTTGATAAAACCGGGCTTAACTCTGCTGTTTTTGCAGTTCTCTGCGGCGCAGCTGGCCGCAGGCGGCATCAATGTCCGGGCCAAGCCGACGGCGCACGGTCGCAGTCACGCCGCGCTTTTCCAGCGCCTGCTGAAAACGGCGCACCGCCTCGGGCCGCGAAGGCCGCAGCGGGCTTTCCGCCACCTCGTTGAGCGGAATGAGATTGACGTGCGCGGGCCTGCCGCGCAGGAGCGCAGCCAGCTTTTCCGCCTGCCATGGGCGGTCGGTCTTATCACGCGCCATCATGTACTCGTAGGAAATGCGCCGCCCGGTCGTGTCAAAGTAGTATCGACAGGCACGCATCAGCCGCTCGACCGGATACGCGTCGTTCACCGGCATGATAGACGAGCGCGTCTCGTCGTCCGGTGCGTGCAGCGACACCGATAAGGTTATCTGCAATTTTTCTCCCGCCAGCTTCTCTATTTTATCAGCAATTCCGCTTGTTGACAAGGAAATATGGCGCTGTCCGATATTGATGCCCTCGGGACAGCTGACCAGATGCAGGAATTTGAGCACGTTATCGTAGTTATCGAGCGGCTCACCCGTGCCCATCAGCACAATGTTGGACACCGTCTCACCGCTGTCCTTCTGCATAAACAACACTTCATCGAGGATTTCTCCTGCGGACAGGTGGCGTTTGAGTCCGTTTAATCCAGAAGCGCAGAACTTGCACCCCATCCGGCAGCCGACCTGCGTGGATACGCAGACCGACACGCCATGCTCGTAGTGCATCAAAACAGACTCGACGCAGTCGCCATCCCGCAGCCACCACAGGTATTTGACCGTACCGTCCACCTGACTGACCTGCTTGCGCGCCACCTGCGGCACAGTCAGCACAAAGCGTTCGGCAAGCCGCGCGCGCAGGTCTTTGGACAGGTTGGACATCTCTTCAAAGGACTCTACCCCTTGGTGGAGCCATTTGAAGATCTGTCCCGCGCGGAAAGGTTTTTCGCCCATCTGGGCAAGCTCGGCTTTCAGTTCTTCGATTGTCAGGGACTTGATTTCTGTCATGCGTTCTTCTTCCTCATTTTGGCGATAAAAAAACCGTCGGTCTGATGTACGGGCGGCAGCAGTGTCACCATGCCGTCCTCGCGTGCGCCGCATACCTTATGCTCCCACGGCACAGCTTCAAACGACGGATTCGCCGCCAGAAATGCGCGGACAATGTCCTCGTTTTCGCGCTGCAAAATCGTGCAGGTCGAATAGACCAGCGTGCCGCCTTCTTTCACATACTGCGCGCAGTTTTGCAAAATTTTCGCCTGCAAGGCGGGCAAATTTTCCAGTTCCGCCGGGTCTTTGTAGCGGATTTCGGGCTTTTTGCGGATAATACCCAGCCCCGAGCACGGCACGTCGCACAGCACTACGTCTGCTGTGCCCTTCCATTCCTCGCGCGGCGCGGAAGCATCCTGCAAAGCAGTCTGGATATTCGCAAGCCCCAGCCTCTGCGCGCCCTCGCGGATGCGGGTCAGCTTATGTTCGTATATGTCGCACGAAGTAACGCTACCGTGCCCTTGCATGCGCCCTGCCATGGCAAAGCTCTTGCCGCCGGGCGCGGCGCAGCAGTCCAGCACCGTGTCACCCGGCTTGGGGTCGGCCACCGCAGCCGCGAGCGCGCTTGCCGCATCCTGCACGGTGATTTCGCCCGCCTGAAACGCAGGCGTTGCCGCCGCGTCCCCGCCGGTGCAAAGCAGAATGTCGTCAAACGCCGGATGCACCTGCACGGCCATCTCCGCGCTTTCAAGCGCCGCGCGCGCGGCCTCCGGCGTGGTTTTCAAAAGGTTGACCCGCACGGACACCGGCGTGTCCGCGTTGTCCGCCTGACACAGCTTTTCGGCCATTTTCTGCCCGAACTGCGCCGACCACAGACGCACCAGCCATTCGGGATGGCTGTACCGCAACGCATAGTAGCTTTCCTTGTCCGGGCAGTCGAGCACGGGCAGGCTGCCGCTCTGTACGGCATCCGCCGCGTGCCGCAGCACGGCGTTCACAAACGAAACCGTGCGTCTGTCTGCACGGCAGTACCGCCGCACCAGCTCCACTGTCTCCGCGACTGCGGCGTGCGGCGGGATTTTATCCATCAAAATCAGCTGATACAGTCCCATGCGCAGGCAGATGCGCACGCGCGGCGCGATTTTCTTGAGCCGCACACTGGAAAAGCGCCGCAGATACCAGTCCAGCAGCAGCTCGTTCTGCACCGTGCCGTACACCAGCCGGGAGGCCAGCGCCGCGTCCCGGTTTTCGAGCGCCGCGCGGGCAAGACACTGATGCAGCGCGCCGTCCGACCACGCGCCGTCCTCGTCCATTGCAAACAGCGCAAAGGCTGCGGCTTCGCGCGCCGTGCGCGGGCGTTTGTCAGTCATCTCGTCTCCGTCCTCCAAAAATCAGCAGCAGTCGCAAAAGCTGCGCGAGCGATACCGCAAGCGCGGCGACATAGGTCATTGCGGCGGCGGTCAGTGTCTTTTTCGCCATCGGATATTCGTCCTCGTAAAGCAGATTGCGCTCACGGATGGCCGCCAGCGCGCGACGCGATGCGTCCAGCTCGACCGGCAGCGTCACCAGCTGAAATACGGTCGAAAGTGCGAACGCTAGAATACCGACATTGATAAACACCTCGGAATTGAACACCAAACCGAGCAGAATCAGCGGGAACGCCGCCATCGATCCGAACTGCGTCAGTGGAATGATGGCCGAGCGCAGCCGGATGGGGAAATAACCAACCGCGTGCTGCACCGCGTGTCCCGCCTCGTGTGCGGCCACGCCGACCGACGCGACCGAGGTCGAGTCATACACTGCGTCCGACAACCGAATAACGTTCGAGCGCGGGTCAAAATGGTCGGTTAAGCGACCGGACACGCGCTCGATACGCACGCCGGTCACGCCGTTCGCCCGCAGCACGGCATCCGCCGCCTGCGCGCCGCTCAAACCGCGGCGATTGAGCACCTGCGAATATTTACCGAAGGTGCTTTTGACTTTGCTCTGCGCCCAGAACGCCAGAATGATGCAAGGAACCACCAGCACGATATAATACATATCGATACCGTAATAACCAAAATAAGGCATAATTTACTCCTTTGATTCGCCCAAAACGGTTGCTTTCTCCACCGCATGACCACGCAGGAAATCCGCGCTCTTCATGCGTTTGCCGCCAACCAGTTGAATCTCTTCGAGTGCCAGCGCCCCCGCGCCGCACGCGACCACAAGCCCCTTTTTCGCATCGCTCACCAGCACTTCGCCCGGCTTGCCTTTGCCGTCCACCGGCTGCGCCGCATACACCTTAACCCGCGCGCCATCCAGCGTCGTCAGGGCGACTGGCCACGGATTAAGCCCGCGAATCAGACAATCAATCTCATGCGCGGACTTGGACCAGTCGATCACCGCCATCTGCTTATCCAGCATGTGCGCATAGCAGCTTTGGCTGTCATCCTGCGGGGTAGGAACGATGGTATCCAGTTGGACAATGGTACGCACCAGAAGTTCCGCGCCCGCCTGCGCCAGCCGGTCGAACAACTCGCCCGCGGTCTCCCGCGCGCCGACCTCGGTTTCGTACTTCAGCAGCATGTCGCCCGTGTCCAGCCCCTCCGCCATCAGCATGGTCGTCACGCCTGCTTTTTGGTCGCCCGCAATGACCGACCACTGAATGGGCGCGGCGCCGCGCCAGCGCGGCAACAGCGAACCATGCACATTGATGCATCCGCGCGGCGGGATATCCAGCACAGCCTTCGGCAGCAGCTTGCCATAGGCCACCACAATGATAACCTCAGGTGCAAGCGCGCGCAGCCGCGCCTGTTCGTCCTCGTTTTTGAGCGTCTGCGGCTGATAAACCGGGATGTTATGCTCCAGCGCCAGCGTTTTCACCGGCGGCGGGGTCAGAATCTGCTTGCGGCCCTGCGGCTTATCGGGCTGAGTGTAAACCGCACACACCTCATGTCCCGCGTCAATGAGCGCCTGCAGGCTCGGCACGGCGAAATCCGGCGTGCCCATGAATACGATTCTCATTCCGCATCGCCCTCATCGCCTTGCTGCAAGTCCTCGGGATCGACATACTCCTCTACCTTCTCGGTAAACAGATGGCCGTCGAGATGCTCGGTCTCATGGCAGAAGCACTGTGCGACAATGCCCTCGCCCTCGCGCTCAAACCAGTTGCCGTCGCGGTCCTGCGCACGGATTTTGGCCCAGGTCGGGCGGGTAACATAGCCGTATACGCCCGGCACGGACAGACAGCCCTCAACGATGCGCTGCTCTCCGCGCGTTTCGATCACCTCAGGGTTGACCAGCTCGATCAGCTCCTCCGGCTCGGTGTTAACGTCCAGCAGCACGACCACACGGCGCAATACACCGACCTGCGGTGCGGCAAGACCGACGCCGCCCGAATCCTCCAGCGTCTCGCGCATGTCGTCGAGCAGCGTGTGCAGACGCGCATCGAATTTTTCCACCTTGCGGCTGTGCTTCAAAAGCTGTTCATCGCCCTGTGTCAGAATTTTACGAAGTGCCATGTCAGTTCAGTCCTCCATCCTTCAGCATTGCCGTATACCGGCGCAAACATTCCTGTATTTTTTCTTCTTCGAGTTTGGGAAACGGCACGACCGGCTGCGCCGGTCCGTCCCCGCCCATACGCTTTTCAAACCATCCCACGTCGTGCCACCGCTCAAACTTCCAGCCCGAACCATGCCACACGCCCGTGAGTACAAAGCCCAGCTTTTCGTGCAGGCATCGGCTTTTTTCGTTCGGCAGCGTGACGCAGCCGTACAAAATACGTACATTCTGCCTTTCCAGCAGATCGATGAGGCAGCGGTACAACGCCGTACCAACGCCGTATCCCTGCGCCGCAGGCGCAAGATAAATCGAAAGCTCGACCGCCCAGTCGTATGCCGCGCGCTCACGAATGTGATGCGCATAAGCATAGCCGACCGGCTTTCCGTCCCATTCGCACACAAGATAGGGAAACTGCGTGAGCGTGTCCGTGATGCGCGCGGCAAATTCCTCTGCCGCGGGCACCTCATATTCGAATGTGATAACCGTATCCGTGATGTACGGCTCATATATTTCCAGCAGCGCAGCCGCATCGTCTGCCACTGCCCGACGGATGGTAAATGATTGATGCATATCGTTTCCTCCGCGCCCTCGGCGCGCATTTATTCGCAAAGCAAGATAACATCTTGCTTTGCATAAAAAACCGGGAGCATGTATCACGGTTTTTATACCAGTGCGCAGCAAAGTGTGCCTGCAAGGCGCGCTTTGCGCAGCTTTGGATGCATCCGCGCGCTGCGCGGTGCATCCCCTCGATTGGGACTGTATATCCCAATCGAAGCTATAGATCGGGGTTTTCGTCTGCAAACAAGGTGATTCCCCGGTTTTTGCTGTCCTGCAAAAACTCACGCATGACGCCTGCAATCAGTGCGCGCCAGCGTGCCGTATTTTGTGCGCGCATGGTCAGATGATAGCGGTATCGCCCCATCACCTTGACCATCTGCGCCGCCGCCGGACCCAGCACAGGCGCTTTCACGTCCGCATACTGCCCTTCCATCAGGCTTTGCAGACGGGTTTTGAGGGAAAGCAGACTTGCCAGCACCTGCTGTTCAACCTCACCCACTGCGGTCAGCACGGTCAAGTCGCAGACCGGCGGGCATTGCAGCGCCTGACGCGTTTCCATCTCACGCTCGTAAAACGCTTCGTAGTCCTGCCGCGCGGCGGTCAGGATGACCGAATGCGTCGGGCTGTATGTCTGGATAACCGCCTTGCCCGTATCGAATCGCCGTCCCGCGCGTCCAACCACCTGCGTGATGAGCGAAAACGTGCGCTCGCGCGCGCGGTAGTCCTGCGCATAGAGACTTTGGTCGGCATCCAGCACGCCGACGAGTGTCACGTTCTCGAAATCCAGCCCCTTGGTCACCATCTGCGTACCGAGCAGGATGTCCGCGCCGCCCTTTGCAAACTGTGTCAGCAGCTTTTCGTGCGCGCCCTTGGTGGTCATCGTGTCCGCATCCATGCGCAGTACGCGCGCGGACGGAAATTTTTCGTGCAATTCCTGTTCGACCCGCTGCGTGCCGGGTGTTTCAGTGAACAAACTGGTGCCGCCGCAGACCGGACAGGTGCCTGTGATTTTAACCGATGCGCCGCAATAGTGACACATCGCACGGCCGGAAGCCGAGTGGTAAGTCATGCTTGTCGAACACGACGGGCATTCCGGCACCCAGCCGCACAGCGCGCAACCAATCACGCGGCTGTTGCCGCGCCGGTTGAGGAACAGAATCGACTGTTTTCCCTTGTTCAGCGTGTCAATCAGATCGCTTTCCAGCTGCTGACCGATGACACCGCTGCGCCCTTCGCGGGCCTGTCCGCGCAAATCTGCAATCTGCACCTCGGGCAGGCTGGTTCCCATAAACCGCTCGGTGAGCGAAAACACCGGATATTTGCCCTGCTTTGCCCCGTAATACGTCTCTACCGACGGGGTCGCGGAGCCGAGCACAAGCAGCGCACTTTCGTGTGCAGCGCGGTACTTTGCCACGTCGCGCGCATGGTAGCGCGGGGACTGCTCGGATTTATACGCACCGTCCTGCTCCTCGTCGAGGATGAGCACCCCAAGGCGCTCAACCGGCGCGAACACCGCCGAGCGCGTCCCAATAACGACGCGCGCGCGGCCGGATTTAATTTTTTTGAAGCTGTCATACCGTTCTCCGGCCGACAGCGCGGAGTGCAGCACAGCAACTGTGTCGCCAAACTGTGCGGCAAACTGCCGCATGACCTGAGGCGTCAGACCGATCTCAGGCACAAGCACAATTGCGCTTTTGCCCTGCTCAAGCGCGTGCGCAATGAGCTTCAGATACACCTGCGTTTTGCCGCTGCCGGTTACGCCAAACAACAGCGCCGCGCGCGGTGCGTCCTCGTCCATCAAAGCAGCAAGGCCGTCATACGCCTGCTGCTGCTGTGTGCTGAGTACCGGAGGCGGTGCAGGCGGCACCTCGGAAAAGTCCGGCGTGCGCAGGCGTTCCTCCTGCCGCGTACGCAGCATGCCCTTCTTCACCATGTCGCGCAGCGCCGCATCGGTCACGCCGGTCATGTAAACCAACTCTTTCTGGCTCATCCAGCCGCCGTCTGCCAGCACCGACACCACATCCAGCCGTGCAGGACTGCGGCGGCTGATGCGCGCCATCGCCTCCCCCGCCTCCATGTCGAGCGCAAGCATCTTCTCGGTCTTGTCACCCGATTTCTGCACGGTATTGCTGTGGTAAATCAGCACGCCCTCGCCTGTCAGCGCATCCAGCACACGGGTGACGCTCTTGCCGCTCAGCCGCTGCCGGATATCGGATACCGCCAGCGTTTGCCCCGGCTGGTCAAACAGCGAGAGCACGCGCCCCGCGTCCCCGTCCCGCTGCCGCAGCGCGGCAAGGTCGATGTCGGGTGCGAGGGTGTACGTCTCGTTGCGCTTAAACCACAGTCCCGCGGGCAGCATGACGTGCACGCAGTCGAAAAACGTACAGTATAGCCGCTCGCGCATCCACGCGGCGAGCTTGAGCTGCTGCGCGGTCAAAATCGGCGTGTCGTCCAGCACTTCGATGACCGGTTTGAGCTTGTGTCCGCCCGCATCCTCTCGGAACGCGAGTACAACCGCTTCCGCCCGTTTATTGCCAAAGCCGAACGGCACGAGAACACGGGTGCCGATTTGCACCTGTTCCCGCAGCTCGTCCGGCACACGGTAGGAGTACAGCTTGTCGATGGCGTAGGTCGCGGCGTCCACGGCGACCGCGCAAATCTGTTCCGTCAACCGCTATACTCCTTTCTCTTTCCAGTTTAGTTTGCCCGCATGGCCAGCAGGCGGTCAAAAATCACGTCCGCCACGTCCTCTTTGGGCATGAGCGGTGGGTTTTCGCGCGTCCCATCCGCAAAGAGCAGCGTCACAGCGTTGGTGTCTGTGCCGAATCCCGCACCCTTGTCGCGCAAAGAATTGGCGACCAGCATATCGCAGTTTTTGCGGCGCAGCTTGTCGACGGCGTTCTCCAGCAGATTCTGCGTCTCCATCGCAAAGCCGCAAAGCTGCTGTCCCGGACGTTTATTCCGCCCCAACTCGGCCAGAATGTCCGGATTTCGCACCAGAGCGACGGACAAATCATCATCGCTCTTTTTCAGCTTTTCGTCTGCCGTCTGCGCCGGCCGGTAATCGCCCACCGCGGCGGCCTTGATGATGATATCCTGCGTGTCCGCGCGGGAAATCACTGCGTCGTACATATCGCGCGCCGAGACAATGTCCACGCGCTCAACGCCGGGTGGCGTTTGCAGCGCAGTCGGGCCGGAGACCAGCGTCACCTCGGCTCCGCGCATGGCTGCACGCGCCGCAATGGCGTAGCCCATCTTGCCCGTCGAATGGTTGGACAGAAAGCGCACCGGGTCAAGCGCCTCCTGCGTGGGTCCGGCGGTCACCAGCACGCGCAGTCCCTTGAGGTCCTGCGGCGTGAGCGCCTGCTCGATGCCGTGCAGCAGCGTCGGCGTATCCGGCAGCTTGCCGCGCCCCGTATCGCCGCAGGCGAGGTGTCCCGCCGCCGGGTCGACGATGTGAAATCCCCGCGCACGCAGAGTGTTCAGATTTTGCTGCGTGACCGGATTGTCGTACATTCCGGTGTTCATCGCAGGCGCGATGACAACCGGCGCTTTGGTCGCCAGCAGCGTGGTCGAAACCATATCATCCGCAATGCCGTGCGCCGCTTTGGCAATAATATTCGCGGTTGCGGGTGCGATAACAAACACATCCGCGGCTTTCGCCAGCGAGATATGCTCCACCTCCCACGCAAAGTTGCGGTCGAAGGTGTCCACCACCGTGCGATATCCGGATAGGGTTTCAAACGTGATGGGAGAAATGAACTGCGTGGCTGATTCGGTCATCAGCACACGCACCGTCGCCCCCGCCTGACGCAGTTTGCTGGTCAGGTCGGCGGCTTTATAGGCCGCGATGCCGCCCGTCACGCACAGCACCACGGTTTTCCCAGCCAGAAGCATGGCTCAGCGGTCCTCCTCCGGCACATCGCCTTCGTCCAGCTCATGGTCGTCAAACTCGTCCAGACGGCGGGTTTCTTCCTCCTCCTGCACTTCGGCATTATCCTCGTCGGAAACCGCGCCCTCTTCGTCATCCAAATCAATGGTGTCGTCCACATCGACCATCGCCGCCGCAATCGCATTATTCTGCGCAATCACCGGCGTGGTTTTCGGACCCGGACGATAGACAATTGTGCCGGCTGCAATCTCATCGAGCGCCAGCTTTACCGCCTTATCCGGCAGCTGCTCGCCGCTCGTCTCCGCCTGATCGGCAATATCACGAGCGCGCTGCGCAGCCAGATTGACCAGCAGATAGCGGTTGCCCACACGTTTCATCAGTTCCTGCATCGAAGGTTTCAGCATAGTAATCCAATCTCCTTATATTACCCTTTGTATCATTTATGAAAAGAACTGCGCCGTTATGTACGGCGCTTTGCCAGAATGCCCTTGAGTTCCTCCACGGCCCGGTCCAGCTCATCGTTGACAACAACATAATCAAACCGGTCCTGGAATTTCAGCTCCTCTTTGGCGGTTTCCAGACGCTTGAGCACCTTTTCCTCGTCCTCGGTGCCGCGTCCGCGCAGCCGCGCGGCCAGCTCTTCAAACGAGGGCGGCGCGATGAATACCATCACTGCATCCGGCCGCTTTTCATGCACCTGCATCGCGCCCTGCACCTCGATCTCGAGAACCACGTCAAAGCCTTGCTCCAGCTTTTCGTTGACCGGCGCTTCCAGCGTGCCGTAATAATTATCCACATAGCGCGCATGCTCCAGAAAGGCGTTCTGCGCAATTTTTTCCTCAAATTCCGCCTTGGAGAGAAAGTAATACTGCACGCCGTCTGTTTCACCCGGACGCGGCGCGCGCGTGGTCGCGGAAATCGAATAGAACAGGCGGTCATCCTGTTCCTGCAGGCGCGAGAGCAACGTCCCTTTGCCCGCGCCCGACGGGCCGGTAAATACATATAAAGTTCCCTTACGCATCTTCACTCGCTCCTTCCTCCGCATCGCCTGCAAAACGGGCCGCCACTGTTTCCGGCTGCAAGGCACTCAGCACCACATGGTCGCTGTCCATAATCAACACGGCGCGCGTGCGGCGTCCATAGGTGCCGTCAATTACCATGCCGCGGTCGCGCGCCTCCTGCACGGTGCGCTTAACCGGCGCGGACTCCGGACTGACAATGGCAATCAGCCGCGACGAGGCCACCATATTGCCGAACCCGATGTTAATGAGCTTCACCCGTGCCGCCCCCTAAAAAATTATTCGATATTCTGAATCTGTTCGCGGATTTTCTCAATCTCGCTCTTAATATCCACTACGATGCGCGCCATGGCCACATCGTTCGCCTTAGAGCCGATGGTGTTGGCCTCACGATTCATCTCCTGCACGAGGAAATCCAGCTTGCGGCCGACCGGCTGCGTCTCTTTGAGCATCTCATCCATCTGGTGCAGATGGCTGCGCAGGCGCACGGTTTCCTCATCGACCGCGGTCTTATCCGCATAAATGGCCGCTTCGGTCAAGATACGCGTCTCATCGATGCTGGTATCCGCCAGCACCTCCTGCATACGGGCCAGCAGCTTTTCACGATATTCCTTGACCCGCTCAGGCGAGCGCGTCTCTACTTCACCGACCATGCGCTCAATCGCCGCGCAGCGGCTGCGCACATCCTCGGCGAGCTTTTCGCCCTCGCGCAAACGCATCTGGTTAAACCCGTCGCACGCCTCGTCAAACACCGCAAGCACGTCGCGCGTCATGGCTTCAGCGTCCTGCTCAATGCGCTCGGAACCGAGCACGTCCGGCAGCTTGGCCAGCGTTGTAACGGTCACATCGTCACGCAGGCCGTAGGTCTCACTCAGGTCGTGCAGCGCGTCCAGATAGCGCTTTGCCAGCTGATGGTTGACCGTGACAGCCACATCGCCGCCTTCCTCAACCTCTACGCTGACAAAAACCTCTACCTTACCGCGTGCAATACAGGCGGCTGCGGCCTTTTTGACCGCGTCATCCAGAAAGCCGTACTGCCGCGGCGCTTTCACCGTGCAGTCCAGATAACGGTGATTGACGGCGCGCAGCTCGACCGTGATGGTCTTGCCGTCCCGTTCCTCTTTCGCACGGCCGTAGCCGGTCATACTTTTCATATTGTTTCCCCTTTTCAATCGGGCGGCAGGCTTCTGCGCAGCATTGCGATCAGCCGTGACAGCGCCACGTCATAGATAATAAATGTGATATCGGCAGCAACCCATACGGCTACTATCCGGACAAAGCCGGTAATGGCAAACTGCGGCAGAAAAACGAGTACGGCAAGCGCAGCCGCTATCACCAGCGCGATATTGAAATATGCCAGCTTCATACTCGTCTGCGTCCGGCGCGGTGCATAGCACTCTATGCAGAATTTCACAATAGGATACAAGCCACAAAACAGCACATAGGCCGCAACCACAATCTTGCGCGGCACAAGCAGCGCAGACAGGATTGATACCGCCAGATACAACGTCACCGCGGTTTTCAGCCGCGCGCGCCGCAGCAGCGGCACGGCCGAGGCAACGCCCGCCACCAGGCAGGCCGCCGGACCGATATAGGTGACCGTTCCGCCTACATATAAAAGCGCCACGGCTGCTGCGGCCAGCAGGCCGCCGCGCGCGATTTCCTTCGTCTTCATATCAGCAGCCCGCGTTGCAGCATGCGTTCAGGCAGCAGTTGCAGACCGCCAGCTGCACGCAGAAGTCACACAGATTGGCCTCCTGCATGGGGCGATAACCGCCGTAGCCGCCAGACATGTTCAGGTTGTTGAGCGCAGTGCGGTATTCCATGTTGGACGGGTCCATCTGACAGGCCTGTGTATAGGCCCGCGCGGCCTCGTCATACCAGCCCTTGCGGTAATATACCGTACCCATCAGGTAAAACCACTCGGCATCGCGGCCATTTGCGCGCTGCAAAAGCGCCTCCGCCATGCCCAGATTGCCCTGATTAATCGCCTGCCGCACTTGGCTGTACAGCGAAGCATTCGCACCCGAATAAGCACGCTGCTGCTGGCTGCCGCCATACTGCTGCCCGCCGTACTGCTGTCCGCCCGACGCACCGGACGAGCTTTTACCCGCGCGCTCGTTCATAATCATATCGTAGGCCTCGTTGATTTCCTTCATGCGGGCCTCCGCCAGATCAGCCAGCGGGTTGTTGATATAGTTGTCGGGATGATACTTGCGCGCCAGTTCGCGGTAAGCGCGTTTGACGTCGTCGTCGCTTGTCTGCGGCGTAACGCCGAGCACCTTATAGGGATCCATGTTTGCCCCATCCTCCGTTCGTTTGGTACGTCCCGTCCAGCACCTGTTTCGTCACCAGCGGCATACCCAGAAAAATAATATTGCGGATCAGGTCCGCGTCCCGCCCCATATCCAGCAGGTCATACGCCATGCAGATATCGGCGAGCGACCGCTCCAGCGTACGCTCAAGCGGCTGTCTTATCTCTGTCAGATCCGGCGTGCGCAGGCCATAGCGCAGCGCCACCGGATTATAATTGTCCTGTTCCAGATCCTCTGCCACATCCTGTGCGGCATCAAGCAGATAAATCCACCGCCCGATATGGTAAAACATCTGCCGAAGCACGCGCTCACGCGCATCTCCGGTGTGCGGCACTGCCGCCGCCGTCAGCCGTGCAGAAGCGTCTGCCGCACGGTCCATCGAATCACATTTTTCGCGTTCAAGCTGCTGCAAATCGTCCAGCGCCTGCACCATTTCGCTATCTGCCTCGGGCAGACGCGCCCGCGCGCGTTCGTATCCGCGCCGTCCCATACGACACAGCAGCCATGCCAAAGCGCGTTTCGGTCCTTTTTCATCGGCCAAACTGTCACGGAATTTGTGATAGGTGAGCAGCACGCTCACATCCGCCGCCAGCTCCAGCGCTTCGTCGGGCGCGGCACATGCACGACGCGTCAGCGGATGCGCGTCGCATCGTTTGCGACACGGCGGTGCGGTTACTTCCTCACCGCAGCCGGCCACCAGCGCGAAAAAGGTCATGTCATAGCTCAGAAACAGGGTATAAAACCGACCATACCGCGCACGGATTGCATGACACAGCCCGCAATAGACCTGCTGGAACCGGTCTGCCTCTTTTACCCGCAATTCGGGCTTCACCGGACGGATAAAGCCAAACATTTCACAACCCTTTCCCGCCGTGTTTACGCACGGCCTTGCGTATTCAATCTATTTTACCGAACTTTCTCCGATAGCACAAGGGCAAACGGCACAAAATCAGTAAAAATTCACAAAAAATTCAGAGCTTTTTTGTAATTTCAAACGGCACGCTGTTTTTCCGCTTCATCTCACGGCTGAAAAGAATCGCTGCCACGATGCCTGCGGCAAACAATACACCGCCACACAGCGCGGATACGCCCGCGCCCTTTTGCAGCGCGCTGCCCGCGCCGTAACCGACAAAAAACAGCACCACCGGCAGTAAATACACCAGGCCTGCATAGCTGAGCACCTGTCCGGTTTCGCCCTCAATCAGCACGCGCTCACCCACCTGCGCCGCCGCGCGGTTGCGCGCGGTGACGTACAGCGTCTGCGTCTCCAGTCCGCCGCAGCCGCCGCACTTGGCGCAGTCATGCCCGCAGGCCGATCGGCGGGTCACTTCAATTTCCGCCATGCCGCCGGGCAGTATCTTTTTAATTGTTCCCTGTTGGGTCAATGGTATCGCCTCTTTTATATAACTTTTTATAGGTTTTTCGCGCCGCTGCGCGGCGCATCCCCATTAATTGAAACTATACGTTTCAATCGAAGGGCTGAAATTCTTCCATAATCCGATGGGCGGCCCGGATGCCGTCCACCGCCGCGGACATGATACCGCCCGCGTAGCCCGCGCCCTCGCCGCAGGGAATCATCCCCGCGCAGCCAAGACCGAACAAATCATCTCCACGCTTCATACGCACCGGAGAGGACGTGCGAGTCTCCGGCCCGGTCAGCAGCGCGTCGGCCGCATCGAAGCCGCGGATTTTTCTTCCGAAATACGGCAGACTGTCCCGCAGCATATCCTGTGCAAAGGATGGCAGACAGGCCGCTGCTTCGCCAAACTGCACACCCAACGGGTAGCTTGGCTGCACCACGCCCGCGCATGTGCTCGGCTGTCCCGCCAGAAAATCGCCCACGCGCTGACAGGGCGCACGGTACGACCCGGTCTGCGCAAACGCTGCGCGCTCGATACGTCGCTGCAAGGCCACGCCGCCGAACGGCGTTCCGTCGTCAAAATCCGCCGGGTCAACCGACACCGCGAGTGCGGAATTGGCGTTTTTGCCATCGCGCGCATGATAGCTCATGCCGTTGGTAACGACTGTATGCTCCTCGCTCTGCGCCGCGACGACCACGCCGCCCGGACACATGCAGAACGAATAGCAGGCTCGTCCGCCCTCGCGGCGGGACAGGTTGTATTCCGCAGGCGGCAAAAGCGGATGCCCCGCATACTTTCCGTACAGCGCGCGGTCCATCTCGCTTTGCAGATGCTCAATGCGCACGCCAACCGAAAATGCCTTCGGCTCAAAGTATACCCCGTTTTGGTGCAGTGCATCAAAGGTATCGCGCGCCGAGTGGCCGATGGCCAGCACCGCCCGCTCGCAGGCAATCTCATCACCGCCCGCCTGTATGCCGCGCAGCGTACCATTTTTGACCGAAACACCGGTCAGGCGTGTGTGAAACCGCACTTCACCGCCGTTTTGAATGATTTCGCGCCGCATGGCACGCACTACATTTTTCAGAATATCCGTACCCACATGAGGCTTGGCCTTTTTGACGATATCCACCGGCGCGCCGTGCGCGGCCAGCGTTTCCAGCACGGTATCGCACAGAGGGT